>NZ_JBTNSY010000014.1:0-179101 GCF_054515735.1 Mycobacterium sp. ML4
AGAGCGGCCAACCCCTGGTCGAAATCCAATAGTCCGAGCCTCCGGGCTAACCAGGGCGATTCACACTGTCGCCTGCTGGCCGACTCCGGGGTGGCTTGTCGGCCGGCCACCACCGCCTTATGCAAGGGGTGGCTGAAGAGAGGCCTGCGTAACCGAAAGTTGGTGTGCCCTCCTTGCTTCCAATTGAGTTACATGAAGAAGGGTTGGTGCTGTTTCGGTGACGACAAATATCCACATTCGCCGGGTAGTGATTGCCGTTGATCCTCACAAGGCGTCATGGACCGCTGCCGCTGTCGATGCCACTTTGGTCCCTTTGGCTACCATTCGCGTCCCAGTTAGCCGCGATGGTTACCAGACGCTGCGGCGTTTTGCTCGTCGATGGCCCCACGCAGACTGGGCTATCGAAGGAGCCCTCGGTCTCGGTGCCGCCAATTACAGCGCGAAGCTCAGGGATTCAGGGCTGACCCGGCGGGACACATGGGGGCGGCTCAGAAGTCCCGCGCGGCCGGCTAAAACCCCTACACCGACACTTCGGACTAAGTCACTCAACCGGGCCAGCTAACAGCCACCATATAACCGAACCACCAAAACATTGACACAGAGAGGCGCCACCCCGAAAAGCTGCTCGCACCCGACGACGAAGACGACCCATAGCTGCCATCACGCCCAGACCGCGGCGGTATCCTGGCCTGCGGAAATTCACGGCGAAAGGGACCTGGGTGTCAACACCGAATGAGCCCGCCGACATCGGACGGTTGTTGCTTCGCTGCCACGACCGCCCCGGCATCATCGCCGCGGTAAGCACCTTCCTCACTCAGGCCGGGGCCAACATCATTTCGCTGGATCAGCATTCTACGGCGCCCGAGGGCGGAACCTTCCTGCAGCGGGCCATCTTTCACCTGCCGGGGCTGACCGCTGCGATCGACGGATTGGAGCGCGAGTTCGCCGATACCGTCGCCGTCAAGTTCGGCATCGACTACCGGTTCACCCAGGCCGCTAAGCCCAAGCGGGTGGCCATCATGGCGTCGAAGGATGATCACTGCCTGCTGGACCTGTTGTGGCGCAACCGACGTGGCGAACTGCAGATGTCCATCGCCATGGTGATCGCAAACCACCCCGACCTGGCCGAGCGGGTGCGGCCCTTCGGCGTGCCGTTCGTCCATATCCCCGCCACCCGTGACACCCGTGCCGAGGCCGAGCAGCGTCAGCTCCAATTACTCAGCGGCAACGTGGATTTAGTGGTTCTCGCCCGGTACATGCAGATTCTGACACCGGAATTTCTGGACGCTGTGGGGTGTCCGCTGATCAACATCCATCACTCGTTTCTGCCGGCGTTCGTCGGTGCGGCCCCCTACAAGCGGGCTCGGGAACGAGGCGTCAAACTCGTCGGCGCCACCGCGCACTATGTCACCGAAGTCCTCGACGAGGGCCCGATCATTGAGCAGGACGTGGTCCGCGTGAGCCACACCGACACCGTCGACGATCTGGTGCGTGTGGGTGCGGACGTCGAACGCGCGGTACTGTCGCGTGCGGTGTTGTGGCACTGCCAGGACCGCGTCATCGTGCACGACAACCAGACCATCGTCTTCTAGGCTCTGGCGGTGTCGACCGCCGTACTGCCGAATCGGGCGCCGAGGGCTGCCCACACATCGGCATACTGGCCCGGCGATTTGCGATACGCCGATTGCCGTTTGATGAACTGACGCACCATCGGAACGATCAACCGTCTCGGATAACGCCTCCAGCCGGCCTGGGTACGCATCTCGGCGATCATGTCGGGCCACGAATGGTGTTGGAATTGCAACACCTGCTGCGCCCTCGACACATCCATCCAGTCGGCGTTGGGGTACCAACAGTCGTCGCTGTTGGGGTCGCCAGGCCGCCCCTGCGGCACCGCACCGGCCATGCCCTGAGCGGCCACCAGGGCCGGCGCAATCTCACCCTGCCGCAACAGGTGTGACTCGTCGCCGCCGATCAGAAAGATCTCGCCGACCACGTCGCGTTGTGCGGCGGTCGCGAAAGCCGCTGCCACATCGCGGGTGTCGACGGCATGCACCCGGCCGTCCGACGGTAGCGCGCTGCCGAAGTACATCATGTCGCGCGAGAAGGGCATCGCACGCGGGTCGACACTGAACACACCGCCAAGCCGCAACACCACCCAGTCCAGGGTCGAGGCCCGCACGATTTCCTCGGCTTCGAGCTTGTGTCCCCCGTACAGCTCGCAAGGCCGCAACGGAGTGTCCATCCCCACCAGCTCGGGATGCCGATAGGGGTTGCGGGAGCCGTATATCGCGGTGCTGGAAGCATGCAGGAAGCGTGGCGGTTGCGGTTGATCCGAGGCGGCGCAGACCAGCGAAGCGGTGGCGCCCACATTCAACTTACGGGCGAAGGCGGCGTCGCGGTAAATCAACGGCGGGATCACGGCCGCCAGATGGACGATCACGTCGGGTGACACTTCCGCTACCAGAGACCGCACCTGCGTAGGTTCGGTCAGGTCGATTCGCCGGGTCTGCACGCGCGGCGGCAACACGTCATAGGTTTTGTGGTGCGCCGTGGCGATCACCCGCCAGCCGTCGGCCGCGAATCGTCTGACAGTCTCGGTCCCCACCAGACCGAAAGCACCGGTGATCAGCACGGTCCCCGACATGGCTGTTCCTCGATCCCGTCGCGCAACTCTGGGCAGGACGGTAACGCAAACGGTGGTCGGTCCGCTATACCGCTCGGCGCCTGGGTGCGAGGATGGTGCCGGCCGGGCTACGACATCGTCGGCGACATCCACGGCTGCGCTTCAACTCTGCAGACGCTGCGGGGCTATCACGATCGGGCGGGCACCCTCCGCCATCCACAGCGCCAGACGATCTCCGTCGGCGACCTCGTCGACCGCAGCAGTGAGCAACTGGGCGTGCTCGAGATCGTCAGAGGCATAGTCGACGGCGGCAGCGCCCGGATCGTCATGGGCAACCATGAATTCAACGCAGTCGGTGACGCGACCGAACTTCCGCCGGCAACGGTTCCGTGAAAAGCGTTGCACAGCAACTCGGTACGAACGAATTCAACACCCCGGACCGACGCCTGCACCAAGGGCCACCCGCGCTACGAAACCGTCGAATCCGAGATCAGACAAGGACAATCACCTGCCGGCGCAGCCAGGATACGCCGGTGGGACAACAGTGCGACCACACTGCGCGAAATGGCCGAAAAGCAAAGGCTTTCCCGGCCTAACCATTCTGCCGCGCTGTCCGTTCACGCAGACGCCTGTTGACCGGTTCGGGCAGTAGCTCGGTCACATCGCCGCCCAGCATCGCGACTTCCTTCGCCAGCGATGACGAGACGAACGAATAGCGTGGGGCGGTCGCCACGAAGAACGTATCGACGCCGGCCACATGCTTGTTCATCTGGGCCATCTGCAGCTCGTATTCGAAATCGGTGCCGGTGCGCAGGCCCTTCACGATTGCGTTCATTCCCTGGGACCGGACGAAATCGACGACCAGACCCTGCCCCGATTTCACCCGCAGGTTGGGCAGGTGAACAGTCGACTCCTCGATCATCGCGATGCGCTCGGCGAGGTCGAACATGCCCTGCTTGGCAGGATTGATCAGGATCGCGACCACCACCTCGTCGAATTGCGCAGCGGCGCGTTCGAAGACGTCGATGTGGCCCAACGTGACCGGATCGAAGGACCCGGGGCATACCGCGCCACTCATCTGCGTCGCTCCTCTTCATCGCTGCGTCCCCCGCAAGCAAGTGGTGCCCCCACTGCATCGTCGCCGACGCGGCTCATGGTCAACCACGCTAGCAGCGCACTCAGCCCCGTTCGGCCAGCTCCAAACGAGTGTCGCCGTAAACCCGCGCCGGCCACACCGACCAGCCCTCCGGCCAGGTCAGCGGCGTGCTTGCCACACCACGCTCCACCACCGCGACAGTGCCTTCCCGCACCCAGGCGTGCGTACCCAACGCATCCAGGACTGCGCGGACCTCACCGGATTCGGTGTCGTAGGGCGGGTCGGCGAACACCAGGTCGACGGGTGAGGACGTACCGGCCGCCAGCACCGTGGCCACCGTCGCGCGCCGCAATACGGCACCCGGCAAACCGACGGTGGCGATATTGCGCGCCAGAACGGCCGCAGTGCGCTGGTCGGACTCCACGAACAGCGCTGACGCGGCCCCGCGCGAGAGCGCCTCCAGCCCGAACGCGCCCGAACCGGCATAGAGATCGAGCACCGCCAGTCCGGCGAAGTCCACCCGCACTGTCAAAATGTTGAACAGCGACTCGCGCACCCGGTCGGTGGTCGGCCTGGTTCCCCGCGCGGGAACCGCGAGGCGCCGGCCGCCGGCTGAACCGCCGATGATGCGCGTCAGCCCAGCACCACCAGCAGGTCCCCGCCTTCCACCTGGGCGGTACTCGACACGGCGACGCGCTCCACGGTGCCGTCGCTGGGCGCGGTGATCGGAGCTTCCATCTTCATCGCCTCGATGGTCGCGATGGTCTGCCCGGCGCTCACCCGGTCGCCGTCGCGGACGCTGACGGTGACCACGCCGGCGAACGGCGCCGCAACGTGATTCGGGTTGCCGCGGTCGGCCTTCTCGGCGGCCGGCACCGCGCTGGCGATGCTGCGGTCGCGCACCAGCACCGGCCGCAGTTGACCGTTGATGATGCACATGACGGTGCGCATACCTCGCTCGTCGGGTTCGGAGATGGCCTCCAGCCCGATCAGCAGCTCCACACCGCGCTCCAATGTCACCCGGTGCTCTTCGCCCTGGCGCAACCCGTAGAAGAACTGGTTCGCCGACAATTGCGACGTGTCGCCGTAGGTTTCGCGGTGCTCTTCGTATTCCTTTGTCGGGCCGGGGAACAACAGCCTGTTCAGCGTCGCCTGCCGCTTCGGACCCGGCGCCGCCAGCGCGTTCTCGTCATCGGCGCTCAACTGCGGGGCGGGCTTGGCCGGTGACCGGCCGGCCAGCGCCGCCTCGCGCAGCGGCTCCGGCCATCCGCCGGGCGGGTCGCCCAATTCGCCCCGCAGGAAGCCCAGCACCGAATCGGGGATGTCGAAACGCGCTGGATCCGCGGCGAATTCGTCGGCGCTGAGTCCTGAGCCCACCAGCGCCAAAGCCAGGTCACCGACCACCTTCGACGACGGAGTCACCTTGATCAACCGACCGAGCACCCGGTCGGCCCCGGCGTACGCCTCTTCGATCTCCTCGAACCGGTCCCCCAGCCCCAACGCGATCGCCTGTTGGCGCAAATTGGACAACTGGCCGCCGGGGATCTCGTGGTGGTAGACCCGGCCGGTGGGGCCGGGAAGCCCAGATTCGAAGGGCCCATACACCTTTCGCAAAGCCTCCCAGTACGGCTCCAGGGCGCACACCGCCGGCAACGATAATCCCGTGTCGTATTGGGTGTGGGCGGCGGCGGCCACAATCGAACTCAAGGCGGGCTGGCTGGTGGTGCCCGCCATCGGTGCCGCCGCTCCGTCGACGGCGTCGGCCCCCGCCTGCCACGCGGCCACGTAGCTGCCGAGTTGGCCACCCGGCGTGTCGTGGGTGTGCACGTGCACCGGCAGATCAAAGCGACTCCGTAACGCGCTGACCAGCGTGCCAGCGGCGGGTGCCCGCAGCAGTCCGGCCATGTCCTTGATCGCCAGCACATGAGCACCGGCCGCCACGATCCCTTCGGCCAGCCGCAGGTAGTAATCGAGGGTGTAGAGCCGCTCCCCCGGATCGGAAAGGTCGCCGGTATAACACATCGCGACTTCGGCTATCGCGGAACCGGTTTCCCGCACCGCGTCGATGGCCGGGCGCATCGAGTCGAGATTGTTGAGTGCGTCGAAGATCCGGAATATGTCGACGCCGGTGGCCGTCGCCTCCTGGATGAACGCCGACGTGACGATCTCCGGATAGGGCGTGTAACCGACGGTGTTTCGGCCCCGCAACAGCATCTGCAGGCAGATGTTCGGGATCGACTCGCGCAGCGCTGCCAACCGCTCCCACGGGTCTTCTTTCAGGAATCGCAGCGCCACATCGTAGGTCGCACCGCCCCAGCACTCCACCGACAGCAGCTGCGGCGTGGTGCGCGCCAGATACGGTGCCACCATCAGCAATCCGCTGGTACGCACCCGGGTGGCCAGCAGCGACTGATGCGCATCGCGGAACGTCGTGTCGGTGACTGCCACCGCTGGTGAGTCCCGCAGCCAGCGCGCGAAACCCTCCGGACCGAGCTCGGCCAAGCGCTGCCTGGATCCGGCCGGCGGTGGGGCGTCGCGATCGATCTCCGGCAGCTTGTCCTGCGGGTACACCGTTGACGGCCGGGTGCCGTGCGGTTTGTTGACGGTGACGTCGGCCAGATAGTTGAGGATCTTGGTGCCACGGTCGGCAGACGTACGCGCGGTCAGGAGTTGCGGCCGGTCATCGATGAATGACGTTGTGACGCGACCGGCCTGGAAGTCGGGATCGTCCAGAACCGCTTGCAGGAATGGGATATTCGTCGATACCCCGCGAATCCGGAATTCCGCCATTGCTCGGCGCGCCCGGTTGACGGCGGTCGTGAAGTCGCGCCCGCGGCAAGTCAGCTTGACCAGCATGGAGTCGAAGTGGGCACCGATCTCGGCACCCAGGTTGGTGCTGTCGTCCAATCGGATGCCGGCCCCGCCCGGCGTGCGTAGCGCGCTGATCCGGCCGGTGTCGGGACGGAATCCGTTGGCCGGGTCCTCGGTGGTGATTCGGCACTGCAATGCGGCGCCGCGCGGTCGGACAGCGTCCTGGGTGAGGCCGAGATCGGCAAGCGTCTCCCCGGCTGCGATGCGCAGTTGGCTGGAGACGAGGTCGACGTCGGTGATTTCCTCGGTGACGGTGTGCTCCACCTGAATTCGTGGATTCATTTCGATGAAGACGTAATGGCCGCCTTCGTCGAGCAGGAATTCCACGGTGCCGGCGCAGCTGTAGCCGATCTGGCGGGCGAACGCGACGGCGTCCCCGCAGATCTTCTCGCGCAGCTCCGCGGCCAGGTTCGGCGCCGGTGCCAACTCGATGACCTTCTGATGGCGGCGCTGCACGCTGCAGTCCCGCTCGTAGAGGTGGATCACGTTGCCGTGCGTGTCGGCCAGGATCTGCACCTCGATATGACGCGGGCGCAACACGGCCTGTTCCAGGTACACCGTCGGGTCCCCGAAAGCGGATTCGGCTTCCCGGCTTGCGGCTTCGATCGCCTCGCGCAACGCGGCACTGTCGGCGACGCGGCGCATTCCCCGTCCACCGCCGCCGGCAACGGCCTTGACGAACAACGGAAATCGCATGGTCTGCGCGGCCGAGACCAGCTCGTCCACCGAGGACGACGGCGCCGAGGACTCCAGCACCGGCAGCCCCGCTTCCCGGGCTGCCGCGATCGCCCGGGACTTGTTGCCGGTCAGCTCGAGCACCTCGGCGCCAGGGCCGACGAAGGTGATGCCGGCGGCCGCGCATGCCGCCGCCAAATCCGGGTTCTCCGAGAGGAATCCGTATCCGGGATAGACGGCATCGGCACCGCAGCGGCGCGCCGTTTCGACGATCTCGCCGACGGACAGGTACGCGCGCACGGGGTGCCCGACTTCGCCGATCTGATAGGACTCATCGGCTTTGGTCCGGTGCAGCGAGTTGCGGTCCTCATACGAATACACGGCGACCGTGGCCACGCCGAGTTCGTAGGCGGCGCGAAACGCGCGGATGGCGATCTCGCCACGATTGGCCACCAGGACTTTGGAGATCACCCTCGACCCCTTATCAGATGAGCGTCGACCAATAGTTCCAGAAGCGAACCAGAATCAACAGGAAAACGGCGGTGAACCAGAACGTGACGATCGACCATCGCCAGCCGAACAGGATGCGCAGTCCGGCGCGGTCCTCGAGTGCCGGACGCAGCAGGATGGATCCGACTACCACCAGCATCGTGATGGTGACGGCCCAGACCACCATGCAGTACGGGCACAGCGCTCCGATGCGGTACAGGCTCTGGAAGATCAGCCAGTGGACGAATCCCGCACCGACGAGCAGGCCGCACCACAGCCCGGCCCAATACCACCGGGGCAGCGGCACTTTCGCCACCGCGAGGACGCCGGTGACCACCGCCACCGAGAAACCCGCAATGCCCACCAGGGCGTTAGGAAAGCCCAGCAGCGACGCCTGCGTCGTCACCATCACTGAGCCGCACGACATGACCGGGTTGATGTTGCAGGACGGCACAAAAGAGGGATTGCGCAGTATCTCGATCTTTTCCACGGTCAGTGTGAGCGAGGCGAGCAGGCCGATCACGCCGCCGATCAGCACCCACCAGGCGCTGAGCACGGGCACCCAGACGCCCCCCGGTTTCAGCTGGCCGGACTCCTCGGCAACAACGTCGACTGACACGTGGTCACGTCTTCGCCGTGGCCGAAGCCTCGTCCATGCCCGGGATGTTGCCGACGATCGACCTGATCTTGGTGACGAACGCATCGGGTGTTGACGGGTCGTAATCCTCCCCGTTGATGCGAATGGTCGGGGTGGCGCGTATTTTGCTGGCTGCGGCCAGCCCGTTGACCTTGGCGATGTATTTGCCGCTGTTGATGCAGTCAGGCACCTGGCCCGCCGCGCCGGCTTCACGCGCAATCTCGATCAACCGCGCATTGTCGGGGAATTTCGTGCCCGTCTCGGCGGGCTGGATGTCCTGGCTGTACAACGCCGAATGGAACCGGCGGAACGCCTCGATCGACTCGTCGGCGACACAGTACGCCGCCGCTGCCGCGCGCGACGAATAGTTCTGGGTCCGCGGGCTGTCCAGGATGGTCACCATCGAGTAATCGGCGGCGATGGCGCCGATGTCGATCAGCTTGGAGATGGTGGGCCCGAAGCCGCGCTCGAAGTTGCCGCATGCCGGACAGAGAAAGTCCTCGTAGAGCGCGACCAGGGCCTTGGGCTTGCCTCCGGATTGGCCATTGTCGGTGACCAGCTTGCTCGAAGCGACCCGGACCGCGCCCACGCCGCCGGCCTCGGTCTTCTTGTGGTTGGACGTCACGATGTAGAAAACCAGGACGACAGCGAAGATCACCACGATCGCGGTGCCGCCGATCTGGATGAGCCTGCCGAGCTTGCCGTCGCCGGACTTCAGGTCGAGTCGCGCGGGGCGCTTGGGTTTGTCCGCCACTGGATCCTCACGTTTCGTCAGCTGCACGCGCAGTCGGGCGCCTCTAGACTACCGACGCGCCGGTGCAACCGGTCAGCACCGGCTCAGGTGCGCCCGCAACGCCGAAATCAGCTCGGTGGTCCCCGCCGCACTGCCGCCCCCGAGCTGGAACAAAATGGCGAACCCGTGCGTCAAAGAACCCATGTACCGCAGGTCCACGTCGGTGCCGGCATCACGCAGCGCGGTGGCGTAATCCTGCCCCTCGTCGCGCAGCGGGTCGAAACCGGCGACCGCGATCAGCGCGGGCGCCAGCCCCGACAGCGACTCGGCCCGCGCCGGCGACACTCGTGGATCGCTGGCGTCGATCCCCGATTTGCGCAGATACTGCGCCGTGAACCAGTCGATGTCGCGTTTGGTGAGCAGGAATCCTCGCGCGAACAGACTCAGCGACCGGGTTCGTGCGGTGAAATCGGTGCGCGGGTAGATCAGCCACTGCAGCACGGGTGTGGGCCCACCGCGGTCGCGTGCCATCTGGCTGACCACGGCCGCCAGGTTGCCGCCCGCGCTGTCCCCGCCGACGGCGACCCGTCCGGGCGCCGCACCGAGTTCCCCGGCGTGCTCGCAGGCCCATTCGAACGCGGCGTAGGCATCCTCGACCGCCGCGGGCGCCGCATGCTCGGGAGCCAGCCGGTAGTCGATCGACAAGACGTGGGTGGCGGCGTCGCGGCAGGTCAGACGGCACAGCGCGTCGTGGGTGTCCAGGTCGCCGATCGCCCAGCCACCGCCGTGATAGAAGACCAGCAGCGGCGCGGGTCCCTCCTGGGACGGCCGGTAGTGGCGAGCGCGAATCGCACCGGCCTTCCCCGGCAACGAGAGTTCGCCCACCTCGACGTGAACCTGCGGTCCGGGCATCGACTCCATGTTCAGACGCATCATCGTCCGGGAGGCGGCGACGTCGTCGTCGACGACCAGGCCGTCGACTCCGGCCGCCCGCAGCCCCGTCAGCATCAGCTGCAACGTCGGGTCCAGGGTGTTGCCGTCGATGATTACCGCACGGCCACGGGTCAGCAAGCGTTTCGCGGCGGTCGGAATCCACGGAATGACTTTGACGCCAACGGTTGTGACGGTGTTCTGGATGCGCGCCATCCATCCGGCGGATGCACGCGTTGCTCCGGGATGGAGGTCTTGCGTGTCTGGCAGACTCTTGGTCATGGGACGCTCCCTGTAAGGACTTCGATCACGCTAAACGACGGCATATGAGTTCCCGTCGACGGGCTGCGGCCACCGCGCGGCCACCGATCCCGGCATACCCCGCGACCAACTGTACGTTGCGGGCACGTCGTCGCATTCAGAGCCGGGTCGCCCAAGCCCTGCGTCGTCGCGAAGGTTTGCAGCCGGAGACTCGCCGATGGTTGATTAGGTGGCATATCCAACTCGGTAATATCGTGGTCCCCGAGTCGGTGACCTTTGGACGACGGAACCCGGATTGGACACGATCCGAGAACATTCACTTCAGACAGGTAGGTGAAATCACGTGACTGGCGAGTCGGGCACCGCGGCCATTCCCTCGATTGCCCTCAACGACGAGAACACGATTCCGGTACTCGGGCTCGGCACCGCGGAACTCTCGGAAGACGAGACCGAACGCTCGGTGTCGGCCGCGCTGGAGATGGGTTGCCGCCTCATCGACACCGCAGCCGCTTACGGCAACGAGGCCGCCGTCGGCCGCGCAATCGCATCCTCCGGCATTCCACGCGCGGAGATCTTCGTGACGACGAAGCTGGCCACCGAGGATCACGGCTTTCAAGGTTCGCAGGACGCCTGCCGGGCCAGTCTGGACCGGCTCGGACTGGACTACGTCGACCTCTATCTGATCCACTGGCCCGCCCCGTCGCAGGGCAAATACGTGGACTCCTGGGGCGGCCTGATCCAGTCCCGCGGCGAAGGACATGCCCGCTCCATCGGCGTATCCAACTTCACCGCGGAATATCTGTCGATGGTCATCGATCTGACGTTCGCCACTCCGGCGGTCAACCAGATCGAACTGCACCCGCTGCTCAACCAGGACGATGTGCGCAAGGCAAACGCCGAGCACCAGATCATCACGCAGTCCTACACTCCCCTGGCTCTCGGCAAGCTGGCTGACAATCCGACCGTCACTTCCATCGCCGGCGAGTACGGCAAGACGCCGTCGCAGGTGCTGTTGCGCTGGAACGTGCAGCTGGGCAACTCGGTGGTATTCCGTTCGGCCAATCCTGAGCACATCGCCGGCAACCTGGACGTGTTCGGCTTCGAGCTGGCCGCCGAGCACATGGCGGCCCTCAACGGGCTCAACGACGGCACCCGGCTGCGCCCGGATCCGGAAACCTTCGCCGGGACGTAGAGGGCGCACACCTCATCCGGCCGGGCAGGTCGCCGCCGCGCGCCGCAGCACGTCACTCGAGGCCTGGTCGACCGGCAGCGCGTAGCCGCGCAGGACGGCGATGAACTGCACCGCGTACTGGCATGCGAATGCGGCATTGGGCGGCATCCACAGTGCCGGTGGCGCATCACCCTTGTCCTGATTGGCCTGTCCCTGCACAGCCAGCAGATTCGCCGGATCGTTGGCGAAGCGCACCCGTTCGGCGGGTGGCCAGCCGCTGGCACCCATGTCCCAGGCGTAGGCCAAAGGCACCAGATGGTCGATCTGCACCGCCTCACCCACCTTGGCGCCCCGCTGGAAGGCGATGACGGTGTTGGTGTAGGCATCGTGCAGGGTGCCGCTGGCCACGGCGTCCGGGCACCGCTTGGTGTACACGTGCGTGAGGTCCACGAGATCGCGGTTGAGGATGTCGTCGCGGGTGTCGCAGCCGTTGTGTCCACCGGGGGCGTCGTTGTCGTCGGTCCAGGCGTCGCCGAACGCCGAGCGCAGATAGTCGTAGCGGTGCAGGCGCAGCGGGACGACGGCGATGCCGGCCAGCACGTCGGTACCCGGCGCGACCGTCGGAACGTCTGCGCGAGCGGCGAACTCGTCGGCATGCCGTGCCGCGGACGATCCCAGCGTCTGGTAGGCGACCACCACAGCGATCGCCGCGACGGCGGCCAGCCACCACAACCTTCGGAATCTCACGACTTGTCCAGGTATTCGATGCGATCGGAACTGGTGAACGGCGCTGCCATCAAGGCCAGATCGGGGTTGGCCGCGTTCTGGTCATAGGCCGCCAGGCAAAAACGCCGGGCCGCCTCGATGACCTCCAGGTGGTCGGCCAGCGACAGCAGGCGCAGCGTGATCGCCCTGCCGGATTGATTGCGGCCCAGCACATCTCCTTCTTTACGCTCACGGAGATCCAGCTCGGCGAGCGCGAACCCGTCCGTCGTCCGGGCGACCGCCTTCAACCGCTGACCGGCGTGCGACCCCGCCGAACTCCAGGTCGCCAGCAGACACAGGCTCGGATGCTTTCCGCGACCGATGCGGCCGCGCAGCTGATGCAACTGGCTGATCCCGAACCGGTCGGCGTCCAGCACCAGCATCACTGTCGCATTGGGGACGTCGACTCCCACCTCGATCACCGTGGTGCACACCAGCACATCGATCTGGCCGACCCGGAAAGCCGCCATCGCGGCGTCCTTCTCCTCGGCGGGCAATCGTCCGTGCATGAGACCCAGGCGCAGGTCTGCCAACTCTTTGGCGTGCAGCCGGGCGAAGGTGCCCTCGGCGGTCGCGGAGGGCCTCGGACCGTCCGGTTTCGTGTCGGCCTCGCTCTCGTCGATGCGCGGCGTCACCACATAGGCCTGGCGGCCGGCGGCGACTTCCTCCCGAATGCGCTGCCAGGCCCGCTCGAGCCACCCCGGCTTCTCGTTGACGAAGATCACACTGCTGGTGATCGGCTGGCGGCCCCGCGGCAGTTCCCGCAGGGTAGACGTCTCCAGATCGCCGTAGACGGTGAGTGCCACGGTGCGCGGTATGGGCGTTGCGGTCATCACCAGCAGATGCGGGGTGATGCCGGCGGGAGCCTTGGCGCGCAACTGATCGCGCTGTTCGACCCCGAACCGGTGCTGCTCGTCGACCACCACCAGTCCCAGTTTGTGAAACTCCACCGACTCTTGAAGCAACGCGTGGGTGCCGATGACGATGCCGGCCTCACCGCCGGCGATTTCGGCGCGCACCTTCTTCTTCTGCGCCGCCGCCATCGACCCGGTGAGCAGCGCCACCCGGGTGGCTCGGTCCTCACCTCCGAGCTGACCCCCCATTCCCAGCGGCCCCAGCACGTCGGTGATCGACAGACGATGTTGTGCCGCAAGGACTTCCGTCGGCGCCAGCAATGCGCACTGATACCCCGCATCCACCATCTGCAGCATCGCCAGCACCGCGAGGATCGTCTTGCCGGAGCAGACCTCACCCTGCAGCAGCCGGTTCATCGGACGGGTCGACGAGAGGTCTTCAGACAATACGGCCAGCACCTCGCGCTGGCCGGCGGTCAGCTCGAACGGCAACCGCCGCACAAGCTGCGCCGCCAGACCATCGCGCTGCGGCGGCGCCGCCGGCCCTGATTGGGAGAGCTCGCCGTGCCGGCGGCCGACCAGTGCCCACTGCAGGCCTACGGCCTCGTCGAAGGTCAGCCGGCGGCGAGCCTGCTCGCGTTGCGTTTCATCGTCGCCGAGGTGAATCGCGCGCAGCGCCTCGTCTTCGGGGATCAGGTCATGTTCGGCACGCAGGGCCGCGGGCAACGGATCGTGCACCGGGTCCAGGACCTCGAGCACCTGCCGGACACATGCGTAGATGTCCCAGGTCTGCAGCCTCGCGCTGGCGGGATAGATCGGGTAGTAGGGACGCTCGAACTCCTCCATCGCCACTTCGCCGCGGGACTTCTCCGAGGCGTTGGCGATGCTGCGCAACGACTTGCTGCCGGCGGTTTTCCCGTCGGCGGAATCCAGGACGAGAAACGCCGGGTGGGTGAGTTGCATGGCGTTGCGGAAATACTCGACCTCACCGGACAACATCACCTTGGTTCCCTTGGTCAGGGCTTTGATGAGGAAGTCCGCATTGAAGAAAGTGGCGGTCACCTTGCCGCTGCCGGATCCTACGGTAATCCGCAGAAATTTCCTGGGTTTCTGGTTCGGCGTCTTCTTCTTCATGGCGGCTGACATCGTGTCGGTGATGACATCGACGACGGTGATGTGTTCGCCGGCCTCGGGTCGCTCGTCCTCGACACTGCGCGTCCCGGTACGCGCGACGTAGGTCCGCGGGTAGTGCCGCAGGAGGTCGCCGACCGTCTTGATGCCGAACACCTCGTCCAGCAGCCCGACGGCCTTGTCGGTCAGCAGGTAAACGAGGCGATCCCCCAGCCCGACCCCCACTACTCCACCCCGATCAGCAGCACGTCCCCGCGATGGCCGGTGCGATACATCACCAGTTCACTGCCGGGGTGGCGGTCGTGCATGTGCCGCTCCAGGACTCTCCCCATCGCCTCGGCATCGGAGGGGGCAAGCTCGGCGCCCGTCAGCACGGTCACCAGATCGCCGCCGGACGCCAGGAGCAGGTCCAGCAGGCCGATCGCCGCGCCTGCCACATCCTCGGCCACGATCAGCACCTCGTCGCCGGCGATGCCCAGCCCATCGCCGGGCTTACAGGTTCCGGCCCAGGTCAGCGCTTTTTCGGTGGCGATGCGCACCGACCCGTGCCGCGCGGCGCCGGCGGCGCGGGCCATGGAGTAGCCGTCGTCGACGGCCTGGCGGCCCGGGTCGTGGACGGCCAGCGCAGCCAGGCCCTGCACCATCGATCCGGTCGGCACCGGCACCACGTCGACCCCCCAGCCGATCGCGGCGGTGCAACCGGCCACCAACTCCTCGGCGGCCACATACCCGTTGGGCAGGACCATCACCTGGGCGGCGCCGGTGTCCACCACCGCGCGAACCAACTGGTGCGCGCTGATATCGGTGCCGGGTTCCGGCCGCAGCACACAGGCTCCCTCGCCGGCGAACAACTCGTAGGCGCCGTCGCCGTCGACGACGGCCAGTACCGCGCGCTCACGAGTCCAGCTGCCCGCGGGTAGTCCAGCGGCACCGGAACTGAGCGCAGACACCACGATCCGGGTCACGCGTCCCGCCGCGAGACCTGCCTCGATGGCCGCGCCGGCGTCGTCGGTGTGGACGTGCACCGAGTGGCTTTCCGAGGGCGCCGCCGCGATCGCCACCGAATCGCCGAGTTCGCCCAGCCGGTCTCGCAGTGTGTCGGCCGCCGCCGCGTCGCAGCCGGCAAGCAGGTACATCACCTCGAATTGCGGGGCCGGGCGCGCGGTGTGGGTGTCGGCGGGCCGGGACTGCGGTGCCGGCTCATAGGTCGGCCGCGCGGGCGCGCTGCCGGTGATGGTCGAGCGCAAGGAGTCCAATATGACCAGCAGGCCGCGCCCGCCCGCATCGACCACACCGGCGTCGGCGAGCACGTCGAGCTGCTCGGTTGTCTTCTCCAACGCGACCACCGCCGCGTCGCCCGCGTCGACCACGGCGCGCGACAGGGTGTCACCGGCCGTGGCCGACTGCTCTACGGCGGCAGCGGCGGCCCGCAGCACCGAGACGATGGTGCCTGAAACCTCGTCGCCGCCCATCGACGCGACGACCAGCTCGACGCCTCGCCACAACGCCGCGCCGAGCGTCGCCCCGTCGATGGCACGCAGGACACCGCCGGAGTCGTCGGCGGCGTCCGCAGCCACCTCCGCGATACCCAGCAGAATCTGGGACAGGATCACCCCGGAATTGCCCCGAGCTCCGGTGACGGCTCCCGCCGCGAGCGCCGCCGCCACCGCGGCGACGTTCTCGTCGTCATCGTGGGTGTCGAGCTGCGCCAGCGCCGCGCGCATCGTGAACAGCATGTTCGCCCCGGTGTCGGAATCGGCGACCGGGAACACATTGAGCCGGTTGATCTCGTCGATGTGGGTGATCAGATCGCTGACGGCGGTGTGCGCCCAGTCCCGCAGGGCCGCGCCGTTGAGCAGACGATCCGAAGTTCCCAACCCGACCCCACCTCCCGATAACCATGCTGTCGGCCGCCGGTGCGCGCCAGCGTAGCCGTCCAAGAGCCTAGTCAGCGGGTACGACGGTTGCCGTCACCGTTTTGGTGGATGCAGACCACAGTCGGTATCCTGGGACTCCCTGGGCTAACGTGTGCTATTCCGGCTCAGTCCGGACGACCCGGGCCCCCAGCAACAGACTTGAGGAGTTTGAACTATGGCCGCTGTGTGCGATATCTGCGGGAAAGGCCCCGGCTTCGGTAAGTCGGTGTCGCACTCTCACCGCCGCACCAGCCGCCGGTGGAACCCCAATGTTCAGACCGTGCACGCCGTGACCCGTCCCGGCGGCAACAAGCAGCGTCTGAACGTGTGCACGTCCTGCATCAAGGCCGGTAAGGTCACCCGCGGCTAGATCGTGTCGCAGGCGGGGCTCGATATCAACGAGCCGGTAAATCTGGCGCGGAAGTGCGAGTAGGGCCCACCAAAAACGCAGCCTCGGTGAAGGGCCGCCCCGCGTGCAGGCGCGGGCTTGTCGAGCCTGCAAATCTGGCGCGGAAGTGCGAGTAGGGCCCACCAAAAACGCAGGCTCGATGAAATGCGGGTCGCCGTGTCGCGCCGGCTCGGCCTCCAAGTAACGTCACCGACGGGTTTGGCGTCAACAAGGAGTACAGCCGAGGTGGGTCCGACGTGAGTGACAGTGCACTGGCAATCACCAACCTGATCTACACCTACGCGCAACTCCTCGACCGCGGCGACCTGGACGGGGTTGCAAGGCTCTTCGAACACGGCCGCATCTGCGGAGTAAAGGACGGTCCGCCGGAGACGGTGTTCGCCGGCGCCACACGGGTGCGCCAGATGTATGACATGGCAACTCGTATCTACGAGGACGGCACCCCCAAGACCAAACACAACACGACCAACGTTCAGCTGCACATCGACGAGGCGGCGGGGACTGCACACAGCACGTCGTATTACTGCGTCACGCAGGCCACCCCCGACCTGCCGTTGCAGGTGATCGTGACCGGCCACTACAAGGACACCTTTCACCGGCTCGACGGGGTGTGGTGGTTCGACAGCCGCACCATGTTCGTCGACCAGGTCGGCGACGTCAGCCAGCACCTGAAGCTCTAGTGGCGACACCGTTCGACTCCGCTGCGGTGATGGCAGAGGCCCAACGCAAGGAGTCGCTATCCGACTGGGGCCCCGGCGAATTCGAAGGTCCGCTGCGGGTGCTGCTGGCTGACTACGCCCACGCTGACCTCAACGCTATCGGCACGCACCTCCTGAGATCCGGAATCGTGCACAGCCTGCGGATGCGACTGCGCACGCAGGAGTGGATCCGGCGGCACCCGGAAATTCTCGACGAGCAGATTGCCGCACCGATCGTCGTCGTCGGAATGATGCGCAGCGGAACAACTCTGGTGCAGCGGCTGTTGGCGGCCGACCCCAGGTTTCTCTGTGCGTACGGCTGGGAGGTGGTCGAGGTCGCGCCCCGGCTCGGCCAGGAATTCACCGGTGTCGACCCGCGCATCGCGATCAGCGAAGCGCGCGAAGCGAAGTCGCGCGAACTGGCCCCCGATCTGTTCACCATCCATCCGATGTACGCGCGGGAAGCCGAGGAGGAGATCGTCTTTCTGGCCGACGCGTTCCTGTCGCACGTCCCGGAATCCGGTGCGCACCTGCCGCACTATCGCTGCTGGCTCGACGAGCAGGACTTCACCCCGGCCTATGTCTATCTGCACCGCATGGTGCAATTCCTGCAGTGGCAGAAGCGCCGGCGCGGTGTGCACGGGCAACGCTGGGTGCTCAAGTCGCCCGCGCACCTTGGCTACCTGGATGTGTTGCGGTCGAGATTCCCGGATTTGCACGTCGTACACATGCATCGCGACCCGGGCACCACAATCGCCTCGGGCGCCAGCTTGAACGCGACCTTGCACGCGATGCACGCGGACACCGTCGATCTGCACCGGGTGGGCGCCGAATGGTTGCAGCGCATGGGGTGGAGCAACGACCGGGCGATGGCGATCCGGGACGGCGGGGACGCTGGCCCCGTCACCGACATTCACTTCAACGACGCGGTCGCCGATCCGATCGGGCAGGTGGCCCGGATCTACGAGGCCATCGACGTGCCGCTGACCGAGCAGGCGCAGGACGCCATGCGGCACTGGCTGCAGGTGCGCCCTCGCGAAGGGCAGCGCCCACCCTACCGGCTGACCGACTACGGTCTGCGTCCCGAGCAGGTCGACGAGCGATTCACGTTGTACAACAGACGTTTTCGAGACAGGAGCAACGCGTGACCGACCACCCGGTCGCTACGGCGTCCCAACACGAGCAAGAACTGGCCGCCCTCGAGCTGAGCGAGCACCCCACCGTCAAAGCCGCTTACCGCGACGTAGCTCAGACCTGGCTGGGCCGCGCCAAGGCGTCCGAGGCGATGCGCGAACGGTTCGACGACGCGTTCGCCGAAGTGATGTTCTCGGCAGCGGTGTGGTCGTCCAATCAGGACAAGCTGCGGCCCAAGGTCAGCTGCATCACCCGGTTGGCGCACCCGGTGGAAGGCCGGCGTATTCCCGGATCCCGCTGGGGCATCGACAATCCGGACAGCGTGTACCGGGTGATCCCCATCTCCGGCGACGAACGCTACGAGATTCATGGCCGGGTCGGTGAGCACCGGATGACGGAGAACTACTTCACGCTGTGGGACGCGCACATGGGCACGGTCGACGTGCTCAACGGCCGCACCATTGCGCTCGACTCCGACGGCAGCTTCACCATCACCGTCGACTCCGACCCGGCCGACGGCCGCCCCAACCACGTGCGAAGCACCCCGCAGGCGCATGAGTTCTACATCCGCGACGTGCTGCTCAACTGGGATCGCGACGACCCCAATCACTTTGAGATACAACGGCTGGGCGGTTCCCCTTCGGCGCCGGCGCGCAGCCGTGATCAGCAGGCGGAGGCGACGGCGTCGATGATGGCGTACTTCGCGAACTTCACCGGCAAGCTCAGCCACGGCGCGTACAAGATGCCGGCCAACCAGTTCGACCTGGCCTGGTCCGCGAACACCGACGGCGCGATGCGCAACCAGTTCTACGTGATGGGCCGCATCGATCTCGCACCGGACGAGGCGTTCGTGGTGGACCTCAACGATGGTGGCGCCGAATACTTCACGGTGCCGCTGAGCAACATCTGGGGCACCACGCTCGACATCGTCGACCGCACCGGCAGTCTCAACAAGGCGCAGTCAACGGTCAATGAGGATGGAACCTACACCTATGTGATCGCACCCGAGGATCCCGGCGTGGCGAACTGGATCGACACCGACGGACTGCGCGAAGCCATCCTGACGCTGCGGATGGCGGAATTCGGCGAGACGGGACCGCGTGCGGGCCTCGGCGCGCACGGGCGGGTGGTCAAGCTGGACCGGCTTGACGCCGAGGTACCTCACCTGCCCCGGGTAAGCGCCGAGCAGCGGGCGGTGGAACGTGCCGACCGGCGAGCGGCTTACCTCCGGCGGCTGCCGGAAGGGACCGCCTGATGACACGGTGGTTGGTGACGGGGTGCTCCACCGGGTTCGGCCGCGAGATCGCCCGCGCGGCTTTGGAAGCGGGCCACAGTGTGGTGGTGACCGCGCGACGGGCCGAGGCGGTGCGGGACCTGGCGGACGAGTTCGGCGACCGCGCCGTGGCGGTAGCGCTCGACGTGACCGACGCCGCTCAGATCGCGCCCGCCATCGACGCGGCCGAGCGGGCCTTCGGCGGGATCGACGTGCTGGTCAACAACGCCGGCCACGGGTACCTGTCGGCGGTCGAGGAAGGTGAGGACGGCGAAGTCCGGAAACTGTTCGACGTCAACTACTTCGGTGCCGTCGACATGATCAAGGCGGTGCTGCCCGGGATGCGCGCGCGCCGCGCCGGCCACATCGTCAACATCTCGTCGATGACCGGCCTGGTGGCCAACCCCCCCAACGCGTACTACTCGTCCACCAAGTTCGCGCTGGAGGCGGTGACCGAAGCCCTGGCCACCGAGGTACGACCGCTGGGTATCAAGGTGACCGCCATCGAGCCGGGCGCGTTTCGCACCGACTGGGCGAGCCGATCGATGAAGGAAACCGGCACGCCGATCGCCGATTACGTCGACGTGGCCGCGCGCAAGGACCTGATCAAACAGTTCGCCGATCACCTGCCGGGCGACCCACGAAAGGTCGCCGAAGCGGTACTGATGGTGACCGAACTCGACGATCCGCCACTGCGATTGCTGCTGGGCCGCGACGTGCTCAAAGCGATGCGGGACAAGATCGCCGCGATGTCGGCGTCGATCGAGGAGTGGAAGGCCGTGACGAAAAACGTGAACCTCCCGGGCGCTTAGCTCATTCGTCGAGGAACACGGCGTGCTGGTCCGGGCGATCGCGGCCGATGCGCAGTGAGTTGGCCGGAAAACCCGGGTCAGGGTAGCCCACGGCCAGACCGCACAGGATGCGCACATCGGCCGCGATGCCCAGTTGTTCGCGCAGGGTGTCGGGATAACCGGCGATCGAGACTTGCACGCAGGTGCCGAGTCCGCGAGCGGTCAGGGCCAGCAACAGATTCTGCAGAAACATCCCGACACCCATGCTGTCGACCAGGTCGAGGTCTTGATGCATGAACACGACGGCGACCAGTGGAGCGCGGAAGAATTCCCTCGAGGTCGTACACGCCCTTGATCCTGACAGGACCGTCAGTCGCGGATGACCAGGACAGTGTTTCCGGCCCGCCGTCCCGGGCGCGAACCGCTTTCGAACGCGTCGCGGCCCTGCGCGAGCGGGAAGGTGCGGGCGATCTCGACGTGCAGCCGGCCGTCATCGACGAGGGTCGCCAGTTGGGTGAGCTGCTCCCGGTTGGCGGTGACGATGAAGAACGTTGCCGTGACCCCGAATTCGCGGGCCTTGCCCGGAGGGGGCGGCGCGCTGAGGGTGACGAGGCGGCCGCCGCGGCGCAGGACACCGTAGGAGCGGTCCAGGGTCTGACCGCCGACGGTGTCGATCACGACGTCGTAGCGCGCACTCATCTCGTCGAAAGCCGTTGTGCGGGTGTCGATCACGCGCCGGACGCCGAAGCCGCGGACCAGTTCCGCGGTTTCGGTGACAACGCCAGACACCTCATGGGACACGATCGTCGGCGTCCGGTCGAAGCCGTCACGCGTCCACGTCTCTTCCCACGTCAATTCGTCAAACGTGATGGCCGCGGCGTGCACGGCGATCAGCATTTCGCCGGCTGCGGGAACCGGCAGCGGCGCCGACTCGACTATCAGAACCTGCGCCCGCCGCGCCGCTGCGCGCGCAGCGCCGTCATCTCACTCACGTGCGGCAATCGGGCACAACGACGTCAGGCGAAGCCAGATCTCGTCGGCGGGAGCCGTGCACAGGGCACGGCGATTACGCGGGGGCCCATGTACCCGACATTAGCGGGACGCACAATTCGTGAGTATTTGACATCTACCCCGATTGCTAGGGTTTTCAAGAGTCGGCTCTTGTCGGGAGGAGAAGTAGTGACGATTTTGCGGGTGGAGATGGACCGCTTGGCCGGATTGGCTCAGGCGTTGTACGGGCTGGCCGATGAGGCTGGAGGGCTCAGCACGGCGAAGTCGGCGTCCAATCCGCTGGCGTTGGCGGTTGCTGCGCAACGCGGGTTGACGTCCATGGGCAAAGATGCGCCCACGGCGGTGACCGAGGCGTTCAGCATCGACCACGACCTGGTGGCGGGACAGATGATTCCCGCGGTCAAGGAAAGGCTGCACGAGACCGGAAGAGTTCTGGCGGACACGGCGAACAAGTTCCGTGACGCCGACGAGGTGAAGGTCAGTGTCGGCACGGCGATGAGCGCTTACATTAACGCCACCGGAGACTGGAACGTACCTGCGTGACGCTTTCCCTTTCCCAGATCATGTCGTGGGATCCGTCGGTGCTCACCGAAATCGGCAACGGCTGGACGAACTTGGGATCAAAGGTCGAGGACTTGTTCACTCGCTACAGGTCCTCCGTGGTCGCGATCAACGGCGGGCATTGGGAGGGTGCCGCCGCCGATGCGGCAGTGCATCGTGCCGAGTCGGATCAGCGGGCGGCTCATCAGTTGGTCGGTCACCTGAACCGAGCCGCAAAGGTTGCCACCGACGGTTTCGCCGTCATCAACGAGCCCTTGCAGCGGACCCGCACAGCTGTCGCCGAGGCAACCAACGCCGGCTATTTAGTGCGTGAGGACTTGAGTGTCTATAAGCCCGGTAAATCAACCGAGGACGACGAGAAAGCCATGCGGCGGTTTGCCGAGCGAATCACTTCTGCCGCCAACGCCACCGAAGCAGCCGACGCCTCGGTCAAGAACGCGCTGAGCGCCACGAGGGGAGATCTGCGGGCCGCGTTCACCAGCGCGGCGGCGTTGGGCGGTGCGCAGGCCCGTGCCGACGCGAAGGATATCCTGAAAGACCCCTCACATCTGACGCCTGAAGAGCTTCAGCGGCTGGCCGCGGCGGGTTCGCTGACCCCCGAACAACTCGACGCCCTGCAGGCCGGCGACGAGGTGAACATCCCCGCCTCGCAGATGGAGTATCTGAACGGGCTGGCTCGGTCTTTGGACGGAAAGACCCCCGACGAGATCGAGGCAATTCTCAACGCCCTGCCCGGCGACGCTCGCCACAGTGTCGCCAATGCTTTACAACTGGTCTCCAACGAGCGGGTGACGTCGAATATCGCCGGGGACAAGGACATCCCTACTACCGGTGGCTTGGCGTTGCTGCCCGACAGGTACCGGCAATCGCTGTCTCGCGGGGATCTGGTGGTCACGAAATCGGTGGGGCTCAACGCCACGTTGCTCAACGGGGTGAAGGACAACCAGTCGATCGCCCGGGTCGCGGGCATGGCCGAAGACCGATACAAGGCCGGTTCCGCGCTGGACCAGCGACTAATGGATGTCGGACGCCAGTATCTGCATGCCCAGGTCCGCTCTGAACAGGACTTCAACGGGCTCCTGAGCATTGATGCGAATGCACTTGAGGCGTACACCGCCGGGCACAGCGGCCACCCGGTCGGCGTGACCGAAGACATCTTCCGAGCCGTGGCGCCCGACAAGATCGCGCTGCACGACGCCGTGCTCGACCCATCCCACGGCCAGGATTTCGTCACCGATCTGCTCACTCACCGCTCCTGGGGGGACGGCGGCGCGGCCGCCAAAGCACTCTTCACCTTCAACCCGGACGAGCAGTTCGTGCACCCCGGCGAGTCACACGCAGGTTATGCAATGGCGGCCAGAGACGGGGAGATCATGCAGGCAGTCGCCCAAGCGATGAGCACCGATGCCGCCCGGAATTTGATGTTGGACGTGCCGGGATCCAACCACCACAGCGTCGGACAGCTCAACCCCGAGCTGATGCGCCAGGTCGCCAGCAGCATGGCGCCCTATATTCCGGACATGGCCGGAGCCAGCGCACCACCGGACCGCCAAACCGCGGGATTCCACGTGGGATTGGGCGACCATAACTGGACCAACGCCGACGGCCGGCACGGTGGTTTGGTCAATATCATGTCGATCATGGACTCGGATCTGACCAAGAACCCGAGTCATCCCGGAGCGGGCGAAATCTTCAACGCGGGCGCGGTTGCCGCGATGACCGGTCAAGAGGGCCTCTTCGCCCACGACCCGCACGCACCCAACGCCGGTTCACACTTGATCGCCTCGGGCATCATTCAAGGTGCATTGGATCAGGGGTTGATGACGGCCCTGCAACACGATGCCACCAATCATCAGGCCAATCTCCACGAGGTCTGGCAGCACAAGAAGGACGCGTGGGATACCTGGCAGCGACTTGCCGGGTTAGCGGAAGGCGAAATCAAGAAAGCCGGGCCATTCGGTAAAGCATTCGGCTACGCCGACGAGCTGCTTGGTGATCAGATCAAGGACGGCCTCAAGAATGATTTCGTGGGTAAAGAACCGGACAAGAACGTCACAGTAAGTCAGCTCCCCGCTCCCAACTGGGAGAGGCTGTACAACCAGACTCTTGCACAGGTACCGGGGACACTCAGCCCCGAACTCCGCGCCCAGTATCCATGGGCCTTCGGCGGCGATGGACACTTGCTGAACTATGAACAGGCACTGGCCAACGCCGAACTGGCAAACGTACGGAGCACCGAGGTGGCGAACACCTACAAGGTCCTGCTCAATTCGTTGAGTGACGACGCATGGGAAACCTTCAGCCAGGCATACGCCGAGGTCACCGGCGTCGTGGTTCCGAAAGGCTAGTGGCAGCGATGCGTGCGCGCCTGCTGCTTGACGTTGTGACTATTGTCGCCGCGGCAGGATGCTCAAGCGGGCCCGCCCAGCTGCAGGCGGGGCCGACGACCGTCGAGCAATTACACCCGCAGTTCAGTCATGTCTGGACCGCTGCGGCGCAGATCGATGTATTTTCCCGCCCCGCCGAACTTGTCCGCGCGACGAGAGAAGCGCTCGAACTGACAAATATTTATGGTCCA
Source organism: Mycobacterium sp. ML4 (assembly GCF_054515735.1). NCBI lineage: Bacteria > Bacillati > Actinomycetota > Actinomycetes > Mycobacteriales > Mycobacteriaceae > Mycobacterium > Mycobacterium sp. ML4. Next base: position 24,611 of record NZ_JBTNSY010000014.1, read on the forward strand.
GATAAAACTTTCCCGGGCTACCTGGTTGCGACCGGCGGCCCCCGATTTCCGGGCGACGCGAACTATCAATTCAACACAACGCAATCCAGCCCCGGATATGTCGAGATCGGCAAATCGCCGCGAACGCAGTATCTCTATATCGCCGAGCTGACGATCTCGGCCGACCACAAGAATATCGAGGCGATTGTCTGCGGATACACGATCGCCGCGCCGCAGAACACCACCGGACTCAACCCGAACACGCTGCGCGATGCCCGGCGTATCGAATTATCGGGCCCCGCCTCCGACACCCAGCCCACCAGCCTGGTCGACGACCACCCCGATCGGGTCGATCCCCGCGCCGAAATGCCACCGAGCTGGAACGTCTTTCAGAGCTGGCACATCACCAAACTGGTCGACTTCGAGCCCGCAGGCATCCCGGCGAGGTGCGGCGACTGGTGGCATTCTCAACTCCCCTACCTCTGGCGGCCGCCGGGTGAAAACTTTCTCAACCCACCGCCCGACGACCCCACTTTTCAAATGCCCCGCGAGCCAGTCAAACCGCAATTCCCCGAATGGATCAAAGCCAATCAGATGTGAGCGCTCAATCGTACGTCGACCGCACATTCGGCAGCAGCCGCTAACGAGTTTGGAGGACTTTCAGTTGCCGAGAAAGGCGGTCTTCATATTAGCTGTCGTCACGGGTATCGCATCAGCCGGACTCACGTTTCTGTCGTGGGTACGGTTTTACGACATTGGGCTGTATTGGAATGCTTTTGGTGTGTACGCCGGCGAGAACAACGAATACTTCGCAAGGATCGGTCCACCGCTTGGTCAGCTCATCAACACCGTGCCGGGGTGGGTTGTGCTGATCGCCTCGCTCGCGGCCACCGTCGCATTCGCGACCGCGACACGAATGCGCTGGCTCGGCCTCGCTGCACCCATCTTCGCGCTCGTCGCGTTCGTCGAAGTGATCGCGTGCCTGATCCATCCGGCGTTCTTGATCGGCGATCTCAAAGCGTTCGTCAGCCCGGCCGACCCTGACCGCGCCTTCCTCAATACTGGCGTGGTGATCGCCGAAGTCGCGACCACCGGCGTACTGCTGATCTGCACAAGCCTCATCGCAATATCAGGCATCCGACGCGCGCGCGCCGAACGTCGATCACCAGCAGTCTGACACCATCCGAGTTCAGCCGAGCCCGCGGCGTCTGCGCAACACGGCGACATCCTCGGCGATCAGATTGTCGATGCGGTCGGCAAGAGCTTGTGCCGTCACCGGCACCGCCCGTTCGAGGTCGGGTGTGAAAAGGTAGTCGCCGTCGTCCCGTAGCCGCACGCAGACGGCGACCTTCTCACACCAATCGACCCCCCACTCGCGTGCGGGTACGCAGCGGGACTGCACCGTCGTCATCACTGCCACGTCGCCCGCCGATACCACGTGCTCGCGTCGGCGCGTCGGCGCCACCCGCGAGGACACCTGCAACTCAAAATCGTCGTCGTCCTCGTCTATCGGGACACTGCTAGTGAACCTATCCAGGTATCCCGGAATCACAATCTCCGAATGAGTGCCGGCGGCAACTAAATTCACCGATCCGGCGATTGCGGCACCCAGGTCATAGGGCGATAGTGCGAACACGTCGACAACGTCTTCGCCCGGCCGCTGGGAGGCAAAGAACCCCAATTCGCCTGCGCGATAAGCCAGTATCCGCAAATCGGGATCCTCAGATGTGAAGTTCACCCGGCACTCCACCCAGATGTCGGCCTCCGCATGGGCTCGCACCCACGACTGGAACACGCGCAGGTCTCCCGAGTCGAATCGCTCCGCCACGCTCGAGGCATTCATCTCGGGGACGGCGACAGGCTGAGTCCGCCAGAACGGATACGGCAATCCGTCCCGGCCCTGCACGTCGCAGATTCCCAACAGGTCGATCAGTGTGATGCTGCCGACTTGGTCCACTCGTACGGTCGTCGTCACGGCAGCCGCCAATCGATCGGGTCGGCCCCCATGCCGGTGAGCAGCTCATTGGCACGACTGAACGGCCGCGATCCGAAAAACCCGCGCGACGCCGACAATGGCGACGGGTGCGCCGATTCGATCGCGACGCAGTTGCCGGCGGCGAGCATCGGCTTGAGCGTCGACGCGTCGCGCCCCCACAGGATCGCCACCATAGGCTGCTCGCGCCCCACCAGAGCACGAATCGCGCACTCGGTCACCGCTTCCCATCCCTTCCCCCGGTGCGACGCCGGGTTGCTCGGACGCACGGTAAGCACCCGGTTCAGCAGCATCACACCGCGCTGGGACCAAGGCGTCAGGTCGCCGTTGGACGGCTGCGGGAAACCGAGGTCGGTGCTGTACTCGTCGAAGATGTTGGATAGGCTGCGCGGCAACGGACGCACATCGGGCGCCACCGAGAAGCTCAGGCCGACCGCGTGGCCGGGCGTCGGATAGGGATCCTGCCCGACGATGAGCACCCGGACACTGTCGAACGGAAATGTGAAGGCGCGCAACACGTTCGGACCCGCCGGCAGATATCGCCGGCCGGCCGCGATCTCTTCACGCAGGAACTGACCCATCTTGCCCACCTGATCGGCCACCGGCGCCAGCGCCGTCGCCCAGCCCGATTCGACGAGTTCGTTCAGCGGGCGCGCGGTCATTGCAGTCCCGTCACCAACAGCACCACGGAGTCGGCGCCGGCCCGGCGGTCCTTCGAAATCTCCTGATATTCCGGCGATTGCGCCCAGTTGCGGAACGCGATCACGTCGGGAAACGACATGAGCACCACTTTCTCGCGGTCCCACTCACCCTCCACCACTTCCGGTGACTCATCGGCAGCGAGCACGGTTCCGGCGTAACGACGGAAAACGTCCATGAATCGCGCTTGGTAGCGGTCATAGGCCGCCCGGTCGGTGAACTTCAGCTGGGCAATCGCGTAGACGGTCATCGCCGCCACCCTAGCCACCCTAAAACGACTGCCACCCCGCGTACCCTTCCCACTCCCGGCCGTCGACCGTTACCCGCGCCGGCCCGTCGACCACCTGCCCGATCACCCGCCATCCGGCCGGAACCGCATCGGCGAAGCATGCCGCCAAAGCGTGGTCCTCACCGCCGCCGAGTACCCACCCCCACGGGTCGGCACCGGCGGCAGCGGCCGCCTGGGACACCGCGTCGCAGTCGACGGCCAACGCTTCGGCGGACAAGTCGATTCCCACCCCGGAAGCCGCCGCCACGTGCCGCAGATCGGCCACCAGACCGTCGGAGACGTCGATCATCGCCGAGGCGCCGCCGTTCGCGGCCATCGCCCCCTGCCCGTAGGGAGGCGCCGGCACCAGATGCCGGTAGCGCAACTCGCCGAAGTCTTCGATCTTGCTGCGCCACAATGCATATCCAGCCGCCGAGCGTCCGAGTTCGCCGGCGACGGCGAGCACCGAACCGGCGCGCGCACCCGAGCGCAAGACCGGTGCACGGCCCTCGAGATCGCCGAGCACCGTCACCGACACCACCCATTGCGCACAGTTGACCAAGTCCCCGCCGGCGATACCGGCGCCGATCAGGTCCGCTTCCGCCCACATGCCGTCGACCAACGCGCTCAGCTGGGCAGCCGGCATCGAATCGGGCGCTCCGAAAGCGACCACGAAGGCCGTCGGGCGCCCCCCCATCGCTTCGATGTCGGCCGCGTTCTGCGCAATCGCCTTGCGGCCCACGTCAAACGGCGTCGACCAGTCAAGCCGGAAGTGGCGATCCTGCACCAACATGTCGGTCGACACGACGACACGGCCGTCGCCGGCCGAAACCACCGCCCCGTCATCGCCGGGTCCGACCGTCACGGCGGCAGGTTGCCTGCGACCCCGCACCAACTGCTCGATCACGGCGAACTCACCAACCTGGTGCAAGGTAGGGGAATCCCCCGATGCGTCGTCGCGCACGTCACCTCATCTCTGCGCGCCTCGGCCGTGCGGACGGCCGTCCGACCTGCGGTAAGTTGGGTTCCAGCCCGTTCGGGCGGACCGCGTCAGTGTAATCGTGGCCATGCGCCCGACTGCAGAGGAGACGACCAGGTGACAGGCGACGCCGATCTCGGCGGCCCGCCCCGCGCTGTCATGATCGCCGCGCTGATGCTGGGCGTGGTGACCATCGGAGCCATCCTGGCGCTCGCGGCGACCCTACACACGCGGCAACAACCGATCGCCATTCCCGGCGCGGACGCACCGCAAGCCGGCAATGCGACATGCCAGTCGCTGATGGCGGCTCTACCGGAGCAACTCGGGGATTTCCGCCGCGCCGACATAGCGCAACCGGCACCGGAAGGTGCGCGGGCGTGGCGGTCCGGGGCCGATGCCGATCCGGTGATCCTGCGTTGCGGACTGCCGCGACCGGACGATTTCGTGGTGGGCTCACCGATCCAGGTCGTCGACAGAGTGCAATGGTTCCGGGTGACGGAGCAACAGTCAACGGACGCAGGCAGATCCACCTGGTACACCGTCGATCGTCCGGTGTACGTGGCGCTCACCCTGCCCGGGAATTCGGGACCTGCGCCGATTCAGGAACTTTCAGAGATCATCGACCGCACCATCCCCGCGGTGCCGATCGACCCGGCGCCCGCTCGCTAACGCAGGCCCACGCCGCGGGCCAGGGCGGTGTCCACCATGGTCGCCAGCAGGGTCGGGTAGTCCACGCCACTGGCCGCCCACATTCGCGGGTACATCGAGATGGTGGTGAACCCCGGCATCGTGTTGATTTCGTTGATCACCGGCCCCTCCTCGGTGAGAAAGAAGTCAACTCGCGCCAGGCCCTGGCAGTCGATGGCCTGGAATGCCCGAATCGCCAACTGGCGCAACGCCTCAGCGGTGTCGTCGTCGACCTTGGCCGGAACATCCAACTCGGCCGCGTCGTCCAGATATTTGGTCTCGAAGTCGTAGAAGGAGTCTTCGCGTCCCCGTACGCCGGCCACCCGGATCTCCCCCAACGTGCTGGCTTCGATTGCGCCGTCGGGCATCTCGAGGACACCGCATTCCAGCTCACGGCCGTGGATGGCCGCCTCGACAATCACCTTCGGGTCGTGCCGACGGGCCGCGGCGAGCGCAGCGGGCAGATCGTCCCAGCTCGCCACCCGGCTGACGCCGATCGATGACCCGCCACGCGCGGGCTTGACGAACACCGGCAAGCCCAACCGCTCCCGCTCCTGCGGATTCAGCGTCGGATGCGATGGACGCAATACCGCGTGGGCGCCGACGGGAAGTCCCTCGGCGAGAAGCAGCTTCTTGGTGAATTCCTTGTCCATGCCCGCGGCACTGGCCAGCACGCCGGCGCCCACATACGGCACGCCGGCGAGTTCGAGCAGTCCCTGAATGGTGCCGTCCTCACCGTAGGGTCCGTGCAACACCGGGAACACCACGTCCACCGCGCCCAAGACTTCCGAAGCCCCGGGTGTGAGTGACACCAGCTGGCCGCCGCGTTCGGGACTGGCCGGCAAGGCCAGCTCGGTGCCCGAATCGGCAGTCACTCCCGGCAACTGACGGTCGTTGATCGCCAGCGCGGCGGGGTCGCCGTCGGTGAGCACCCAGGAGCCTTGCGGGGTGATGCCGATCGCCACGACATCGAAACGCTGAGGATCCAGGTTGCGCAGGATGCTGCCCGCCGACACGCACGAAATGGCGTGCTCGTTGCTGCGTCCACCGAACACGACGGCGACGCGAACGCGTTTGGTGGCGGTCACAACCTAAAGAGGCTACCGGGTCAGCGGCACACAAGTGGGCGTTGCCGCACCGAGCTGGGGTTATGGGGCGGCCACGCGCTATTCGGGCTTGGTGCTGCGGCCCAGCAGCAACGCGATCGCCTCGCTCACCGAAAGTCCCTTGTGGCACACCCGGTGCACCGCGTCGGTGAGCGGCATCTCGACGTCATAACTGGACGCCAGGGCGAGCACCGACTCGCACGACGTCACGCCCTCGACGACGTGACCGTCCTTGCCGTGCAGCGCCGTGTCCATGGTGTCGCCGCGGCCGAGGCGCTCGCCCAGCGAGCGGTTGCGCGAGTACGGGGATGTGCAGGTGGCCACCAGGTCGCCGACCCCGGCCAGCCCCGCCAGCGTCGCGCCTTTGGCGCCCAACGCCAAACCCAACCGCATGATCTCGGCCAGCCCCCGGGTGATGATGGCCGCCGCGGTGTTCTCGCCCAGCCCGACCCCGACCGCCATCCCGCACGCCAGGGCGATGACGTTCTTGCACGCCCCGCCGATCTCGGTCCCCACCACGTCGGAATTGGTGTAGGGACGGAAGTACCCGCTGTTGAGGAACCGTTGCAGCGCCACGGCGCGCCCGGAGTCGCTGCACGCGACAACGGTGGCGGCGGGCTGATTCTCCGCGATCTCGCTGGCCAGGTTAGGCCCGGAAATGACCGCAACCTGCGCGGCGTCCACGCCGGTGACCGACACGATCACCTGGCTCATCCGCATCAGCGTGCCGAGTTCGATGCCCTTGGCCAGGCTGACCAATGTCGCGCCGTCAGCCCACATGCCGTTCCACTGCTCGAGGTTGGCGCGCATCGTCTGGGCCGGCACGCCCAGCAGCACCGTGGTGGCGCCGGACAGCGCTTCTTCGGCGTCGTTCGTCGCGCGAATGCCGTTAGGCAGCAACGTTCCCGGTAGATAGTCGGGGTTGTACCGGGTGGAGTTGATCTTGTTGGCGACGTCCGCGCGCCGGGCCCACAAGATGACCTCACCCCCGGCGTCGGCAAGCACCTTGGCCAGCACCGTGCCCCATGCGCCCGCGCCCATCACCGCGACAGTTCCCGTACCGGCCATCCACCACCCCTAATGCGTCCACCCAGTGCCGCCGTTACGCAACCGCAGCCGATAAACAGTAGTCCCAGCGACCGGCCGCCGTCACATCCGGCGTGTTCCCCCGAAACGACGCTGGCAGGATGAGCACATGAGCGGCGCACCCGGAGATGTCGGACTGATCGTCGCCGTCAAGCGACTGGCCGCCGCCAAGACCCGGCTGGCCCCGGTCTTCTCGGCGCGCACCCGCGAGAGTGTGGTGCTGGCCATGCTGGTGGACACTCTGACCGCGGCAATGCGGGTGGATTCGGTGCGTTCGATCACTGTCATCACCCCCGATGACGACGCGGCCGCCGCCGCCAACGACCTCGGCGCCCGGGTGCTGGCCGACCCGACGCCCTCGGACGACCCGGACCCGCTGAACAGCGCCATCACCGCCGCAGCCCGCTCGGTCGCCGTCTCGAATCCCAATATCGTTGCACTGCAAGGCGATCTACCGGCGTTGCAGACGCGGGAACTCGCTGAGGCGATCTCGGCGGCGCGCCACCACCAGCGCAGCTTCGTCGCCGACCGGCTGGGCACGGGCACCGCCGCGCTGTGCGCTTTCGGAGCCGCACTCGACCCCCGGTTCGGACCGGAATCCGCCGCGCAGCATCGCCGTTCAGGCGCCATCGAACTGACCGGGGCCTGGCCGGGCCTACGTTGCGACGTCGACACGCCCGCTGATCTGGCGGCCGCGCGCCAGCTGGGGGTCGGTCCGGCGACCGCGCGCGCTGTCGCCCATCGTGCGGTGAGGTGAGCGCGTCGCAGGCGACCGGGGGGTGAACGGCATCCCAATGACATATGGATCTCCGGGGACAGCTGGCCGCATCAGCAGGTGATAGGCAATGATCGCAGGGTGACGGATATCGAAGCCACCCCAGAGGCAGAGGCACGTCCCGACGAGCACGCGTGGCACCCTGGCGACTCGGCTCCCGCGGCACCGCCGGCTGCGACCCCCGCCGCGATCACTGACGCGTTACCGGAGGAGCGCTACCTCAACCGGGAACTCAGCTGGCTGGATTTCAACGCTCGGGTGCTTGCCCTGGCTGACGACAATTCGATGCCGCTGCTCGAGCGGGCGAAGTTCTTGGCGATTTTCGCCTCCAATCTCGACGAGTTCTACATGGTTCGGGTGGCCGGCCTCAAACGTCGCGACGAGATGGGGTTGTCGGTCCGATCCGCGGACGGGTTGACGCCGCGCGAACAACTGCGCCGCATCGGCGAACAGACTCAGCAGATCGCCAGCCGCCACGCGCGGGTGTTTCTTGATTCGGTGCTGCCCGCTCTTGAAGAGGAGGGCATCTCCATCGTCACGTGGGCCGATCTGGACGAGGCGGAGCGGGAGCACTTGTCGACCTATTTCCACGAACAGGTCTTCCCGGTGCTCACCCCGCTGGCGGTAGATCCCGCCCACCCCTTTCCCTTTGTGAGCGGCCTGAGCCTCAACTTGGCGATCACGGTGAAACAACCCGAGGACGGCACCCAGCATTTCGCGCGAGTCAAGGTGCCCGACAACGTCGACCGGTTCGTCCAACTCGAGGCCAGAGACGGTGACGACGAGGTGGCCGTCCGGTTCCTGCCAATGGAAGAGCTGATCTCGGCCCTGCTGCCGGTGCTCTTCCCCGGCATGGAAATCGTCGAACACCATGCTTTCCGGATCACCCGCAACGCCGACTTCGAAGTGGAGGAGGATCGCGACGAGGACCTGTTGCAGGCGCTGGAGCGGGAACTGGCCCGGCGGCGGTTCGGTTCGCCGGTGCGGCTGGAAGTGGCCGACGACATGACCGAGAGCATGCTGGAACTGCTGCTGCGCGAGCTCGACGTCCATCCGGGCGACGTCATCGAAGTGCCTGGGCTGCTGGATCTGTCATCGATGTGGCAGATCTACGGGTTGGATCGGCCGGCGCTGAAGGACCGGGCCTTCGTTCCGGCCACCCACCCCGCCTTCGCTGAGCGGGAGACACCCAAGAGCATCTTCGCCACGCTGCGCGAAGGTGACGTGCTGGTGCACCACCCGTACGACTCGTTCTCGACCAGCGTTCAGCGGTTCGTCGAACAAGCCGCGGCCGACCCGAATGTTCTGGCGATCAAGCAGACGCTGTACCGCACCTCGGGGGATTCCCCGATCGTGCGGGCGCTGATCGACGCCGCCGAAGCCGGAAAACAAGTCGTGGCAATGGTTGAGATCAAGGCGCGCTTCGACGAGCAGGCCAACATCCGTTGGGCGCGAACCCTCGAGCAGGCGGGCGTGCACGTCGTCTACGGCTTCGTCGGGCTCAAGACACACTGCAAGACCTGTCTGGTGGTGCGTCGCGAAGGCCCCCACATCCGGCGGTACTGCCACGTCGGAACCGGCAACTACAACGGCAAGACGGCGCGGCTGTACGAGGATGTGGGTCTGCTGACCGCAGACCCCAATATCGGCGCCGATCTCACCGACCTGTTCAACACGCTGACCGGGTACTCGCGAAAACTGACCTACCGCAATCTGTTAGTGGCTCCGCACGGCATTCGCACCGGCATCATCGAGCGCGTCGAACGCGAGGTCGAAGCGCACCGCCGCGGCAACGACGCGCGGATCCGGCTGAAGATGAATGCCCTCGTCGACGAGCAGGTCATCGACGCGCTATATCGCGCATCCCAGGCCGGCGTGCGAGTGGAGGTTGTGGTGCGCGGTATCTGCGCGCTACGCCCCGGCGCCGAAGGCCTTTCCGAAAACATCTTCGTCCGCTCGATTCTCGGCCGTTTCCTGGAACATTCGCGGATCCTGCATTTCAACGCCATCGACGAATTCTGGATCGGCAGCGCCGACATGATGCACCGCAACCTGGACCGGCGCGTCGAGGTCATGGCCCAGGTCAAGGACCCGCGGCTGACCGCACACCTGGACGATCTGTTCGAGTCCGCGTTGGATCCGTCCACCCGCTGCTGGGAGCTCGGACCCGAAGGCCAGTGGACGGCGTCGCCGCGGGAGGGCGAGAGCGTGCGCGACCACCAGGCTTCGCTCATGGAACGGCACCGTAGCCCGTAACCCGTCCTGGCACGGCATCCACCAGCGCGAGCAATGTGGCCGAATTGACCTGCAGGAGTGACGGTGTCGATCCAGAACTCGTCGGACCGCCGACGCCCGGGGAGCCGGGTCGTGTATGCGGCGGGCGCGGTGCTGTGGCGACCCGGGAGCGGGCAGGGGTCCAGATCGGAGTCCGATTCGGTCGAGATCGCGGTAATTCATCGACCCCGGTATGACGACTGGTCACTGCCCAAAGGCAAACTCGATCCCGGCGAAACCGCCGCCGTTGCCGCCGTACGCGAGGTGCTCGAAGAGACCGGCCATCACAGCCGGCTGGGCAGGTGCCTCACCACAATCACCTACCCGATCGACCAGGGCGTCAAGCGGGTTCACTATTGGGCCGCCCGCAGCACCGGCGGCGAGTTCACCCCCGGACACGAGGTCGACCAACTGATCTGGTTGCCGGTCGCCGACGCCATGAAAAAGCTCGACTATGCACCTGACCGAAAGGTGCTGCGTGGGTTCACCAAACAACATCCGGACACCAAGACGGTGATAGTGGTACGACACGGCACCGCGGGCAGCAAGTCCCGGTATCGCGGCGACGACACCAAGCGACCGCTGGACAAGAAGGGACGCGCGCAGGCCGAGGCACTTGTGGGTCAGCTGCTGGCGTTCGGCGCCGACCACGTATACGCGGCGGACCGGGTGCGCTGCCATCAAACGGTGGAACCCGTTGCCGCGGAGTTGGGCGTGAACATTCAGAACGAGCCCCTCCTGACCGAGGAGGCCTACGCCAAGAATCCCAAGCGAGGCCGGCAGCGCGTTCTGCAGATCGCTGGGCAGGCAGGCACACCCGTGATCTGCACACAGGGCAAGGTGATTCCGGACCTGATCGAGTGGTGGTGCGGACGCGACGGAGTCCGCCCCGACAAGTCGCGCAATCTCAAAGGCAGCACCTGGGTGTTGTCATTGTTCGCGGGCCGCCTTGTCGCCGCGGACCACATCGGCGGCGCACTGGCCGCGAACGTTCGCGCCTGACAAGCGAATACCCCCCGCAAGGCAGTACTGCCCGCCGGAGGGTATTTGCGTGCTAGGAATTACTTGCGGCCGCGCCGGGTACTAGCAGCCTTTTTGGCCGGAGCCTTCTTGGCCGGAGCCTTGGTCGCGGCCTTCTTCACCGGAGCCTTGGTCGCGGCCTTCTTCACCGGAGCCTTCGTCGCGGCCTTCTTCACCGGAGCCTTCGTCGCAGCCTTTTTAGCGGCGGGGGCCTTGGTCGCAGCCTTCTTCACCGGAGCCTTGGTCGCAGCCTTTTTAGCGGCGGGGGCCTTGGTCGCAGCCTTCTTGGCCGGAGCCCTGGTCGCGGCCTTCTTGGCCGGAGCCCTGGTCGCGGCCTTCTTGGCCGGAGCCTTCTTGGCGGCCGTCTTCTTCGCCGCACTGGCAACCACGCCTCGCTTCACCGCGGGGCCTTCGGCCGGGAGCTTTTGTGCGCCAGCCACAACCGCTTTGAATTGAGCTCCGGGGCGGAATGCCGGAACAGACGTCGGCTTCACTTTCACCGTCTCGCCGGTGCGCGGATTGCGGGCTACCCGGGCCGCGCGGCGACGCTGTTCGAAGACACCGAAACCGGTAATGGTCACGCTGTCGCCCTTGTGGACCGCACGCACAATCGTGTCGACGACATTCTCGACAGCGGCGGTCGCCTGCCGACGGTCTGAGCCCAATTTCTGTGTGAGCACATCTATGAGCTCTGCTTTATTCATCCAACCCTCCGAGGCCAGTGGTCCGCTTTTGGAACCGACTAGTGCACTACGGTAAACCCTCAACTGGCAAATTGCCAAGAGCCACGCGCAATTTCAGGCCGCAAATGCCGTTGCGAGGCCGCCATTTCAGCAATCCGATTGCCGCCCTTGGTCGCTGGCGCGGCCTCGAAATGCCCCCGGATTAGCGCGTCAATTCGGCGCTGTCCGACGCTTCAGGAAGTCGGCAGAGTACGCGGTTTCCACCCCGGTCGGCCCGCCTCGAAGGCCTCGATCTTGTCGAGTTTCTGCAGCGTAAGGGCTATATCGTCGAGTCCGTGGAACAATCTGAAGGCGGTGTGATCGTCAATCCTGAACGGCAACACCGACGTTCCCGCGGTGATATTTCGATCTTGAAGATTGACAGTGATTTCCAGCCCGGGACTCTGCTCGATGAGCTTCCAGAGAAGTTCGACGCCATCTTGGTCGACTTCGGCCGCCAACAGCCCCGCCTTGCCGGCGTTGCCGCGAAAAATGTCACCGAAGCGGGACGAGATAACCACTCGGAATCCGTAGTCCAGCAGCGCCCAGACCGCGTGCTCGCGCGAGGATCCGGTACCGAAGTCCGGCCCGGCGACCAAGACTGAGCCACGGTCAAAGGGGCTGAGATTGAGCACGAATGACGGATCTGAGCGCCAACTCGCGAACAAACCGTCTTCGAAACCGGTTCGTGTGACCCGCTTCAGATACACAGCGGGAATGATCTGGTCGGTGTCGACATTGGACCGTCGCAGCGGCACCCCGATGCCGGTGTGGGTGTCAAAAGCTTCCATGCTGTTCCCCTGATTCTTCAACGTGAATTCAAGTCGGCTAGTTCAGATCCGCCGGCGCCGAAAGCCTGCCGCGGACCGCGGTAGCTGCGGCGACGGCCGGCGAAACCAGATGCGTGCGGCCGCCCTTGCCCTGCCGCCCTTCGAAATTACGGTTGGACGTCGCGGCGCAACGCTCCCCCGGCGCAAGCTGATCGGGGTTCATCCCCAGACACATCGAGCAGCCGGCCTGCCGCCACTGCGCTCCCGCCGCGGTGAAGATTTCGCCCAGCCCTTCGGCTTCGGCTTGGGCGCGAACCCGCATCGAGCCGGGCACCACGAGCATCCGCACACCCGGAGCGACCTTGTGACCACGCAAGATATCGGCCACAACCCGCAGATCCTCGATGCGGCCGTTGGTGCACGATCCGACGAAGACCGCATCGACCGGGATATCGCGCATCGGCGTACCGGGCCGAAGGTCCATGTACGACAACGCTTTCTCCGCGGCCTGGCGCTGTGCGTCATCGTGCATCGATTCAGGGTCTGGCACCGCGGCGCTCAGCGGCACACCCTGGCCCGGATTGGTCCCCCAGGTGACGAACGGGCTGAGTGTGGCCGCGTCGAGGTGCACCTCAGTGTCGAAAACGGCTCCGGGGTCGGTGCGCAGCTGCTGCCAATAGGCCAGCGCCGCATCCCAGTCGGCACCGGTAGGCGCGTGCGGACGCCCGCGCAAGAATTCAAAAGTTGTGTCATCGGGTGCCACCATGCCGGCACGTGCGCCGGCTTCGATGCTCATGTTGCAGATCGTCATCCGGCCTTCCATGGACAGCGATTCGATGGCACTGCCGCGATATTCGATGACATGACCCTGTCCACCGCCGGTTCCGATCTTGGCGATCAGCGCCAGGATGACGTCTTTGGCCGTGACGCCGGGAGGCAACGGACCGTCGACGTTGACCGCCATTGTCTTGAACGGCCGCAGCGCAAGCGTCTGGGTGGCAAGGACGTGTTCGACCTCAGAAGTACCGATACCCATGGCGATTGCCCCGAACGCGCCGTGCGTGGACGTGTGACTGTCGCCGCACACAATGGTCATGCCCGGTTGGGTGAGGCCCAATTGAGGTCCGACGACATGGACGATGCCCTGTTCGATATCTCCCATCGAGTGCAGGCGCACACCGAATTCGGCGCAGTTGTGCCGCAACGTCTCGACCTGTGTCCGTGACACCGGGTCGGCGATCGGCTTGTCGATGTCGACGGTGGGCACATTGTGGTCCTCGGTGGCAATCGTCAGATCGGTGCGCCGCACCGTCCGGCCGGCCAGGCGCAGACCGTCGAATGCCTGCGGACTGGTGACCTCGTGCACCAGGTGCAGATCGATGTAGATCAAATCGGGGGCGTCGGTGCCGCCGGACACCACAACGTGGTCGTCCCAGACCTTCTCGGCCAGCGTCCGCGGCCGGGCCGCGTCGGGTGGATTGTGCGTCTGCGTTGTCATCACCATCTCGATTCACTCATGCGCGGCTCGCCGATCCATCCGGGCTGGGTTCTCACATTGCGAGACGCTAGTATCTTCTTGTGAGACAGCATAGCGGTATCGGAGTCCTCGACAAAGCCGTCGGCATCCTGCACGCGATCGCGGAATCTCCCTGCGGGCTAGCCGAACTGTGCGAGCGCACCGGCTTGCCCAGGGCCACCGCCTATCGCCTGGCAGCTGCCCTCGAGGTGCACCGCCTGGCCGGGCGTGACGAGGACGGTCGATGGCGCCTGGGGTCCGCGGTCACCGAACTCGCGGTGCACGTCAACGATCCATTGCTGGCCGCGAGCGCCGCGGTGCTGCCGCAACTGCGGGAGACCACCGGGGAGAGCGTGCAGTTGTACCGTCGTGAGGGCACGTCACGCGTCTGCGTCGCCGCCTTGGAACCACCTGCGGGCCTTCGCGATACCGTCCCGGTCGGGGCGCGGCTGCCGATGACCGCCGGTTCGGGCGCAAAGGTGCTGCTGGCCCACAGCGACCCCGCCACTCAGAAAGCGGTGCTGCCCAAGGCGATGTTCACCGACCGGGTACTCGCCGAAGTCCGCAAGCGCGGGTGGGCACAGAGCGTCGCCGAGCGCGAACCGGGAGTGGCAAGCGTCTCGGCACCGGTGCGCGATGGGCGCGGCGTTGTGATCGCGGCAATCTCGGTATCCGGCCCGATCGACCGGATGGGCCGGCGACCGGGCGCACGCTGGGCCGCCGACCTTCTGGCTGCCGCCGAAGCGTTGACACGGCGCCTCTAGATCCGTGGCGGTCACCTGACACACTGACGCCATGGGAACGAATCAGCGCGCGAGCATCGTCATGTCGCAGGACGAGATCACCGACTTCGTGAACCGCAGCCGGACCGGAACGCTGGCCACCATCGGTCCCGACGGACAGCCGCATCTGACGGCGATGTGGTACGCGGTGGTGGACGGCGAGATCTGGCTGGAGACCAAAGCCAAGTCGCAGAAGGCCGTCAACCTCAAACGCGACCCGCGGGTCAGCTTCCTCCTCGAGGACGGCGACACCTACGACACCTTGCGGGGCGTGTCGTTCGAAGGCGTGGCCGAGATCGTCGATGACCCCGACGCGCTGCACCGAGTCGGAGTCAGCGTGTGGGAGCGCTACACCGGCCCCTACAGCGACGACATGAAGCCTTTTGTGGACCAGATGATGAACAAGCGGGTCGGCGTGCGCATCGTCAGCCGGCGCAGCCGGTCATGGGATCACCGCAAGCTGGGTCTGCCCAGCATGCCGGTGGGTGGTACGACAGCGGCGGCCGCACGGGGCGGCGGCGAATAGCCGCAGAATTCGTTTTGTAGCCCCGATGGGATTCGAACCCACGCTACCGCCGTGAGAGGGCGGCGTCCTAGGCCGCTAGACGACGGGGCCAGAAACGATCCGAGGAGTCAGCATAGCCCAACCCGGATACCCCGCCTAATCGCTCGGATCTGCCCGGCGCCGGTGGAGTTTTGCTGGGGTACCAGGACTCGAACCTAGAATGGCTGAACCAGAATCAGCTGTGTTGCCAATTACACCATACCCCATCTGCGACCTGAAACCACTGGTCAGAGCGCATTTCCCGGGTTGACACCCGGGGCCGTTACGCCACTGGACCCACGCCGTTTCAAGCCTTTGAAGCCGCAGTGCACACTACCAAAGACTCTCGGCTCCTTACGCACGCCTACGCCGACCCGATCTGCTCACGCGCCGAGCGCAGCCGGTTCAACGTCCGGTCGCGGCCCAGTAGTTCCAGCGACTCGAACAGCGGCGGACTGATCGTGGTGCCCGTGGCGGCCACCCGGATCGGTCCGAAGGCCTTACGCGGCTTGAGCTCCAAACCGTCGATCAACGCGGTTTTGAGCGCGCCCTCGATGTGCTCCGTCGTCCACTCCGGGATGCCGTCAAGAGCCGCGATGGCCGCGTCAAGCACCGGCGGAGAATCGGAGCCCAGCTCCTTGGCCGCGGCCCTGGGATCGAGCGCGTACTCGTCGTCGTTGAAAAACTTCAGCAGGCCCCAGGCGTCGCCGAGCACCACGATGCGGGTCTGCACCAACTCGGCGACCGTCTTGAAAGCCGCGTCGTCCAGATCCAGTTGATGACCGTGTGTATTCAGGTAATCGCGCAGTCGGCCCGTGAAATCGTCGACAGCCAGCCGGCGGATGTGCTCGGCGTTGATGGCGTCGGCCTTCTTCTGGTCGAAGCGCGCCGGGTTTGATGTGACGTTGACGACATCGAATGCGGCGATCATCTCGTCGAGGCTGAATAAGTCACGGTCGTCGGCGATCGACCAGCCAAGCAATGCAAGATAATTCAGCAGGCCCTCGGGAATGAATCCACGATCGCGATGCAGGAACAGATTGGACTGCGGGTCACGCTTGGACAGCTTCTTCGTCCCCTCCCCCAATACCGGCGGAAAATGCCCGAATTGCGGGATGCGCTCGGCCACCCCGATCCGGATCAACGACCGATACAGCGCGATCTGGCGTGGCGTCGACGGCAGCAGGTCCTCACCCCGCAGCACGTGGGTGATCTTCATCAGTGCGTCGTCACACGGGTTGACCAAGGTGTACAACGGATCTCCGCTGGCGCGCGTCAAGGCGAAGTCGGGGACCGTGCCGGCCGCGAAGGTGGTCGTTCCGCGCACCAGGTCTTCCCAGACGAGGTCTTTGTCCGGCATCCGTAGGCGCACCACGGGCTTGCGGCCCTCGGCGAGGTATGCCGCGCGTTGCGGATCGGTGAGCTGCCGGTCGAAGTTGTCGTAGCCGAGCTTGGGATTACGTCCCGCCGCGACGTGGCGGGCCTCGACCTCCTCCGGCGTGGAGAAGGCGTAGTAGGCCTCCCCCGCCTCGAGCAACCGGGTCACGACGTCGCGGTAAAGGTCTTTGCGCTGCGACTGCCGGTATGGCCCGTAGGGCCCACCCACCTCGGGTCCCTCATCCCAGTCCAGGCCGAGCCAGCGCAAGGCGTCGAGCAACGCCAAATAGCTTTCCTCGCTGTCCCGCTCGACGTCGGTGTCCTCGATGCGGAAGACGAAGGTACCGCCGGTGTGCCTGGCGTAGGCCCAGTTGAACAATGCGGTACGAATCATCCCGACATGGGGTATCCCGGTGGGCGACGGGCAGAACCGAACCCGGACATGCTCTGCGGTGGTCACGACTTTCCTTTGCGGACAACAGGATTGGTCAGGGTGCCGATACCCTCGACGGTGACCGAGACGGTGTCCCCGTCCTCGATGGGACCGACCCCCGCCGGAGTTCCGGTAAGTATGAGATCGCCTGGCAGCAGCGTCATCACCGCCGATATCCACTCGATGATGTCTCCGACGTCATGGATCATCAGCGAGGTGCGGGCGTCCTGTTTGACTTCGCCGTTGACCTCGGTGCGCAAGGCTAGATCGCCGGGGTCCAAGGGATTCAAGTCGGTGACGATCCACGGGCCGACCGGGCAGAAGCTGTCGTGCCCCTTGGCTCTGGTCCACTGGCCGTCAGCCTGCTGCTGGTCACGAGCCGACACGTCGTTGCCGATGGTGTAACCGAGGATATTCTCGGCGGCCTGATTCTTGCTGACGTCCTTGCACGCGCGGCCGATCACCACCGCCAGCTCGCCCTCGAAGTGCACGGGTGATGCGTTGGCGGGCAAACGAATCGGTACATTCGGACCGATGATCGCGGTGTTGGGTTTGAGAAAGATCACCGGGTCGGCCGGTGCCTGACCGCCCATCTCGGCGATGTGGTCGGCGTAGTTCTTGCCGATGCAGACAACCTTGCTGGCCAGGATCGGGGCCAGCAGCCGGACATCGGCCAGCGGCCAGGAACGGCCGGTGAAACTGGGCGTGCCGAAGGGGTGCTCGGCAATTTCGCGGACCGTCATGCCGCTGGGGTCGTCGAGTTCTCCTTCGATGCTGACAAACGCGACTCCATCGGGGCTGGCGATTCGTCCAAGGCGCATTCGGATGAGCCTAATGGGAGTCGATCGGCGTGTCCTTAACGGGGATCTTGTTGTTGAGCGGATCGGGTGATTACCGAGCCCGCCTGTCGGTGCGCACTATTCGAGCCTGAAGTGATGGTCGATTCCCAGGGCTACATCGTGCCCCGACCGGTTGACGAAGTCATCTGCAGCGCTCATGGGATGTCGGGCCGGTTTGAGCACTGCTCCATTAGGCCGGCGCCGGGTGTCTTTCGGCTCGAACAGGTTTCACCCAACACCGGGCCGAGGGAGGTCGATCACATGCGGCTCGCCGGAGACGATTGGGCAGAAGATCATCACGGCGTACACCTGATGGACGACACCGGCGGTCGGCTGGTGTTACGGAGCCTACCTGCTGCCTGGCTGCGATCGGACAAGCCGACGCCAACGGCCTGCCCTCGGCGCTGCGCGAGCACTACCAGCGGCGCTGGAGGTGTTCCAGGATCTGGCCGACCGGAACGCCCTGGCCATTCGGGGCCGCGCCCCGACCCCCGCCGACGCTGCACGCCGAACCTGGCCAAGATCCGAACTGCACTCAAAACCGCTGGGCGCCAACGCAACCTCGACACCCGGGCACTGCAGAGCAAAGCGCTGCTTCGCACCGAGCAGCGTGCCGCGCCCGCCCCGGTACGCTGCGGTCGGCCTCATCGCCGAGCTGAACCGCCAGATCGCCCGCCTCGGGGCCGAGTTGGCGACACAAGGTGAGGCACACCCGGACGCCAACGTCTACGAACTCCCTGCCAGGACTTGGCGTCATCCTCCGGCGCCCGGGTGCTCGGTGGTTCGGGAACGACCCGAACCGCCACACCACGGCCAAGTGGTCGCAAGAACTATGCCCGAAAATCACCCTCGACCATCGCGTGGGCGGTAAACGCGCGGTGCTGGCCCGCCACGTCCGCAACCGTCAGCTAGGATGCGATCGACCACGGGGGCTTCCTGCGTCCTGACCACCAGCCCCGGCGCCCGAGACTGCCACGACCGGCACCGTGCCGCCGGGACCTGCGCCGACCTGGGTCGGGGCTGTGCTTCTGCGCGAGTCACTCCTACTCCTGTGCAAGCATGAGTAGATGTCGACGGATCCGACGAGTGCGGCCGCGCGCTGGTCGATCGTTGCTGTTTCGCTGGTCGCGACCACGAGTTGCTTCCTTTTCATCAACGGCATCGCATTCTTGATCCCGCGGCTGGAAGCGGCTCGCGGAACGCGCCTCGACCAGGCGGCTCTGTTGGCATCGATGCCGAGTTGGGGCATGGTCGTCACCCTGGTGGCCTGGGGCTACGTTCTGGACCGTGTCGGCGAGCGGATCGTGTTGACCGTCGGCTCGGCGCTCACAGCGGCCGCGGCTTACGCCGCCGCCTCAGTTCATTCCCTGCTGATGATGGGCGTCTTCCTGTTTCTTGGCGGGATGGCCGCCGCCAGCTGCAACAGCGCGGGTGGCCGGCTCGTGTCGGGGTGGTTTCCGCCGCAGCAGCGCGGACTGGCGATGGGAATCCGTCAGACCGCGCAACCGCTCGGCATCGCGTTGGGCGCGTTGGTGATTCCCGAGCTCGCCGAACGCGGCGCGTATGCGGGTTTGATGTTTCCGGCGGTGATGTGTGCTGTCGCGGCGGTGGTCAGTCTCGTCGGCGTGGTCGACCCGCCACGCAAGTCCCGACAGTCAGCCTCCAACGACGAATTAGCCAGCCCGTATCGGGGGTCGTCGGTGTTGTGGCGAATCCACGCGGCGTCGGCGTTGCTGATGATGCCGCAGACGGTAACGGTGACCTTCATGCTGGTCTGGCTGATCATTCACCATGGCTGGTCAACAGCCGCGGCCGGCGCTCTGGTGACCATTTCCCAGTTGATCGGCGCCGGGGGCCGCGTTCTGGTCGGCCGCTGGTCAGACCGCATCGGCTCGCGGATGCGTCCGGTCCGGTTCATCGCCATGGCTTCCGCATTGACGCTGTTTCTACTGGCTATCAGCGATCAACTCAATTCGCGATACGACGTGTTGCTGATGGTCATCATCTCGGTACTGGCGGTGCTCGACAACGGGCTTGAGGCCACCGCTATCACCGAATTCGCTGGGCCGTACTGGAGCGGACGCGCGCTGGGCACCCAGAACACCACCCAGCGGCTGATGGCGGCGGCCGGACCACCAATGTTCGGCGCGTTGATCACCGCCGCTGCCTACCCTGTGGCTTGGGGATTGTGCGGCTTGTTCCCACTGGCCGCGGTGCCGTTGGTGCCGACCCGGGTGCTGCCGCCAGGCTTAGAGACTAGAGCCCGGCTGCAATCCGTTCGCCGGCATCGCTGGCGCCAAGCCGTTTGGCCCCGCGAGCTGCCGGATCGACCCCGATGACCGGGAACCCGTTAGCCGGTTCGGCCTCGCCCGGGAGCACCGGAAAAGAGCGCCTGCACCGATTACCGGTTGGTGCCTCGGCTCACCGCAGCTGGTAGCTCCGCCTGGCGAGGGGAATCCGGCAGACGCCCCGCCGCCGGGAGTCGCGTTGGCCGCCTTCCATCTATAGACCGGCTGACAGCCCGGCAGAGATCAGTGCCGCCGTCTCCGGCTCCGATCCGCCTACCAGCTATGGGGAACCGTTCCTCCCCGGTGTGCCGCCAAACTGGCCGGCGCTGCCACCCTTGCCGCCGCTTCCGCCGTTGACGCCGTTGCCGCCGTTGCCGCCGTCGCCGAAGAGCGACGCGGTGAAGGTGCCGTTGATAACTAACCCGGCGTTACCGCCGTTACCGCCTTTGGCGGCACCGACGCCGCTGCCGGCGTCACCGCCGTTCCCACCCGCGCCGAAGATTCCGAGGCCGGCGCCGCCTGCACCGCCACTGCCGCCGGTACCAGTGGGAGCACCACCGCCGTTCCCGCCGACACCGCCCAGGCCGACCCCGGTCCCCTCGGCCCGGCCACCAACACCACCGTTACCGCCAGTGCCGCCGGTCCCAGTGGCGGCCCCGCCATCCCCGCCTGCGCCGCCGAAGCCCGCACCCCAGATCGCGGCACTGAAGCCACCATTGCCACCGGCCCCGCCGGTGCCGCCGATTCCGGTGGCGGCCCCACCAAGCCCGCCGGTGCCGCCGTGGAGCACGGCGAACCCGAAGATGGCGGCCGGGGCAGCGGCGATACCGCCGAAACCGCCGCCGCCGCCGGTCCCAGTGGTAGCTGCGCCACCAATGCCGCCGGCACCGCCCAGGTTCAACCCGAGCGCAGCGATGCCGTAAGAAACGGCGGCACCGCCCACGGAGCCGGAGCCGCCACTAATTCCGCTGCCGCCGTGCCCGCCGGCACCGCCGATGGCGATGTTGATCCCGAAGGGACTGCGGGCGATGCCATCGCCGCCGGAACCGCCGGATCCGCCGGTTCCCGCAGCAGCATCGCCGCCTTGCCCGCCGCTCCCGCCCAGGCCGAAGAACAGGCCCTCTGCATTGCCGCCAAAACCGCCGCGCCCGCCGTTTCCGCTGGTAGCGGCGCCGCCGGTCCCGCCGGCCCCGCCGACCGCGACGAATGCGCCTATGGCCGTGCCGCCGCCGCCGCCGCTGCCGCCGTTCACCACGCCGCCGATGCCGGCGTTGCCGCCGTTCCCACTAGCGCCGATCAAACCCCCGAAGCCGCTGCCGCCGACACCGCCATTGCCGCCGGTACCGGTGGGAGCGGCCCCGCCGGTACCTCCGGCAGCACCCACGCCGGCCAGTAACCCGAGGCCGGTACCGCCGGCACCGCCGGCGCCGCCGGTCCCGGCAGCGGACCCACCAACCCCGCCGGTGCCGCCGACGCCCGCGCCCACGACCGCGATACCGAAGCCACCAATGCCGCCGGCGCCGCCGGTGCCGCCAATCCCGGTGGCGGCCCCACCCACCCCGCCGGCGCCGCCGTCGGCCCGGCCGAACCCGACGAAGTCGGGGGCAATCGCGAAGCCGCCTGGACCGCCGACCCCGCCCGTCCCCGTGGTCGCTGCTCCGCCAGTGCCGCCCGCGCCACCCTGGATCACGTTGATTGCCACGAGGCCCGAGGAACCGGCGATGCCGCCGGCGCCGCCGGCGCCGCCGTTAGTCCCGGCGCCGCCGTGCCCGCCGGCACCGCCGGTGGCGACGTCGATGCCGAAGGGGCTGCTGGCGCCGCCCGAGCCGCCGGCACCGCCGGTCCCGCCGGTGCCGGTGGAGGCGTCGCCGCCGTGTCCGCCCGCCCCACCCTGGCCAAAGAACAGGCCCAGTGCGTCGCCGCCGGCGCCGCCCGCCCCGCCGGTTCCACTGGTAGCGGCCCCACCGGCCCCACCGGCCCCGCCGATAGCTACGAGTGCGCCGCCGGCGCCCCCGGCGCCGCCCGCACCGCCGTTCCCGCCTCCGCTGGCGGCCCCGCCAGGCCCGCCGTTGCCCCCGAAACCGAACAACAGCGCGTTGCCGCCCGCCCCACCGGGCCCGCCGCCGAACCCGCCGGGCCCGCCCGCACCACCGCTACCCCACAGCCACCCACCGGTGCCGCCCTTGCCGCCCGACGCGCCGGCACCTCCGGCCCCGCCAGTCCCGCCGTTTCCGATCAGTCCGGCGGACCCACCGGCACCTCCGGCCTGCCCGGAGGCACCTGAGCCACCATTGCCGCCGTTACCGAACAAATACCCCCCAGGCCCGCCGGCTTCCCCGGTGCCCGGGGCGCCGTTGGTGCCATTGCCAATCAGCGGGCGGCCCAACACGGCGGCTGCGGGCGCATTGATGACGCCCCGCAGGCTTTGCTCCAGAGTCTGCAACGGCGAGGCATTAGCCCCTTCGGCGGCCGCATAAGTCCCCGCGGCCCCGGTCAACGCCTGCACAAACCGGGCCTGGAACGCCGCCATCGCAGCGTTCAGCTCCTGGTACTGCTGGGCATGGCCGGAAAACAACGCCGCGATGGCGGCTGACACCTCGTCGCCAGCAGCAGCCACCAACGCACTTGTCGGGGCCGCAGCCGCCGCATCGGCACCGGCCAGCGACAAACCAATGCCCGCGAGATCCGCTGCCGCCTTCGCCACCACGTCCGGCACTGCTATCACAAATGACATCCGACACCTCTGACACGTGATCCGACTGTCGTCCGAAAATTGCCGACGCGCGCATGGTAGCGCTCCTGGCGGCGAATTAGCTATGGTCAGCAACTATTTCGCTCAGCTGCTCGGAGCCGGCAATGTTGGCCAGTCGGCTAACGAGGCGTTGCTGGCCAGGGTGTCGGCCGCCGCCGAAGGCCGCCAGGATTTCGTCGTTGAACGACAAGCACAATCCCAGGCAACATCCGCCGCCGACGGCCCCAGGCGACACTGAGGCCACTGGTCCGGAGATGTCACCGATTCGCAAGCTACCAAGCTGCAGAAGCTGGCCACATCGATTCGAATTCGGGTGTTTCGCGATTCGAGGCAAGCGGGCGTCGTGGCTTGAATAGCATGCCATGCAACATTTTTCGCGATCTGCTGCTGATTTGCCATCTCAACAGGCGGGCACACCCCGCACGCGTGGCATCGGGCCGAACTATCGACATCACGAATAGTTCCAGAAAGGCCGAGAAGAGAAGTGGTGTAATTGATTTCGGTGCCTGAGAAGCCGTGCCCTGCGGGCCGCCACCATTCACAGACGGCACGTACGCCACAGGATGGGCCATCGACGGCGGGCTCTGCCGCCATCCATGCGTTCCGGCGCGTTGCCTCCGGCGCTCGACCACGGGTTGGCGCTCACTGCGATCGCGGAGTTCGCCGGGCGGGCCCGGGGCGGTCGGGCGATGGCCGTGCAGAACACCACCCGAACGCTTTCCGCCGCGATCGCGGCATTAGCGGGTATCCGTTGGCGATCTCGGGAACCGGGCCGTTCTCGTACTGCCGCTTCTGCTCGTGCCGATGGCGCCCACGCATAGGCCAACGAGACCGAATCGCACAACGACTCCGTGCGCCCCGGCCTAAAGACCAGAAAACCGCGCCACCTATAAAGCCGCCACAATCCGTTCGCCGACAACGCTGGTGGGAGGCCGTTCGTCCGCGCGACTTGCCAGGTACGCCGCCACCGCCCGGTCCACCCGCGCGGCCGCCTCGTCTTCGCCAAGATGGGCCAGCAGCAACGCCACCGACATGATCGCGGCGGTGGGATCGGCGATGCCCTGTCCCGCGATGTCGGGAGCGCTGCCGTGCACCGGCTCGAACATCGACGGGTTAGTCCGGGTTGCGTCGATGTTCCCGCTGGCGGCCAGGCCGATACCTCCGGACACCGCCGCGGCCAGATCGGTGATGATGTCGCCGAACAGGTTGTCGGTGACGATGACGTCGAATCGTCCGGGGTCGGTGGCCAGGAAGATCGTCGCCGCATCGACGTGCTGGTAGGCGACTTCGACGTCGGGGTACTGCTCGCCGATCTCCTGCACGGTCCGCAGCCAGAGTCCTCCGGCGAACGTCAGCACGTTGGTCTTGTGCACCAGCGTCAGATGCTTGCGGCGCCTCATCGCGCGCTCGAAAGCGTCGGTCACCACCCGGCGCACCCCGAACGCGGTGTTGACGCTTACCTCGGTGGCGACCTCGTGCGGCGTGCCGACGCGGATTGCGCCGCCGTTTCCGGTGTAGGGCCCCTCGGTGCCCTCGCGCACGACGACGAAGTCGATGTCGGGGTTTCCGGCCAGCGGACTCGTCACGCCCGGGTACAGCCGCGCTGGACGAAGGTTGACGTGGTGATCCAGCTCGAAGCGCATGCGCAGCAACAGCCCCCGCTCGAGCACGCCGCTGGGGACCGACGGGTCACCGATCGCGCCGAGCAGGATCGCGTCGTGCTGGCGCAGCTCGGGTACCACCGATTCCGGCAGCACTTCGCCGGTGGCATGGAATCGTCGGGCGCCCAGGTCGTATTCGGTTTTCTCCACCCCGGGCAGAACGGCGTCGAGGACCTTGATCGCCTCGGCGATGACCTCCGGTCCGATCCCGTCGCCGGCGATGACGGCGAGTCTCATCGGCGCCGCTCCCCCTCATCGCTGCGTCCCCCGCAAGCGGGTGGTGCCCCCACTGCATCGTCGCCGGCGAGCTTCGTCACGAGAAATCAACCACTTCGAGCTTGTTGGCGCCCACCGCCTCGGTGATAGCCGAGCGCACATCGGCGGGCACATCCTGGTCGAGCCGCAAAACAACAGTGGCGCTCGGGCCCTCGGTGTCCTCGGACAGCTGCGCCGCCTGGATGTTCACCCCGGCCGCACCCAGCAACGTCCCGATCTTGCCCAGGGCGCCGGGCTGGTCGGCGTAGTTGATCACCAGGTTGATGCCCTCGGCGCGCAGGTCGTAGCTGCGGCCGTTGATCTGCACGATCTTCTCGACCAGCTGGGGCCCGGTCAGGGTGCCTGCGACGTTGACCACCGAGCCGTCCGAACCGACCGCGCGAACGTCCACCACGCTGCGGTGGTTGGGGCTTTCGGTGGCCTTGCTGATCTCGGCCGTGACGCCGCGTTCGGCGGCCAGCGCCGGCGCGTTCACGAACGTCACCGCGTCTTCGATGACTGCGGAGAACAGACCGCGCAACGCCGACAGCTTCAGCACCTCGACCTCTTCGGCAGCCAGTTCACCGCGCACCTGCACCGACAACGACGCGGGCAACTCGTCAGCCAGCGCCGCCGCCAGCACGCCGAGCTTGCGCACCAGGTCCAGCCATGGCGCCACCTCTTCATTGACCACGCCGCCGCCGATGTTGACCGCGTCCGGGACGAACTCGCCGGCCAGCGCCAGCCGCACGCTCTCGGCGACGTCGGTGCCGGCGCGGTCCTGTGCTTCGGCGGTGGAGGCGCCCAGGTGGGGCGTGACGACCACCTGCGGCAGCTCGAACAACGGGCTGTCGGTGCAGGGTTCGGTAGAGAATACGTCGAGGCCTGCGCCGCGCACGTGGCCGCTGGTGACGGCGTCGGCCAGGGCAGCTTCGTCGATCAAACCGCCGCGGGCGGCGTTGACGATGATGACACCGGGCTTGGTCTTGGCCAGCGCCTCCTTGCCGATCAGACCGGCCGTCTCCGGGGTCTTGGGCAGGTGCACGGAGATGAAGTCGGCGCGTTCCAGCAGCTCGTCGAGCGGCAGCAATTCGATGCCCAGCTGGGCGGCGCGGGCGTGCGACACGTACGGGTCGTAGGCGACGAGATGGGCGCCGAAGGCCGCGATCCGCTGGGCGACCAACTGCCCGATGCGGCCCAGGCCCACCACGCCGACGGTCTTGCCGAAGATCTCGGTGCCCGAGAACGACGACCGCTTCCAGGTGCGGGCGCGCAGAGTGGCGTCCGCAGCCGGGATCTGACGGGATGCGGCCAACAGGAGAGCAATTGCGTGCTCAGCGGCGCTGTGGATGTTCGAGGTGGGAGCGTTGACCACCAGCACGCCGCGCGCGGTCGCGGCGTCGACGTCCACGTTGTCCAGGCCGACGCCGGCACGGGCGACGATCTTGAGCTTGGGCGCCGCGGCAAGCACCTCGGCGTCGACGGTGGTGGCTGACCGCACCAACAGGGCGTCGGCCTCGGGCACGGCGGCCAGCAGCTTCTCCCGGTCCGGCCCGTCTACCCAGCGCACCTCGACCTGGTCTCCCAGGGCAGCGACGGTCGATTGGGCGAGTTTGTCGGCGATCAAAACAACAGGCAAGTTCACGCGGACAGCCTAGCGGCGACCGTAAGGCCGACGGAGTCGGGCGCAACGGGTCGCCGCCATCAGGCCCCGCGGGGCGACGACGCGGGCCGCTCGGGCCCGCTGAGGAGCGCCGCCATCAGGCCCAGCGGGGCGACGACGCGGGCCGCTCGGGCCCGCTGAGGAGCGCCGCCATCAGGCCCAGCGGGGCGACGACGCGGGCCGTTCGGGCCCGCTGAGGAGCGCCGCCATCAGGCCCCGCGGCGATCGCGAGCGCGGCGCAGCCGGGCGAAGCGGGTCGCCGCCGTCAGGCCCCGTCGGCTCTAATCGAGGTATGGACGTCACCGTCGTGGGGAGTGGGCCCAACGGGCTCGCACTGGCCGTCATCTGTGCTCGCGCCGGCCTGAAGGTGCAGGTAGTGGAAGCCCAACCCACCTTAGGCGGCGGTGCCCGCAGCCTGGCCGACGTCGAGTTTCCCGGAGTTCTGCACGACGTGTGTTCGGCGGTGCACCCGCTGGCGTTGGCGTCGCCGTTCTTCGCCGAGTTCAACCTGGCCGCCCGCGGCGTCACACTCGCGGTCCCGGAAATCTCCTACGCCAACCCGCTGCCGGGCCGGCCCGCGGCCATTGCATACCGAGATCTGGCGCGGACCAGCGCTGAATTGAAGTCTGGTGCGTCCTGGCGACGGCTGATGGGCCCACTGGTGTCGGACTCCGAGGAGGTCGTCAAGTTCCTGCTCGGTGACAAGCGCTCGGTGCCAACCTCGGTGCTGCCGGTGCTGCGGTTGGGTCTGCGAATGCTGGCGCAAGGTACCCCGGCCTGGGGCACATTGGGTGGCGACGACGCCCGCGCGCTGTTCACCGGCGTTGCCGCGCATGTCATTTCACCCCTGCCGTCGTTGACGTCAGCGGGGGCAGGCTTGATGCTCGCGACGCTGGCCCATTCGGTCGGGTGGCCGATTCCGTTGGGCGGCACTCAAACCATCACCGATGCGTTGATCACGGACCTACGTGCCCACGGCGGCGAGTTGACCGCGGGCGTCGAGATCACCGACCCGCCGACCGGTGTCGTCGCGTTCGACACCGCGCCGACGGCGCTATTGCAGATCTATCGTGACGCACTTCCGTCTCGTTACGCTAAAGCTCTGCGGCGCTACCGGTTTGGATCGGGAGTGGCAAAGGTGGACTTCGTCCTCAACGACGACATCCCCTGGTCGGATCCGCGCCTCAACACCGCGCCGACCTTGCACCTCGGCGGTACCCGCGAGCAGATGGCGCACGCCGAGGCAGCTATCGCGACCGGCCGTCACGCGGAGTGGCCGATGGTGCTTGCCTCCTTGCCGCACCTCGCCGACCGTGGGCGCATCGACGCCGCCGGCCGTCGCCCGTTCTGGACCTATGCGCATGTGCCGTCGGGGTCCACCGTCGACGCGACGGAGGCTGTCACCCGCGTCGTCGAACGTTTCGCCCCGGGATTCCGCGACATTGTGGTGGCAGCTCGTGCAGTACCCGCCGCCCGGATGTCCGATCACAACGCGAACTACGTCGGCGGCGACATCGCGGTCGGCGGAAATTCGCTGTGGCATGCCGCAGCCGGTCCGACGCCGCGGTTAAATCCTTGGTGCACACCGATTTCCAAGGTGTACCTCTGTTCGGCGGCCACACCGCCGGGCGCCGGAGTACACGGAATGGCGGGCTACTACGCCGCCCGGACGCTGTTGCGACGTGAGTTCGGTATCCGGGGCGTGCCTCAGCTGGCTCCATGATTCGATGAAGCGCCACTCAAACGAAGCGTTGCACCCCTCCAACGACGTTGCTCCAAGCGGTCATTCGCTTCAACGATGGTCCGGGGGACGCAAACAACTGCTAGGCCACGGCCGTCGCCGGCAACACCACCAATGAGCCATCCGCGCTGCGGACGATGTCTATCGCGACGTCAGACTTTCGACCACCTCCACTGACGCTGGGAGCGAGCTCGCGCAGGCGGTACGACGTGTTCAGTAGGGCATCCACCTCGCCGCGGGTGAACATGATCTCACGCATGCCGCGAGGGCGAGTCAATCTCAGCGACGATAGGCGCTGCAACACACCGGCGATGTCGGATTCCAATTCGACCACCCGTTGTTGATCGGCTTTCAAAGACCGCACGAAACTCTCGAACGGGTTCGATTCATCCATTTGCGCATGCTCCACCGCCTGAAGTACCAGCACGCGCTTCTTGAGCGCGATCGCCAACTCGGCGAGATCCAGGTGGGCACGAAACAGCCCACCTTCATCCGTGTCAACACCGTCGAATTTGGTTCGCAACATCCCGATTTCGACGGGACCCTCGCCAAATTCCGCAAGAGCAGCCTGCCACTTCTTGAGGCGACTGTCCGCCTCTGCGACAGCGGTGTCGATGGCGTATACCGCGGGGCTCAGGCCCACCGAAGCGCCGATGCGTCCTTGATCCAGCAGAATGCCGGTGGCCTTTTCAATGGCTGCCCGACAGCCATTGAGCGCTGACCGTTCGCGTTGGAGATTGTCATCGTGCAGTTCTTCTAGCAGCGAGGTGATCTTTTCGATCGCCTCCTGGCGCTTCTGGTCGGCGTATGCGCTCACGCCGACCGCCACCGCCATCAGAACGAGCGGCGCCGCGACGGTCAATGCGCCCGCTCCGGCCGCTGCTACTCCTACGGTGGCCGCCGATCCGCTTGCAGCGCCAGCTGCCGCCGCTTCCCGGGCGGCAACGGGAACGAAAGTCGCTTGCGCTGCAATGCCGGATGACCCCATCAGAGCGCCGTGCACCCCACCCGACGCCGCCTTCGACGCCATCGGTTTGACCAACCCACTGCCAACCTCGGCCGCGACCTTCGCTGGGACGACCATCCGGTACAGCGCCTCGCCGCCCGTCCCTGCGACAGTGGCAGGTGTCGATTCCGACGTCTGCTTGATCAGCTGCGACAGGTGTGTGGCCAACGGGCTCGCGGCCTCCAAGCGCAGGCCTTTGCTGCGGTCGAGGCTCTTGGGCAGCGGGTGGGCTTCCAGCGTCACAATCGGCGCGTCCGCCATCGCCGCCAGGACGGTTCGCAACTCGTCGAGCCGATCCGGAGACATAGTGTCACCGTCGAACGGTAGAGCTTTGACGTCGCGTGTAGCCAAAGTCCACACCGGCACGAGCGTCGTTTTGCTATCCCCCATTGCTGGACCTTTCTCGCATCCCCTAAACACCATTATCGGCAACCCCCACCACTCATGGCCCTACCGCTTACTAATCGGCGGGATAGCCAGGACTTGCCGGAGATTTTGGTCACCAACCGGTACGTGCACTGCAGCCTTGGCTGCCTTGCTGGTGAATTTCAGCAGCGGCCACTCCTTCCAGTTGCTCATGGTGTCGTTCAGCGTGCGAGCCCTTGACCTCGCACACGACGCATTCCCCGGCGCGGCGGGGATGAATCGCGCCTGACATCTATTCGAATCTGCTCATTTAGATCGAAAACGGCGTCCGCAGAGGACTTGCCGCGCCAGTTAGATCGTCAAACCAGTACCACCTGCTACCGGTGCCGGCGCCCGGAAGCGCGGCAGGCGAGCAGCCCCGTGCCTGAACCGGAGCCCCAACCACCAGCATCTCGAGTGACCACGTCATGTTGGTCGCCGATTTGCACAACTTCCTGGGCACGGGTCCCGAGACCTTTGGGCAGGCGCGTTCCACTACATTTGTGCAACAAATGTGTATCGTTGGTGTATGTCGCGAACCAACATCGAGTTAGACGACGATCTCGTCGCGGAAGTGATGCGCCGTTATGGGGTGTCCACTAAGAAGGACGCCGTCGACCTCGCGCTTCGGCGACTGGTCGGTGCGCCGTTGAGCCGGGACTTTCTCCTCGGATTGGAAGGGGTCGGCTGGGCTGGTGACCTGGATGTGATGCGGCACGACCAGCCCGGCGAATTCGCGTGATCCTGATCGACACGTCCGCATGGATTGAGTACTTCCGTGCGACGGGCTCGGCTGCGGCGCTAGAGGTGCGTCGCTTGCTGGCCGAACAGACCGACCAGATTGCGACGTGCGAGCCGATCGCCATGGAGATCTTGTCCGGAGCGGTGGATGACGCGGCACACGCCAAGCTCGAACGCCTTGTCAATGGCTTGCCCTCGCTGGCCGTCGATGCCGCGCTCGATTTTCGGACTGCCGCACAGATCTACCGCGCGGCGCGGCGAGCAGGCCAGACGATCCGCAGCATCAACGACTGCCTGATCGCAGCGGTCGCACTACAACACAACGCGCACCTGGTCCATCGTGACGCGGATTTCGACGTGATCGTCGCGATGACAGGTCTCGTCGCGACGAACTTCCGCTGAGGGGTACAGCGGAGGGCGGCAGCGCTGACCGCCACGATATGTCGGTGCCCGAAGCAATACTGCCTACCCCGCCGTCGCCGCGGCAGCTAGACCGGGCCGAACCTTCAAGGCAGCAACGCAAGTCAGTAAGTTGGCATACAGAACCGCGACAAGGGGGTGGCGTACCAGTGAAAGACGGTCGCTGGGTCACGATCGCCGACTCGCAGTTCCCGCACGAAAAGCAGGGGCTCGACGCCGTCAAGCAGAAGCTGCCCGACGCCGAGCCATTTCGCGCCTGGGCCAACTTCGAGTTCCGCGACGGCCGCGGCCGCTGGCATGAGGTCGACCTGCTGGTCCTGGCCCGCGACACGCTCTACCTGATCGAGCTCAAGCACTACCGCGGCATCCTGCGCGGCAACGACCACGTCTGGATGCGCAACGGTCACCGCGCCGAAGACTCCCCGCTACTGCTCACCCGCCGCAAGGCTCAGTACTTCTCGTCGCTGCTCAAAGACGCGATTCGCCAACGAGGCGGAGAACAAGCGCGCGACCGCATCCCCTACGTGCAGGAGCTGGTGTTCCTGCACAGCCCCGAGTTCGTGTGCGACCTACCGTCGAGCTCGCGCATCAACCGTCGATCCTGGATCGCGTTCGCGGCGAAGACAATTCGGGACGACGCCGGGTGCTGGTGCGCAAGCTGGTCCATGAAGCGCTCGGCGTCGGATCCGCTCAAACGGATCTCGGCGGCGCGGCGACCCGTACCGCAATATGGCGGGGATCGCGGCGAGAAGTCGACATCGTCTTCGGCAACGTCCGCGACGCCGGATCGCTACCCGAGCAGTCTTTCGACAACCGGTCCGGCACCTGGCGGGTGGTGGTCGACTACCCCTTCGACGAAGCCGGATACACCAGCGCCGACGACATCAGCCGCATCGACCGGCTGATCACCAGCGGCGACCGCCACACCGTGGTGTGGTTACCGCGGTTCTTCTCGGAGTCGGCGATGGACGATCTTGCGCTGTTGGTGAAGCTGGATTGGCTCTTCACCGGCAGTGGCGACCGCTGGGTCGAGAACTCCAACCACCTGGGTGCCACCGAGCAGGCTCAGGCGCGAGGAATCCTGGAGAACCATTTCCGCGGAACCATGACCAGCTTCCAAAACCTGCTCAAGCAGGCGTACGGCATCGAACCGGCCGACCCCAAGAGGATCAGCGCCGAATCCCAGCAGTTCGACGTGCTGACCTCGCTGAGCCGCGACTTTCACCCGGAGATGCCGCCGGCGGCGAGTTTGGAAGACGCGTTGCTCAAAATCATCGATCAGGCGTTCTCGGCGACCTATCCCAGTCATCCTCAATTCGACCCCGCCGCCGAGGAAGTCACCGGCCGCAACTTCGAAACCGTCCGCGACTATGTGGAGAAGGCCAGCACGCACCGCGACGGCCGCGTGCCCAGCATGCCCGGCAACGACCGCAAAGTATTACGCCGCATCGCGGGCCCGCTGCGGGTCGGCAAAGCCACCGAGGACCATTTCCTCTTCGGCGAAGACACATTCGCCTACTGGGCAGGCGAATTGGACCGCGCCGCGTACGCCGCCGACCCGTTGACCGTCGAAACCCTGCAGAAGCACATCGACAACATGTCACCGGCCTGGGGTCTGCGGCCCGAGGCACGCGATCTGGTGGTCAGCGCGTGGGCCCTGCTGCGTAAGCGGGCATGGTTCGAAGCCGGAAGTGCCATCACCGCGCCGGCGTTGGGCCGGATGCGACCGAACATCGAGCTGCGTGCCGAGGATCTGCCCGAACAACAAGCCTGGGATGACGCCCGGTCCAACGCTTCGAAACTGTTCGGCTACACCATGCCCCGCACCTATCTGACCGGGGCCAACGTTGCCGACTTCGCAACCCAGGTACGCACCAAGGCCAACGAAATCACCAGCGAACTGCGCTATCTCACCGATGACCTGCGCGCCGCCCATCGCCACCTTGCTTTCGATGCGGGACCCAATGACCGGCTGAGGGCCACCGAGAAGCTGCGCGAATTCACAGAAACCCTCTATGGCACCGTCGGTAATGTCGCCGTCATCAATGCCATGGCCAAGGTCGACCTTCCGGTCGCGGCCGAAACGGCCGGACAAATCGCCAACGACGCGGCCCGTGACACCCGAGCGCTACGCAACTTCCAGTGGAAGCTGCTGGAAAAGCTCAAGACCGCCACGCAGCGGGCGGGTGAAGCCGGTGATCAAGCCAGGGCTGTATGGAAGGCGTTGCAGGACGCGGTGTCCATCCCCGGCCGCTCACTGAGCGACGAGCTGTCGACCGGTGAGAACCGGGTCGTCACCTGGGTGGTCGAAGACGAGCCGCCCACCCCACCGGCGGAACCGTCGAGGACGAAACGTGAAGCGGTGCTGCGCAATACCGGTGACCTCGCCAAGCTCGACGACGAACTCACCACGGCCCTCAAACAACACGGCACACGAGTCCACGTGCACTGGTGGGTGGAATGACCACCCTGCTCGCCACCGAACCCATCATCCGCGCGCGACTGAAAAAGGCCAGCGCCAAGCACTATCGGCACGGCGTACTCGGGCTGCGCGCCAAACCCGTCTGGGATGACGACGGTTTCGTGCACGACGGCACCCCGGTCACCGTCGTCGCCTGCCCCTCGGTGCTCTCCCTGTGGGAAGCCATCGACGCCCGCAATCCCGACGAGTGGACGGTGATCCTCACCAACGTCGACGACGACGACCTGGGCGACACCGTGGTCGCGCACCTGCTCGACGGCCGGCTGATCACTCCTGACCCCTGGGATGCACTGCGCAGCAACTTCTCTGCCACCACCATCGAACCAGCGCTGTACCGCGCCACCAACGACCGCGCGCTCGCCAACGGTCTGCTCGGCGTGTTGTCGGACGCCAACCTGACTCCGGCACCGGGAGGCGTCCTCACCCGCGACCACGCGATGAGCACCATCGCCCGCGAACTGCTCGGTATCGTCAAGAGTTCCGACGTGGAGGTCGACGCGCTGGCAATCCTGGAATGGAGCCGTTCCGCGGATGCCCCCCGCAGTTGGATCGAGCTGCGGGCCAGCAGCGGCGCCGAACTCGCTGCCGCGGTGGGTGCCTGGCTGGCCGACCGAGCCGGCCCGCTGGGACGCCCGCTCACCGCTGTGCTGGACAGCGACCGCATCGCCGATCTGGTTCCCCTCGGCGTCGTCGCGGGCCTGTTCTGCCAGGAATACATTTCCAACGCCCTCGCGCTCGGCAAGTTCCTCGAACGCTACGGGCTCAGCGACCTGGGCACCGACGACCTCAACGTCTGGTACACCAGCGCACGCGGTCTCATCACCATGGCGCTGGAAAACCCGCAACCCGTCCTGCACACGGCCGCCTCGATCGTCGGCGAACTCGGAATCGGCGCTGCCGCAGCCACTTCCGATCTGCTCCCGCAAGGCCTGGACGCGCGCGTCAACGCCTTGACGGACGCGCTCACCGACGCATTATCAGACCCGCCTTCCGAAAATGTTGACGCGCCCGCACTCTCGTCGCGCGGCCTGGAGTTGATCGAATCCCGGTGGGCTGAGGTCGGGCAGCATTTCCTCGCTGGCACCTCACCCACAGTCGACGCGCTCTCCGGTGCGGTGCGATTGGCCCGCTGGCTGGCCGAGCCCGTGGTCCGCGCGCGCGGTCTGCCCGAGGCGGCTGCGCTGTACGTCCGCCGCGATTCTTGGGTCGATTCCGCTCTGATCAAGACCCGGAGAGGCGGCGAAACCCCGGTCGTGGCTGCGGCATTGCGCGCCGTCATCGACACGACGCTGCTACGCCGCTCCCGCCACGACTACGTGTTCGCCACGGCATTGGCCGATGGCCCGCAGCCGGCGATACAGACGATCGAAAATGTGCTCCGTGGACTCGTGGTACCCATCGCGCGCAAGGCGCCCACGTTGCTGGTGGTGGTCGATGCGCTGTCGATAGCCGCCGCCAACGACCTGGTGGCCGCGATCCAGCGCGACGGATGGACGGAAATCTCGGCCACCACCGATGGGCAACGAGCCTGCGCGCTGGCGGTGCTTCCCACACTCACCCAACGCAGCCGATGCTCGTTGCTGTGCGGAGAGTTGCGCGAAGGCGCCGACGGCGCCGAACGTGCGGGATTCCTATCGGTCATCCGCGACGAGCACCTGGAAGCCACCGGCGGTGTGCCGGACCCGATCTTCCACAAGAAGGCGCTCGATGCGATACCCAGCGGAGCGTCATTAGCCACCGACGTCGGCAACGCCATCGCCGACACCGAACGCCAGCAGCTGGTGGCCGTTGTCCTGAACTACGTCGACGACACCCTGCACCACACCGACCCGGGCGGCTCCGACTGGACCATCACCACCATCACCCATCTCCGCGCGCTGCTGCAGGCCGCCAAGAGCGCGGGACGTGCGGTGGTCATCACTTCCGACCACGGCCACATCATCGAATACGGCACCAGCGTCAAGGTCGGCCGCGCCAACACATATGGCCAGCGCGCGCACGGTGATTTCGCCAACGTCGACCCCGAGCGTGAGGTGTTGGCCGAGGGTCCGCGTGTTCTCACCGACAGCCACCGCGTCGTCCTGGCCGTCGACGAAACCCTGCGTTACGGCGCACGCAACGCCGGCTACCACGGTGGCGCGGCGCCGGCGGAAGTCGTCGTGCCGGTGCTCGCCTTCCTGTCCGGCCAGCTGCCGCAGTGGGCCGTCCCGGTGGCCGCCGTCGAACCGCCGTGGTGGCACCGCGGCACCGTGGCAGCCGTCGCGCCGGCGATACCCCGGCGCACCACGGCCGAGCAAGCACCGAGCCTGTTCGACGATGCCGCACCCGAGCAAGACAATCTTTTGCCCGACAACATCATTCGCAGCAAGGTGTTCGCATCCCAGCTCACCGTCGCCGGACGAATCGTGCTGAAGCCACCCCAGATGAGAAATCTTCTGCAGGCCCTGCTGGGCACCGGAGCCCACGAGATTACCCTCGCGCAAGCCGCCACCGCGCTCGGTGTCGCTACCGCCAGCGTCAACGGGGCACTCATGCAAGCCAAACGTGTGCTCGATGTGGAGGGCTACGAGGTGCTGCGGGTCACAGGCGGTGTCGTCAGGCTCGACCTGCCCGCACTCAAGGAACAATTCGGGGTCACCGGATGAACACCGCCGTATCGGCGCGGCGTCGCCGCGAGATTCTCGACGCGCTGCGGCGCGGCACCGTTCCCTCCAATGGACTGGACCAACTCGCTGTCGGGTTGGGCCGATTTGAAGCCGAGCTGGAAGCCGAGTTGGATGTGGTCGCCGCCGGCGGTGCGGTTTTCAAAGCCGTTCGCGGTGAATACGGCTCAGGTAAAACATTTTTCGCGCGCTGGCTGGCTGACCGCGCGATGAAGAAAGGCTTCGCGGTCGCCGAGGTACAGATCAACGAGATCGACACTCCGCTGCACAAGCTGGAAACCGTGTACCGGCGCAGCATCGAATCCTTGAGGACGGCCTCAGTGCAACCCAGCGCGCTGCGCCCGGTGCTGGATGCCTGGTTGTTCACCATCGAAGACGACGCCCGCGGCCAAGGCGTCGATGTCGACGTACTGTTGGAGCGTCGGCTGGCCGACGTCGCCGCCAGGGCACCGGTTTTCCCGCTGGCGATCCGCGCGTACCGCCGTTTTGTGGCCGAAGGCGACCACGACGGTGCCGACGGGTTGGTCGCGTGGCTTGGCGGTCAGCCTCACGTGGCAGTCTCGGTGAAGCGGAAGGCCGGTATCAAGGGCGACCTGGATCACTATCTGGCGCTGGGCTTCTTGCGCGGACTGTTGGCGATCCTGGCCGACGCCGGCAACCCCGGCTTGTTGCTGGTGCTCGATGAGGTGGAGACGCTGCAGCGAGTGCGCAGCGATGCCCGGGCCAAGGCACTTAACGCACTGCGTCAGCTCATCGACGAGGTACACGACGGCCACTTTCCCGGCCTGTATCTGCTGATCACCGGGACCCCGGCGTTCTTCGAAGGGCGCCAAGGGATTCCGCTGCTGCCTCCGTTAGCCGACAGACTGCACACGGAATTCGCGAAGGATCCCCGCTTCGACAATCCTCGTGCACCACAGCTGCGGCTGACCGGATTCGACCAGGCCCGCCTGGTCGAACTCGGGGTGCGGGTGCGTGGGCTGTACGTGGCCGGGGTCGCCGATGGCGAACGGGTGCTCGCCGTGGCAGATGACCCCTTCCTCGCACAATTTGCCACAGCAGTCGCCGGCGAACTGGGCGGCAAAGTCGGCATCGCGCCTCGGCTGTTTCTGCGCAAACTTGTCGACGTGCTCGACAAGATCGAACAGTTTCCGGACTTCGCCCCCTACACCGACTACGAGGTCAAGATCTCCACCGCCGAACTGTCCGACGCCGAACGCGCTACGCTGACCGCAGATGACATCCCGCTCGATCTGTGATGGACGCCTTCGATCGTCTGCACCCCGGCGTCCAGTACCATTTGGCGAACACGCTGCGCTGGAACGGGTTACGGCCCACCCAAGCCGCTGCCGTCGAACCGATCCTCGCTGGCGTGGACACAGTGGTATTGGCTCCCACCGCTGGCGGCAAAACCGAAGCCGCCGTGTTTCCGTTGTTGTCCAGGATGGCGGGCGACGATTGGCAGGGCGTGTCGGTCCTCTACGTGTGTCCGCTGCGCGCGTTGCTGAATAATCTGCTGCCACGGGTTGCCGGGTACTGCGGCTGGCTCGGCCGCTCGGCGGCGCTGTGGCACGGCGATGTCGGCCAGAGTCAACGCCAGAAGATTCTGACCGAACGACCGGATGTCTTGCTGACCACGCCGGAGTCGCTGGAATCGATGCTGGTTTCCACCAAGGTGGACCCGCGGGTGCTCTTCGACGGCCTACGCGCGGTGGTGGTGGACGAAATCCACGCCTTCGCCGGTGACGATCGCGGTTGGCATCTCTTGGCCGTACTGGAACGGTTGGCGCGGATAGCTGAGAGGCCGTTGCAGCGGATCGGGCTGTCGGCCACCGTCGGCAATCCCGACGAGCTGCTGACATGGTTGCAGGGCAGCTTCCATGATCGCGGCAAGACGGTGGTCGCCCCTGTGGCCGCTGCGCCCGCCGACCCGAATATCACCGTGGACTACGTGGGCTCGATTGCCAACGCCGCCAACGTCATTGCCGCACTGCACGCGGGTGAGAAGCGACTGGTGTTCGTCGACAGCCGTCGCCAAGCCGAGGAACTCGGCGCCGCGTTGAGCGACGCCGGCATCGAAACCTACATCTCGCACTCGTCGTTGTCGGCTGCCGAGCGGCGTCGCTCCGAGGCGGCGTTCGCCGACGCCCGCGACACCGTCATCGTCGCCACCTCGACGCTGGAACTCGGCATCGACGTCGGCGATCTCGACCGTGTCATCCAAATCAACTCCACCCGCACCGTGGCGTCGTTCCTGCAACGACTGGGACGCACCGGCCGACGTCCAGGGACTGCGCGCAACTGCCTGTTCCTATGCATCGATGACGAGAGCGTCCTGCTTGCGTCCGGCATGCTCCAGCGATGGTCGGATGGGTGGGTTGAACCAATCGCCCCGCCGGCGCACCCGAGACACATTGCCGCCCAACAACTCATGGCGCTGTGCTTACAGCAGCATCGG
Source organism: Mycobacterium sp. ML4 (assembly GCF_054515735.1). Classification (NCBI taxonomy): domain Bacteria; kingdom Bacillati; phylum Actinomycetota; class Actinomycetes; order Mycobacteriales; family Mycobacteriaceae; genus Mycobacterium; species Mycobacterium sp. ML4. The sequence goes on from NZ_JBTNSY010000014.1 coordinate 62,995, forward strand.
ATCAGCGCTTCCGAATGGCCTTCGTGGTGGGGCGATCTTCCCGTCTTCGACGAGCACGCGTCCGAGATCGTCGACTTTCTGCTTTCTCAAGGATATTTCGCGGCGGACGGACCGTTCCTGCACATCGGGCCGGAAGCCGAGCGCCGGTTCGGCCGGCGGTACTTCTCCGATCTGACCGCAGTGTTCACCGCGCCGCCGGAGTTCGTCGTTCTTGCCGGGCGGGTTGAGGTGGGCACCATCGGCACTGATCTGCTCACCGAGAACGTGGACGGGCCTCGGGTTTTGCTGCTGGGCGGCAGGTCGTGGCGGGTGACCCACATCGACTGGGACCGGCGCCGGTGTTTCGTCGAAGTGGCCGACGGCGGCGGAAAGGCCAAGTGGGCGGGCAGTGCGGGTGGAGTGTCCTACGAGGTGACACGGGGCATGCGCGACGTGCTGCTCGGGTCTACCCCTGAGGGGGTGACGTTTACTTCCCGTGCCGCAACGGTTCTCGCCGAGTTGCGGTCCACGCACGCGGACAACGTGTCGGCCGATCGTCTCATTGCGCGATTGCCGAGCGATTCGGCCGGCCGGTGGTGGACCTGGGCCGGAACCGCGGCCAACCGCACGCTGCAGGCATCGTTGCCGTCGGTGATCGATCCACAGCAACGGATCGATGAGAAGTCGATGCGCCTGCTGCCGGGGGTTAGGCTGCAGGAGTTTTCAGCGGCGCTGACCGCCGTCGAGTGGACGGATCCGGTCGCGGATGAGAATGCTTTGCGGGGGCTGAAGTTTTCAGCCGCGCTTCCGGGCGAGTTGGCGCGGCATACATTGGGAGCCCGGTTGGGTGATATGCCGCATGCACGCACGGTGGCCGATGAAGAGCGTTGCGTGATCCGGCCCGGAAGTTGACCTGACCCAAGCACCGGGGAAACGCCTCAATTGGATCGCTTGACTCGGTTCCGGCGACCGCAGCCTGCTGTCGTCAGCGATCGATGTCATACCCCACTGCAAGGATGGGGTTATGTCGGTGACCGCCTTGGAGACGTCCCCTAAGCAGCGCTTGGAGGTGTTGTTTGAGGAGTTGGCGGAGTTGGCGGGTCAGCGTAATGCGATCGATGGGCGCATTGTGGAGATCGTCGCGGAGATGGATCGCGATGAGTTGTGCGGGAATACGGGGGCGCGCTCGGTGGCGGCGGTGGTGGCCTGGAAGCTCGGTATGTCCTTGGCCACGGCCCACACGGTGACCACGGTGGCGGGCCGGCTGCAGGAGTTTCCGCGCTGCGCCCAAGGCATGCGGGAGGGGCGGCTGTCGTTGGATCAGGTCGGGGTCATCGCCGCGCGCGCGGGTCAGGGATCGGATGAGCATTACGCGGAGTTGGCTCGGGTCGCCTCGGTCAATCAGTTGCGCACCGCGGTGAAGCTGGAACCGCGCCCGGAACCCGATCGGCGCCCGCAGCCGCAGCCTGCGATCACCAAGACCTGCGACGAGGAGTCCACGACGTGGCGGATCAGGCTGGCCCATCCCGAGGCGGCGACGTTCGAGGCCGCCCTGGCGTCTCATCGGGAGGCGTTGATCGCGCAGTGGAAACACGACCGCGACGGGGGAGCCTCGCAGTCCGCGCCGCCGATGCCGGATACCCTCGAGGCGTTCATGAGGCTGATCCAGGCCGGCTGGGACGCCCAGGCCACCGCCCGCCCGCACGCCCAGCACACCACCGTGGTGATGCACGTCGATGTCGCGGCGCGCGCGGCCGCGCTGCATCTGGGCCCGCTGCTGACCGAGGCCGAACGCCAATATTTGACCTGTGATGCCACCTGCGAGGTGTGGTTCGAACGCGACGGCCAACCCATCGGCGCCGGACGGGCCACCCGCCAGATCAACCGGCGGCTGCGCCGGGCTCTTGAGCACCGCCATCCCAGCTGCGCGGTGCCCGGCTGCGGCGCCACCCGCGGTCTGCACGCTCATCACATCCGGCACTGGGAAGACGGCGGCCCCACCGAGCTGATCAACCTGGTGCTGGTGTGCCCCTATCACCACCGCCTGCACCACCGCGGCGAGATCACCATCACCGGAGACGCCGAGCATCTCAGCGTCACCGACAGCGACGGAGACCCGCTACACCCAGGCTCACTGGCCCGCCCACCCACCAGCCCCCCACCCGACGTCGCGGCCTACCCCGGGCCCACCGGCGAACGCGCCCAATGGAAGTGGTACGACCCCTTCCAACCCCAACCACCTCCCAGCAACAACTGATATGGCGAGAACATTGTCAAGTGAGCATGGGGGGAGGCGGCGTCGAGGAGCGACCCCGACGGCGCCGCGTTGCTTCTCGTGAGTCCGATGATGAGCGTGTCGGTCGGCGACGCGCGGTCAGACTGATATTCGCGGGTTGGCTACCGCAGGACGGGGTTTCGGCTGGATCGCATCCGTGTGTCTAGAGTCGAGCGTCGACCCGGTGGGTCTGCTCATAATTGTGTCGCGGGTCGATCCACGCGCTGCCGTCGCCACACTCGCGAGGAAGCAGGCAGGTGGCGGTCAGTCGTCCATCACCGCAAGTGACCAGCACCAGCCGGCCAGCACACGGGCGATCGCAACGTTGGCCACGGTGGACCGCTTGCGCCGCGCCAGGAACCCCACCCACCGGTTATGGAGACGATGGTTGCCCTTGTGACCCCGAGCACGTGCCGCCGCCGGGGCCAGCTCCCAGCGCGAACGCATCACCGCTGACCTGATACTTCGATCGGTGATGCCAGGCCGCCTCGACGAGTAGCCGCCGCACGTGGGTGTTGCCGGTCTTCGTGATCGGGCCTTGCGCTCGCGCGGAACCGGACGAGGATTCCGATGGAACGAAACCGACGAACGATCCGATTCTGCTGCCGGTGAACCGATCCCAGTTTCCGATCTCAACCGCCAACGCGAACGCGGTCAACGTGGCCACACCGCGAAGGCACGACAGCCTGCGCACCACAGGAGTGAACTGACTGTCGGCGGCGATGTCCTCGATCGCCGAGTCCAGACTCCGGCGTCTGGCTGCAGCATCAACACGTGCTCGTAGTCGGAATCGAACGCCATCCGCGTCGCCAGTGTCGGCAACTGCGGCGTCGCCTGCGCGCGCAGCCAGCGATCGTGGGGCATCGGTCCAGGCCGCACCTCCGTTATAGACGATGCCGTGGCGCAGCAGCAGCTTGGACAGTCGATGACGCGCTTTCATCAGATCACCGCGGCAGTCTTCGCGCGCACGTACCAGATCGCGGCAGGCCTGCTGGTTCACACTCGGGATCGCCACCGAGGTGACCGCGTCCAGGCGCAACAACCGCGCCAGATGACGTGCGTCGCGGGCATCAGTCTTCACCCGGTCCCCCGGCGGGCTCCTGCAGTTTCGACGGCGCAACGACCTCACATCGAATTCCGGCACCGGTCAATGCCCGACCTGCCTCATAAGCCACCGCCACGGGTCCTAGCAACTGCTTGATCCACTCCTGGATGTGCTCGTAAGACGGCGTTAACCGAGTCTGCGACACCTTCCCAGTGACCCCGTCAATCGCCACTGCTACGACCGAACGTGCCTGCACGTCCAGCCCAATACTCGTACGCCCCAGTAACACCGGGGCCTCCCACTACGGTCGGATAGACCGGGCGGGCCACTACCCACCCTCTAACCACGAACATGGGTGAGCGAAGCCCCGGCCCGCAACCCCCGACACAACGCCGACGGTTACCCATACCGTCTAGGCTGCACAGCAGCGCCGTGAGTCGATCTACCATGGCTCCCGCGCACTCGCCGGACAGGCGGCTCCTGCCCAGGCATTCGCATCGCTACTTGGCTAAGCCGCCCGATGCGGTACGCAAGTTCGGCGAACACACACGCCTAAGCTGTCGCCATGACCAAACTCGCCGTCATCTACTACTCGGCTACCGGGCACGGCACCTCGATGGCACAGCGCGTTGCCGCCGCCGCCGAAGATGCGGGCGCCGAAGTGCGGGTCCGGCATGTCGCCGAAACCCGCGACCCGGCATCGTTCGCCCAGAATCCGGCATGGACGGCGAATTACGAAGCGACGAAGGATCTTCCGGTCGCCACCGGTGAGGACATCGGGTGGGCCGACGCGGTGATCTTCGGCTCCCCCACCCGCTTCGGTTCGGTTGCCTCGCAGTTGCGCGATTTCCTGGACAGCCTCGGTGGGCTGTGGGCCGCGGGCAAGCTCGCCGACAAGGTGTACGCGGGCTTCACGTCGTCAAACACCCTGCACGGCGGTCAGGAGACCACCCTCCTGACGCTCTACGTCACGCTCATGCACTTCGGCGGCATCATCGTGCCACCCGGATACACCGACCCGCTGAAGTTTGTCGACGGCAATCCCTATGGGGCGAGCCTGGTTTCGACACACGACAACATCACCGAGTTCGACTCCGAACCTGACCGAGCGACCGCCGATGCCCTGGATCACCTGGCACGGCGCGTGGTCGGGATCGCGGACCGCCTCGCCTAGGGTGGCGCGAGCAGACGCAAAATCGCGTTACGCGGCCCGGCCGCGTGCGATTTCGCGTCTGCTCGCGCTAGTTACTAGGCCGTCTCGGTGATCGGCCGGTCGACCCAGCTCATCAAGTCGCGCAGCTTTTTACCGGTGACCTCGATGGGGTGCTCGGCGTTCTCCTTGCGCAATTGCTCGAGTTGCTTGTTGCCGCCCTCGACGTTGGCGACCAGCTTCTTGACGAAGTCGCCGTTCTGGATGTCGCGCAGGATCTCGCGCATCCGCTCCTTGGTGCCGGCGTCGATGACGCGGGGGCCGGACAGGTAGCCGCCGAACTCCGCGGTGTCAGACACCGAGTAGTTCATCCGGGCGATGCCACCCTCGTACATCAGGTCGACGATCAGCTTGAGCTCGTGCAGCACCTCGAAGTACGCCATCTCCGGCGGGTAGCCCGCCTCGACCATCACGTCGAAACCGGTCTTCACCAATTCTTCAGTGCCACCGCACAAGACGGCCTGTTCTCCGAACAAGTCGGTCTCGGTCTCGTCCTTGAAGGTTGTTTTGATGACACCGGCGCGGGTACCACCGATGGCCTTGGCGTAGGACAGTGCCAGCGCCTGGCCGTTGCCGGTCGGGTCCTGCTCGACCGCAATCAGCGCGGGAACGCCCTTGCCGTCGACGAACTGCCGGCGCACCAGGTGACCGGGGCCCTTGGGGGCGACCATCGCGACGGTGACGTCGGCGGGCGGCTTGATCAATCCGAAATGGATGTTGAGACCGTGGCCGAAAAACAGTGCGTCACCGGCATTCAGGTTGGGTTCGAGGTCGTTGGTGAAGATCTCGGCCTGCGCGGTGTCAGGAGCGAGCACCATGATCACGTCGGCCCACTTGGCCACCTCGGCCGGGGTGTCGACCTCCAGTCCCTGCTCGGAGACCTTGGCGCGCGACTTCGAGCCTTCTTTCAGGCCCACTCGCACTTCGACACCGGAGTCGCGCAGGCTCAGCGAATGGGCGTGGCCCTGGCTGCCGTAACCGATCACTCCAACCTTGCGGCCCTGGATGATCGAGAGGTCTGCGTCGTCGTCGTAGAACATCTCTAATGTCACTGTGAATTTCCCCTTCTCAGCTATTTGGCGGTACTGATGCCGCGCGGGCCACGTGCCATGGACACCACTCCGGATTGGACTATTTCGCGGATGCCGAACGGCTCCAGCACTCGAAGCAACGCCTCCAACTTGCCGCGATTGCCCGTAGCCTCCACCGTCAGCGATTCCGGAGATACGTCGATCACGTTGGCGCGGAACAGATTTACCGCTTCGATGACTTGACTCCGGGTGCCGGCGTCGGCGCGTACCTTGATCAGCGCCAGTTCGCGGTCCACCGAGTTGTCCTCGTCCTGCTCGACGATCTTGATGACATTGATCAGCTTGTTGAGCTGCTTGGTGATCTGCTCGAGCGGTGTCTCCTCGGCGGAGACCACGATGGTCATCCGAGACATGTCCTTCTGCTCGGTGGCACCGACGGCCAGCGACTCGATGTTGAAACCGCGCCGGGAGAACAGCGCCGCCACGCGGGCCAGCACACCCGGCTTGTCTTCCACCAGCACCGACAGGGTGTGCGTTTTCGGCGAACAGTTGACCATCAGGCATGCCCTTCGGTGATGTCGTCGAACAGGGGACGAATGCCGCGCGCGGCCTGAATCTCGTCGTTACTGGTGCCGGCAGCGACCATCGGCCACACCTGTGCGTCAGCACCGACGATGAAGTCGATCACCACTGGGCGGTCGTTGATCTCGCGCGCGCGATTGATCATCTCTTCGACGTCTTCTTCACGTTCGCAACGCATTCCGACGCAACCCAGCGCCTCGGCCAGCTTCACGAAATCGGGGATCCGGTGCGAGTGGGTGGCCAGATCGGTCTGGGAGTAACGCTCTTCGTAGAAGAGGGTCTGCCACTGCCGGACCATGCCCAGGTTGCCGTTGTTGATCAGCGCCACCTTGATCGGGATGCCTTCGATGGCGCACGTGGCAAGTTCCTGGTTGGTCATCTGGAAGCAGCCGTCGCCGTCGATCGCCCACACCTCGGTGTCGGGCAGGGCGATCTTGGCTCCCATGGCCGCCGGGATGGCGAAACCCATGGTGCCCAGTCCGCCGGAATTCAGCCAGGTGCGCGGCTTTTCGTACTTGATGAACTGCGCGGCCCACATCTGGTGCTGACCCACACCGGCGACGTAGATAGCGTCCGGGCCGGCGATCTGGCCGAGCTTCTCGATCACGAATTCCGGGCCCAGGCTGCCGTCGCTCTGCGGGTCGTAACTCAGCGGGTACGTCTTGCGAACCCCCTCCAAGTATTCCCACCACTCGGTCATCTCTGGGATTTTGGGGTCGCCTGCGCCCCCGTCGTAGTGCCGCAGCATCCCGATCAGTTCGGTGATGACGTTCTTGACGTCGCCGACGATCGGGACGTCGGCGTGCCGGTTCTTGCCGATCTCGGCGGGGTCGATGTCGGCGTGGATGACTTTGGCTTCGGGAGCGAACGTTTCGAGCTTTCCGGTCACCCGGTCGTCGAAACGGGTGCCCAGCGCGATCAGCAGGTCGCTGCGCTGCAGCGCCGCCACCGCGCCCACCGTGCCGTGCATCCCCGGCATGCCCATGTTCAACCGGTGGCTGTCCGGGAAAGCACCCCGCGCCATCAGAGTGGTGACCACCGGGATGCCGGTCAGCTCAGCCAGCTGGCGGAGTTCCTCGGTCGCCTCGCCGCGGATGACGCCGCCCCCGACATACAGCACCGGCTTGCGCGCGGCCGCGATCAGCTTGGCAGCCTCACGGATCTGCCGGTTGTGCGGTTTGGTGTTCGGCTTGTAGCCGGGCAGCTCCATCCGCGGCGGCCAGCTGAACGTGCACTGGCCCTGCAGGACGTCTTTCGGGATGTCGACGAGAACCGCGCCGGGGCGCCCGGAGGACGCGATGTGGAAGGCCTCGGCGATGACTCGGGGGATCTCGTCACCGGTGCGGACCAGGAAGTTGTGCTTGGTGATCGGCATCGTGATGCCGGAGATGTCGGCCTCCTGGAAGGCGTCGGTCCCGATCAACTGACGTCCGACCTGGCCGGTGATCGCAACCACCGGAATAGAGTCCATCTGCGCGTCGGCCAGCGGGGTCACCAGGTTGGTGGCGCCGGGACCCGAAGTCGCCATGCAGACACCGACACGGCCGGTGGCATGCGCGTAACCGCTGGCGGCGTGTCCGGCCCCCTGCTCATGACGCACCAGCACGTGACGCAGCTGCTGCGAGTCGAACAGCGGGTCGTAGACCGGCAGCACCGCGCCGCCCGGGATGCCGAAGATGATGTCGACGTCGAGTGCCTCCAACGAACGGATGACCGCTTGCGCACCGGTAAGTTGATGGGGCGCAATATGTTTCGGCTGGCCGGTGGCCGGCTTGGCGGCCGCTTTGCCGGCATCCGAGGCGATCTCGGCCGCCTCCTGCGAAGCAGGCGTGGGGGCCGGTGCCGCTGGCTTGGTGGGTGCGCTCACTGTTTCCTCTTCGGTATCTTCGGCTGTGGCGTCTCGGGGCAAGAAAAAACCCCCGCCAGCTGGGCTGCTGTACGAGGGCCGCGTTGGTGCTCGATAGAGCTAGTCAGGCACCAACGCGCCGACTAATTACTACGAGCATTCCAGACTGCATAACGTCCGACGGTAGCCTTCGCACTGCTCAACCGTCAAATCCGGTGCCCAGGGCAATTGACTCTGCGTTCACGGCGCCGACACGCCCGAACTACGTCACCGTCAGCGCAGGGTCAACACGCCAGCGCCCGGAATCCACACGATGCAATGATGCGAGGGTGGTTACCGAGTCACCCGTCGTCATCAAACTGTCGCCGATGGCGCACATCGCCGTCGGATTTTTGACCCTCTGCCTGCTGGTTCCGGTGACGGCCTTCCCACTCAGCGCCACGTTGCTGGCGATTCCGGTGTTGTTGTCCGCGTTGATCGTCCGGCTCCGGACCGTGGCCGATGACCGGGGCGTGACGGTGCGCACGTTGCTGGGCAGTGAATCGGTGGCCTGGGATGACATTGACGGGTTACGGTTCCACCGCGGCTCGTGGGCACGTGCTCATCTGAAAAACGGCTCCGAACTGCGGTTGCCGGCGGTCACCTTCGCGACCTTGCCGCAGCTGACGCAGGCCAGCTCGGGCCGGGTGCCCAACCCCTACCGGTGACGCGGTCACCGCCATCCGACCCGCTCAGGCTATCCGCTCAAAACACTCGTCAATGTTGTTGAGTACACCACCACGGAACGCGAGAACCCGGGTGAAGCCCGCGGGCATGTTCGCGCCGTTGACGTCGCTGGCGGCGACGCCATTCACCAGCAGTCCGATGATCGCCTTGTCCAGGTCGCCGGCGGTCAACACGAGTTGCTTGCCGGACGGGATGCTGACGGGCTGGGCCATGTTGCGCTGGGCGGCGCCCGTCAGGCACGCGGTCCGCACGGCAGCAACCGATGAGTTCAGGGGTAACCCGCGTTCGTGCTGAATCGCCAGCACATATCTAGAGGTGACGATCGACATCGCGGTGTTGTCACCCTGCAGCATTTGCGGATCGGTCATTCCCTTGCGGCCGCCGGGTTTGCCGATCTGTTGCAGGGCGGGTAGATCGGCGGTGACCGTATTGGTTGACGGGCAGTACGACGCGCCTTGGGTGGCTTGGGCATCCGGACACGTGCTGGCGCTGAACGACAGCGAGGGCGGCGATTTCGGCGAAAAGACGGCGTTGAGGATGTCGATCAGTGTTCCAACGGTGCCGTTGTCGATAGTGACTTCTCCGGCGTCGGTTTCACCTGACGAGTCAGTTTGCAACGCCAACGGCTCATCACCGCGCCGTTGTTTGATCTCGTTCATGTCGATTTTGGCGCATGTCGCCGACCCGCTGTCGAATCCCATCTGGAATGCGCTGACTCGATCCAGGCCGGTGCCGTGGGCCTGGTCCTCGCCTTCCTCGTACTCCGCCTCCGACATGATCGGATCAGAGATCTTGAGCATTCCCGCGATCACATGACTCAGCGCATCACCGGTGCTCAGGGTGAAACGCGACGAGTGGCCCTCGGCGACCCACCGCAGATACACCCCGGCGAAACAATCGGCCTGCTGCTCCTCGACGAGGGTCGGCGTCGTCCTGACATCGACCAAACCCCCGTTGAACTGCAATGCATGCCCGAACTCATGGGCCAGAATTCCCACCACCGCCATGTCGCCGAAATATTTCTTCGCTGCGGGGAACAGTTGTCCGCGATCCCACTCGACGAGGTTGCAATTGAAGGCGTATGCGGCGTTGATGACTTTGTAAGTCTTCGAGCGGCACACTACTGGGCTCGAAGGATCGGTGGAATCGTAGGACACCACGGTTCCGACCGCCTCGAAGGGTTTTTTGGCCGCGTCTGGCCAATTGTTTTTCCAGAATTCTTCGATGTCGTTCAGTGCCAGTAGACCTAAGTGATCGATTTCGCCGTTGTCGGTGTTCTTCACCGTTCCCGTAGGTTTCGGTGCGTCGCTGCGGGGCCCGCTCGGGCCCTCGCTGAGGGGTAGACCACCCGCCGCACCCGGATCGTAAAGGCCCGACACCGCGCGACCGCTCACCATGCTCGTGGTGTGGTTGCCGCAGCCGGCCAACGCCAGCGCGACGCAGCCGGCGACGACGACTGCCTTGACGAGGGCTTTCATTTGCCACCGTCCAGCTGTGGCAGGCCGACCGCGTAGGTCCCGTTGTCGTCCAGGAAAGTCACCTTCAACTGGCGTTGTTGACCTCGAACGGTGACGTCACACGTGAAGCTCCCGCCTTTCTTCACCGTGGGGTCCTGGCCGTTGTTGCACCTCACGTCGGTGATGTCGTCGGAGTTGTAGCCGGTGATGCGGTCCACCAGGGTTTGTTGGACTTCGTTCTGCACGGCGGCGACAGCGACTTTCTTGGTGTCCCGGCTCAGGCCGCCCGCCACCAGCAGGGCGACGACCGTCCCGGCGATCAGTACCGCGATGATTGCCCCGCCGATGAGGAAGGGTTTGCTCCTGGAGCCGCTTGTCTTCGGCGCCTTGACCGGGGGTGCGGGAGGGGGCTGGCTCCACTGTCCCGGCGGCCCGTACGGTCCGGGCTGGCCGTAGCGACCGGGATAGGGCGATGGACGAGCAACCGGTTGCTGGTACCAGGGAGTGCCGCCCGGCGGAGGAGGCCCGGGTACCGGACCTGAAGCGGCCCGCCGCGGCCAGGGAGGTTGGTTGTAGTCGCGGGGTGTGCTCACCGGTGTTCCCCCATCGGTTCTTGCAGCACCGACGGCGCCGCTCGCCGATTGCGGACAATCCGGACTGCCGCTTTGGCGTCTGCGCAGCAGGTGAATGGGCGGCTCTCACGCTAATTCATCCGGGCTGAACAGGTGCGGAAAGTGCGACGAATCAGGCCAGCGGGTTGACTCCGTTGAGTGAAACCCAGACCGCGATGCCGGCGGCTATGCCGCTCAGCAGTGCCACGAAAGATCCGATGAACGGCCGGTGGGCCCAGCCCCGGCCCGCGTCCAGTCCGTAGCGACCGGGACCGGCCAGAATGACGGCGACGGCCATCACGATCAAGCTGATCTGGTACTCGTGCCCGTTGGGCAGAAAGTAGGTGAAGGTGTGCGAGCGCGGGCGGGCCGAAGCCGACGCGAGCAGGCCGTTGAGCAAGAACGCCAACGCGCCGGCGGCCGCGATCGGGGTGAACAAACCCAGGACCAGCAGCACGCCCGCGACGATCTCGCCGCCGGCACTGACATAAGCCAGCACGTCGGCGTGTTGGAATCCGATATCGGACAGCGAATTTCTGAATCCGTGCAGGCCGGACCCTCCCCACCAGCCGAATAGCTTTTGCAACCCGTGCGCGATCAGCACCCCGCCAAGTCCGACCCGCAGCACCAGCAGACCGAAGTTCTGGGTGCCGCGTCGGCCGGCGGCGCGTAACCGCTCGTCCTCGTCTTCGAAGTCGACGGTTGCGGGAGTGGCCGGAATCTGGCGGGCGGTCGGCTGCGGTTGCACGTAGGGCAGCGGCTCCTGGGCGTCCAGCAGGTTGTAGGACGAGGCGCCGGAGTTCGCCTCATACGACGGAATGATCGTGGTGGTTCCGGTGTTGGCGAAGTTACCCGAGTATCCGGCAGGAGTCAGGTCGTCTTCGGGGTCGACCAGGCTCGCCGAGCCGGGGCGTCCTGGAGTCGGCCCGGCAAGTCCGTCCGGCCGCTGCCACGGGGATTCATTCGAACTGGTCACCCGTGTCAGGGTAAGGGCAATTGCAGCTAGATCTGGGATTTGAGCGGCGCTTTCGCCTGTGAAATCCGCATTTGAGTTGCTGATTGGTCAGATCGGCCCAAAGAACACCCCGTGAATCCAATTTCAGCTGCCGCCGCTGCCGCCGCTGCCGCCGTTGCCGCCGCGGAGCCCGGCTCCGGTACTCAAGACCCCACCGCCGCCACCACCACCGCCGCCGAATCCGAGACCGCCGTCGCCGCTGTCGGCAGCGCTCCCGTTGGCGCCGGGGTCGCCGACGCCTATCGGGGCGGAGGCGGCCCCCCGCCGCCGGTGACCGCGTCGCTCGTGCCGCCGCTACCGCCGCCGGACCGCAAGTTGAGGGGGATTTGGCCGGCTGTGCCGCCGCCACCGCCGTTGAAGGGGTGGGGATTAGTCCCACCGGTGACACCGCCGCCGCGGCCTGCTTGGCCGCCGAATTGCGCAGGGGTGACGAAGCCACCGGCGCCACCGCCGGTTCTTCCTGTGGCGACGGTCTGACCGATGCCACCCGGAGCGGGACTCTGGCCCACTCCCGTGGGCCCGCCGGCGCCGCCGTTTGCCGCCCTTGCCACTCGTCCCGGTTCCGAGGCCGCCGAGGCTGCCCGGGGTCGCCGTTACCGCCATCGGCGACCCTGCCACCGGGATGGTCGTCGAAAACGGGGTTGCCGTCATAGTCCGCGCCGCCCTTACCGCCGTTACCGACGGGAGTGGTGCCGAAGTTGGTCTCGCCGAGGGTCCGCAACGCGCCAGGCGTACCTCGGCGTACAACGGGTGTCCGACGTACACCTGGCCACTTACCGTCCGGATCAGTCCGCGCTGTTCAAGCGACCTCGATGGCGTCCTGCTCGGCGATCAGTCGCAGGCATTCCCATTCGATGGGTTCGGCGATCGCCACCAGATCCACCACGTCAGGCACGTCGCCGGTGATCGCGCCGATCTGCGCGTCCACCAGTTCGGCGAGGGACCCAGAGATCTCAGTGTCTCCGAACCACCGTATGGCCCCTGCTCGGCGACCATCCGATCCACTCGGTTTGTCCGCGCAGTGCTGATCCGGGACCGCTCCCAGTGTGGCCGTGAGCAAGGCGTCAAGTTCGTTGCGAGTCAACGGTTCCAACTCACGCCGGCGCAGCAGGCCGTCCTTCCACAGCGCCGTCACGGCGGCAGGGGCCACCTCCCCGGTACGGATCGTGACGATCACCGCGGCAGCCCCGAGTGCACCAGCTCGTGCAGAACGAGCGCCGAAAGATCATCCAGCAGGTGGGCATCGTCGACGAAGACCACCAGACGGTCGGATTCCACGCCCTCGGTCAAGGCCTCGACGACTTTGCGGGCCAGTGCAACAGGCGCGGTCTCGACATCGTCGGTCCACCGCGAGAAAGCCCCCAGCGGGATCGCGCAGCTCGTTGCCGTTGCGGCAATGCTTCGGACGGTCCACCCCGCTGTCGCCGCTGCTGCCACGGCCTCGCGAGCAAGTCGCGACCTACCGACCCCGGCTTTGCCCGCCAGCGCCACCCCTCGCACCGTGACATCGGCGATCGCGCGCAAAATCTCGCCGATCTCGGCATCCCGGCCGATCAACGGCCGCTGATCGAGCACAGCTCGAATGCTGTCGGAGATGCCATGTTTGTTTGCTGCAATGCAGTTCAGGTATCAGGGCGCGCGACCGGGTCACCGGCGGCAGGTGGCGGCCGTGACCACCGATTCCGTAGCCTGTCGGACATGCGGATACGGCGGTCGGTTCGATGCGCGCTGGCTGCGCTGTGTGCGGCGGTGCTGGTGTCGAGCGGCTGCGCGCGGTTCAACGATGCTCAGTCGCAGCCGTTCACGACCAATCCGGAACTCAAGCCGCAGCCCAGCTCCCCGCCTCCCCCGCCGCCGCCGTTGCCACCCACCCCCTTCCCGAAGGCCTGCCCGGCACCCGGGGTGATGCAAGGGTGCCTGGAAAGCACCAGCGGCCTGATCATGGGTGTCGACAGCAAGACGGCGCTGGTCGCCGAGCGAACCACTGGCGCGGTCAAGGAGATCTCGGTCAGCGCCGAACCCAAGGTGAAGATGGTCATCCCGGTCGACCCGTCGGGAGACGGTGGCCTGATGGACATCGTGCTGTCGCCCACCTTTTCACAGGACCGGCTGATGTACGCATACGTCAGCACGCCGACCGATAACCGCGTCATCCGCATCGCCGAAGGCGACGTCCCCAAAGACATACTGACCGGAATCCCCAAAGGGGCGACCGGCAACACCGGGGCATTGATCTTCACCACTCCCACCACGTTGGTCGTGATGACGGGGGACGCCGGTAATCCCGCGCTTGCCGCCGATCCGAAGTCGCTGGCCGGCAAGGTGCTGCGGATCGAACAGCCCACCACTCTCGGCCAGGCGCCGCCGACGACCGCCTTGTCGGGCGTCGGCTCGGGCGGTGGTCTGTGTATCGATCCCGTCGACGGGTCGCTCTACGTCGCCGACCGCACGCCGGGTGCCGACCGGCTGCAGCGCATCACCAAGAAGTCCGAGGTCTCCACGGTGTGGACCTGGCCGGACAAGCCCGGGGTGGCCGGGTGCGCGGCCATGGACGGCACCGTGCTGGTGAACCTGATCAACACGAAGCTGACGGTGGCGGTGCGGCTCGCCCCGAAGACCGGCGCGGTCACCGGTGAACCCGATGTGGTGCGCAAGGACACCCACGCGCACGCGTGGGCGCTGCGGATGTCGCCGGACGGCAACGTCTGGGGTGCGACGGTGAACAAAACCGCGGGTGACGCCGAAAAACTCGACGATGTGGTGTTCCCGTTGTTCCCGCAGGGTGGCGGGTTCCCGCGCAACAACGATGAAAAGACGTGAGCCTCAGCCCGAGCGGGCCACCTCCCCCTGCGCGAGGAGACGCAAAATCGCGTTGGAACGTGCGCTCCGAGGCTAATTTGCGTCTCCTCGTGCCCTAAAAGGGCGCGTCGAGGGTGAACCTCATGCCGTACTTGGGTTTCTCCTGAGTCCGCTCGCCGGTGTACAAACGCTGCGGTGCTTCCTGACCGGGGTCGTATCCCTCTTCGATATCGGACAGGTACAGCAGTTCGTCGGCGTTCTCGGGCGCCCAGGTGGCGACCGGCTCCAGCAGGTAAGCCACATGGTCGCCGACGGGGCTGCGGCTCACCGTCCGGCCGACGAACCAGGCGGCGGCGTCGTCGAGGATGGGCATCCCCAGGGGACCGGCGCGCCACGCGCAGAGCGCGAACGGGTCCTGTTGGTTGGCGAACAATTCAGCCAGAGTCTGCCGGCTGCGCGGCAGGACGTGTACCGCCACGTACTCCGCGCGGCTGCCCACCTCGTTAGCACCGCTATGAGCCGGCAGACCGACCATGAAGCTGGGCGGCGCCACGCTGGTCTGGGTGCCGAAGGCGACCAGGCAACCCGACGGAATACCGTCGGCCTGAGTTGTCACCACGAACACCGGGGAGTCCAGCATCGACATCAGGTCGTCGAACGGTTCACCGATCACCCCACCATGATGGTCCGCCCGACCCGTGGCGGACTCATTTCCGGCAGTTTTCCTATCTGAGTCCTCTGCGAGCGTGACTTGGCCGCAATCACCGGGACCTCTGACTTCCACAGACTCGGCGGGAGTGCATATCGACGAAGAACGCTGGCCTGGTCGCGCGTCCAGTACGCGCCGCGCCGGCCCGTCGGGCACCGGAAGGCCATCCCCGATCGGCGGGACCAACCCGGGATGCTCCAAACGGAGCAGGCCGTGCCGAGCGTGACTGGCCGAGCAGGTAGGGCCCGAACCGTTTCGCGCCCGTTGCACGCTCGCACGCGCGAGAATGGTGTCGGTGTAGGCGGCCAGCGGTGCGATGTTGTCGATTTCGCAGCGGGCACCGATGTCTCCGTCGGGTCGCACGAGGCAGCGCCCGCCGGACGATGGCACGGCGTATCGGCGGTGCCGGGCACCAGTGGGGTCCGGTACGACGTCGGAGTTGCCCGCAGGAGCTTGTGCGGCGATGACCGATGGCGTACCAAAGTGCCGCGACGGCTCGCCGTTGCGAGCGACCCGATACCCGCCGGAGATGTTCACTACGTGTGATACTGCAACGATGAGGGCGGCCGGTGTTCGTCGTGCAACGGATCTGGTGTTCGCGCCCACTGCTCCTCCGGCAACCGGCGGGCTGGTCGCGTTGGCTTGTCTTCGCCTGCTTGCCGGGTTGATCTGGCTCTACAACGTCGTCTGGAAGATGCCGCCGGACTTCGGTGAACGAAGCAATGGCGGCCTGTACCACTTCACGCATCTTGCGATCGAGCATCCGGTGTTCAAGCCGTTCAGCTGGCTGATCGAGCACGCCGTGCTGCCGTACTTCACGGCATTCGGTTGGGGAGTGCTGGTCGCCGAGTCCGCTCTGGCGGTGTTGCTGCTGACGGGTACGGCGGTGCGGTTGGCGGCGCTGATCGGAATCGGGCAGTCCGTCGCGATCGGGCTGTCGGTGGCCGAATCGCCCGGAGAATGGCCGTGGTCCTACGCGATGCTGATCGGTATCCACGTCGTTGTGCTGCTCGCGCCGACTACCCGTTACGCCGCCGTCGACGCTGTGCGCGCGGCGACCAACCCAATCGAGGCCCGATCTACCGCCCGGCGGCTACTCGGTGGGTGGGGGATCGCGCTGGGGCTGATCGGCCTCATCGGCCTTGGGCGCAGCCTTGGCAGCGGCCAACCCGCCAACGTCGGCATCAGGCCTTTGGAGTTCTCGCTCGGCGATTACAACGCCCGCGGCGCACTGTTGTTGATCGCGGTCGCCCTGGCGATGCTGGCCGCGGCACAACTCGGATTGCGCGTTCTCGCGGTCGCCGCCGCCGCGGTAGCAGCGGTCGCCGCGATCTCCATCTATCTGCAAATCGGCAGGGGCGAGGTGTGGCTGGGCGGGACGCTCACCACCGCAGCCGTTTTCGTGTGCGCCGCGGTGGTCGGGCTGGCGGCGGGTGCCAGGATGACACGGGTGAAAGGGGCGTAATGGTCGCACCGGAGGTCTTGCAGGACGTCGTTGCGATCGCCGCAGAACACGCCGAGCGGGTGGACGCCGAAGGTTCTTTCCCGGCCGAGGCGGTGAGCGCGCTGCGGACGTCGGGTCTCTTGGGCCTGGTGCTGCCCCGCGAGGTGGGCGGACTGGCTGCTGGCCCAGTGGAATTCACCGAAGTGGTCGCTCAACTTTCGGCCGCGTGCGGATCAACCGCCATGATCTACCTGATGCACGCGGCGGCTGCGGTCACGGCAGCAGCTGTGCCACCGGACGGTCTGCCGGATCTGTTGGCGGACATGGCATCCGGAAAGAAGCTCGGCACGCTGGCGTTCAGCGAGCGGGGTTCGCGTTCGCACTTTTGGGCGCCGGTGTCCACGTCGTCAGCCGATGGTGATCATATCGATGTGCGGGCCGGCAAGAGCTTTGTGACGTCGGCGGGATTCGCCGACGTCTACGTTGTGTCCACGGGTTCGACCAACGGTGTCCCCGGAGACGTTGACCTCTTCGCCGTTCCTGCCGACACGCCGGGCCTGGCAGTGTCGGGCACCTATGCGGGGATGGGTCTGCGCGGGAATGCGTCGGCGCCGATGTCCGTCGACATCCGCATCCCGGCCTCCTTTCGCCTCGGCGCGACGGGCGGCGGATTCGGCATCATGATGGAAACAGTGCTGCCGTGGTTCAACCTCGGAAATGCCGCTGTCTCACTGGGTTTGGCGACCGCTGCCACGACCGCCGCGGTCAGGCACGTCGGGAGTGCCCGGCTGGAACACCTGGGTGGAAGTCTCGCCGAGTTGCCGACCATCCGCGCTCAGATCGCCCGGATGGGCACCGCGCTGGCCGCGCAGAAGGCGTATCTGGCGCTGGCCGCCGGCAGCGTGGGGTCCCCCGACGACACCACATTGACACACGTGCTCGGCGTGAAGGCGGCGGCCAACGACGCCGCGCTGACCATCACCGAATCGGCAATGCGGGTCTGTGGTGGCGTTGCGTTCTCCAAGCAGCTGCCCATCGAACGCGCCTTCCGGGACGCTCGCGCGGGGGCGGTGATGGCGCCAACGGCCGATGCGTTGTATGACTTCTACGGCAGGGCCGTCACCGGGCTGCCCCTGTTCTAGGAGGTCACGTGGCATCTGAACCGCTCGTTATCGGGGCAGTGGCTTACACGCCCAACGTCGTCCCGATCTGGGAAGGAATCCGAAGCTACTTCCAGGAGCCCGAAACACCGGACAGCCACATGGATTTCGTGCTCTATTCCAACTACGGGCGGCTGGTCGATTCGCTGATCGCCGGCCACATCGACATTGCCTGGAACACCAACCTCGCCTACGTGCGGGCCGTGCTGCAAACGGGTGGGCATTGCACGGCACTGGCCCAGCGCGATACCGACGTGGACTACACCACCGTGTTCGTGGCACGCCCGGGCAGCGAGATACAGGCACCCGAAGACATTGCCGGGAAGCGCCTTGCGCTGGGGTCCGCAGACTCCGCGCACGCCGCGATCCTGCCGCTGTACTACCTGCGCCGGGCGGGGATAGCCGAGTCGGACCTGCAGCTCATCCGCTTCAACACCGACATCGGCAAGCACGGCGACACCGGCCGCAGCGAACTCGACGCGGTGGACGCCGTGCTGGCCGGCGAGGCCGATGTAGCGGCGATCGGCAGCTCGACCTGGGCAGCAATGGGCGCCGAGGAGCTGATGGGGGATTCGCTGGAGCAGGTGTGGCGCACCGACGGCTACTGCCACTGCATGTTCACCGCGCTGGACACCTTGCCCGCCGAGCGGTACCAGCCGTGGCTGGACCGGTTGCTGGCGATGAGCTGGGACAACCCCGAACACCGGAC
This sequence comes from Mycobacterium sp. ML4, assembly GCF_054515735.1. NCBI lineage: Bacteria > Bacillati > Actinomycetota > Actinomycetes > Mycobacteriales > Mycobacteriaceae > Mycobacterium > Mycobacterium sp. ML4. Next base: position 81,593 of record NZ_JBTNSY010000014.1, read on the forward strand.
GATCCTCGAACTCGAGGGTCTACGGCGCTGGGTGCCTCCTCATCTGGACGGGTACAAGCCGCTGTTCGAGGCTGTCGAGGAGCAGGGTATCGACCCACGATGGTGATCTTGGATCTGATGCGCCAGGTGGGTGGCCTTGCGCAGGGAGCTACCGCCGAGGTCGCGGTCACCGGAGCCCGGGACCAGGAACTCGCTCAGCAGTGGTGTGCCCGGACCGGTAATTCGGTGGTGCGTGCCGACGTGGACCGCGCCGGAGTCGGCACCCTGCTGGTGCGGCGGGGGCACCCGCCGGACCCCGCCAGCGTGCTGGGCGCCGACCGGTTGCCCGGCGTGCGGTTGTGGCTATACACCAACTTCCACTGCAACCTGTCCTGCGATTACTGCTGCGTGTCCTCGTCGCCACAGGCCCCGCGCCGCGAACTGGGTGCGGACCGAATCGCCCGGATTGTCCGGGAAGCGGCGCAGTGGGGGGTGCGGGAGTTGTTCCTCACCGGCGGTGAGCCGTTCCTGCTACCCGACATCGGAACGATCATCCGCACCTGCGTCGACGCCCTCCCCACTACCGTTCTCACCAACGGCATGGTGTTCAAGGGCCGGGCGCGTGGCGCACTCGAGTCGCTGCCCAGAGACCGGCTCGCGTTGCAGATCAGCCTGGACTCGGCGACCCCTGAGCGCCACGACTTGCACCGAGGTGCCGGGACGTGGGCCAAGGCCGTTGCCGGGATCCGGTTGGCAATGTCCCTGGGATTTCGGGTCCGGGTGGCCGCGACGATCGCGGCGCCCGCACCCGGAGAACTGTCGGCGTTTCATAACTTCCTGGACGAACTTGGGATCGCCGGCCAGGATCAGCTGGTCCGGCCAATCGCATTGGAGGGCGTGGCATCCGAGGGGCTGATGCTCAGCCGCGAATCACTCGTTCCGGAGGTGACGGTTACCGCCGACGGGGTGTATTGGCATCCGGTGGCGGCCATCGACGAGCGGGCAATGGTCTCGCGCACCGTCGAACCGCTCACCCCGGCCTTGGATACCGTCAGTCGTCTGTTCAGCGAGCAGTGGGCGCGGGCTGCGGAGGCGGCTGCCCTGTTTCCCTGCGCGTAGTGCCCGTGGCATTGGCTATTTCGGCGGCTGTTGAACCCACCTGTTCATCTTCGATTGGTGCCTTTGTCTGGATGATCGACAGCAGTGCTGGCTGCGCCCGGCGCGCCGGAATAGAAAGTTTGTTTGTAGTTGACTCACAGTCGAGTCCGGCCGCGGGCGGCGGCCTCTACGGCGAGTGCTCATGCATCGACGCGCTCGGTGGCGAGCACGCCAAGGTGGCTGGCGTCGGCGCGGATGGGGCAGCGTTCACAGATGTTGGCATAGGGGCGGGCATCTTGGGCGGGGGCGCGCAGGTGTGGGCTGAGCAGCCAGCGCAGCTGAACGCTGGGCATCTCAACGTTCTTCCCTCGGGCGAGCGGGTGGTGCGAGTGCAGGATGGCAAGCCGGGTCTGGCGGCGCGCACGATCGCCCGCCGGTTGTCGACTACGCGTGGCCTGTTCTCCCACGTGGCGGCCTGGGTTGACGCCGGCGTGAGTCGCAACCGGTTGTGAGCAGCCTGGCCGCCCACCCCTCCCGTGCTCGGCGGGGCAAGCGGCCCCGGGCGTCGATCGTGGGTTGTTCGTGGCGTTGAAGCGGCCGCGGCGTGGTGAGCCGTTGTCTGCGGCCGGTCCGGATGAGATTCTCGACGGCGCTCGCGGTCGCACCGGGCTCTCGAGGGCGACCTAGGTGCGGCGAGATTGCCGCGCTGGTCGTGATCTCCGCCGAACCGCGACCGTAGTGGCACTCTCGCGGAGATCAACGGAGATATTCGCCGGTACACCCATCAGGCCTGGCCGCAAGCGGCCAGTACGAGCTCGCGCACCCGTGCCGCGTCGGCCTGCCCGCGGGTGGCCTTCATCACCGCGCCGACGATCGCGCCCGCGGCGGCCACCTTGCCGCCCCGTATCTTCTCTGCCACATCGGGATTGGCGGCCAGGGCTTCGTCGACGGCGGCCTGGGTCAGCGAGTCGTCTCGCACCAGCGCCAACCCGCGCGCCGTCATCACCGCTTCAGGTTCACCCTCTCCGGCCAGCACGCCTTCGACCACCTCGCGCGCCAGTTTGTTGGACAGCTTGCCCTGCTCCACCAGCGCGATCACCTCGGCGACCTGAGCGGGGCTGATTGCCAGTTCATCCAGTCCGACGCCGGCCTCATTGGCCTTTTGCACCAGGAAGTTGCCCCACCACGAACGCGCCTCCTTGCTCGCCGCTCCGTGTTGGACGGTCTGAGCGACCAATTCGACCGCACCGGCGTTGACGAGGTCGCGCATCACCTCGTCGGAGATCCCCCACTGCTGCTGAATCCGCTTGCGGCTCAACCACGGAAGCTCGGGGATGGTTTGCCGTAGCTTATCGACAAGTTCGCGGCTGGGCGCCACGGGTTCGAGGTCGGGCTCCGGGAAATACCGATAGTCCTGGGCCGTCTCCTTGGCCCGGCCGGGGCTGGTGTAGCCGGATTCGTGAAAGTGCCTGGTCTCCTGCACGATCTCACCACCCGCCACCAAAAGGGCTGCCTGCCTTTGCATTTCGTAGCGAACCGCGACCTCCACGCTCTTGAGCGAGTTCACGTTCTTCGTCTCGGTACGGGTGCCGAATTCGGTGGTCCCGGCTGGCATCAGCGACACGTTCGCGTCACAGCGCATCGATCCCTGGTCCATCCGGACGTCAGATACGTCGAGCGCACGCAACAGGTCTCGCAACGCGGTCACATAGGCCCGGGCGATCTGCGGGGCCCGCTCGCCGGCGCCTACGATGGGTTTCGTGACGATCTCGATCAACGGCACCCCGGCCCGGTTGTAGTCGATCAGCGACGTCGTGGCTCCGTGGATCCGGCCCGTCTCACTGCCGATGTGGGTGAGCTTGCCGGTGTCCTCCTCCATGTGCGCACGCTCGATCTCGACCCGCCACGTCGTACCGTCCTCCAGCGGCGCTTCCAGATGGCCGTTGATGGCGATCGGCTCGTCATATTGGGAGATCTGGTAGTTCTTCGGCATGTCCGGGTAGAAGTAGTTCTTCCGGGCGAACCGGCACCACTCCACGATCTCGCAATTCAGCGCCAGGCCGATCCGGATCGCCGATTCCACCGCGACCTGGTTGAGCACCGGCAGCGAACCGGGGAGGCCGAGACACACCGGGCACACCTGCGTATTGGGCTCGCCGCCGAAAATGTTGGAGCAGCCGCAGAACATCTTGGTGGCGGTGGACAGCTCAACATGGACCTCGAGTCCCAGCACAGGATCGAAACGCTGGATGACCTCGTCGTATTCGAGCAGCTCAACACCGGCAACCGTCATAGCAGTCGATCCTAGTGCGGACGGAACGGACCTACCGCCTGGGGAACGTACGAGCCAACGCTGCCGCCATCTCCAGATATGCGCGTCTGCTCTTCTTGCTCAGCCGATCTAGTCCGATCTCTTTGCCCTGCTGCACGTGCCGATCGAACGGCAGCACCACGGTGGCGCCGACACGAGCCGACAGATTCTCGAGTTCCTTGGCGGCCAGTGTGCTCAGGCTGGTCCGTTCCACGTGGTTGACGGCAAGCACGGTCGATTCGAGCATTTTCCGATAGCCGTTGTGGCGCAACCAATCCAACGTGATCTGAGCTTTCTGCAGGGCGTCGATCGACGTACTGGTCACAACCACCAGGGCGCTGGACTCCGGTAGCACCGCCTCCATCACACCGGTCTTGAGAGTTTTCGGGCAGTCCACCAACACCAGGGAGTAGTGGCTGCGCAGGATCGAGTATGCCTTCACGAAGTCCTGACGACTGATGCTCCAGTGGCTGTGGGCGTAATCGGGTGGTCCAAGCACCTCCAACCCGGAACTGTTCATGTACGTGTGGGCCCGCACGTCGGCGTAGCGCGCGACCGATGCGTCGGTCAGCAGCTCGGCAATGCTCAGGTTGTTGCGACGACCGTGGCGGTATGCCAGGTCGCCGGCGTCGGTATCAACGGCGATGACCCGGTCCGAGCGCAGATTGGCGAAGGTCGAGCCGAGCGATTCGACTACCGCGGTCTTGCCGACCCCGCCTTTGAGGTTCAGCACTGCGATGCAGTGGGCGCCGCCTAACGGGGTGCGGATCTGGTCCCGCAGCGCGTTTTCGTGTGCCGCATCCCGGCCTGGTCCCAGGTCAAGCCCGGTGTAGTGGCGGATGAGGTCCCGCCACGTGCGGCGGGCCGGCGCCTCGGGTTCGATGGCGTCCAGGGCCGTGCCGCCCGGGATACGCTCGCGGCGTACCGGAAGCGCGGCACGTGCCGCCGGGTTCGACGGGGTGGGCGCTTCGCAACGCGCCGGGTTGCGGTTGTGCCGGGAAGTGCCGTGTTCTGGACGGAGCGGTTGCGGCACCGTGGCGGCTGCGCTGTCGGGGTTCACCCGCCAGGGCTGAGCCGGACCCCCCTGTGTCCGGGCCGGTAGAACGGGCCGCTCAAGGACTCCGCGATACGGACCGCGGTTGTTCATACTCGACGTATAGCCGAACCTCTGAAACGAAAAACCTGCCAGCCAGTGAACCCTGAGCTACCGGTTGACCAACAACGTCAGCCGAAGAAAGCGGCCGCGTCGTCGTAGCGGCTCTCCGGCACCAGCTTGAGTTGGCGTACGGCATCGGCCAGCGGTACCCGGCCGATGTCCTGCCCCCGCAGCGAGACCATCTGCCCGTACTCGCCCGCGTGCGCCGCATCGGCGGCATTGACTCCGAACCGGGTGGCCAGCACCCGGTCGTAGGCCGTCGGGGAACCGCCGCGCTGGACGTGACCGAGCACCGTCACCCGGACGTCCTTGTTGATGCGCTTTTCCACCTCCGCGCCCAGCTGCGCCGCGACACCAGTGAACTTCTCATGCCCGAATTCGTCAATCCCGCCTTCGCGCAACGCAATCGAGCCAGCAACCGGCTTGGCCCCCTCGGCGACCACGCAGATGAAATGTGAATCTCCGCGCTGGAATCGACGTTTGACGAGCCGGCACACTTCCTCGACGTCGAACGGCTGCTCGGGGATCAGCGTCATGTGCGCGCCTGAGGCCAGACCCGCATTGAGCGCGATCCATCCGGCATGCCGGCCCATGACCTCGACGAGCATCACCCGCTGGTGGGATTCAGCGGTGCTGTGCAGGCGGTCGATGGCATCCGTAGCCACCGTCAGGGCGGTGTCGTGGCCGAAAGTCACGTCCGTGCAGTCGATGTCGTTGTCGATGGTCTTGGGCACCCCGACCACCGGCACGTTCTCTTCGGATAGCCAGTGCGCGGCCGTCAAGGTGCCCTCGCCGCCGATCGGGATCAGGACGTCGATGCCGTTGTCGTCGAGGGTCTGTTTGATCTGTTCCAGCCCCGCCTTGAGTTTGTCCGGATGCACGCGCGCGGTGCCGAGCATCGTTCCGCCCTTGCTCAGCAACCGGTCGTTGCGGTCGTCGTTGCGCAGTTGCATGCGCCGGTTCTCCAGCAGTCCGCGCCATCCGTCTTGGAATCCGACCACCGACGAGCCGTAACGCGCGTCGCAGGTACGCACGACCGCCCGGATGACAGCGTTGAGGCCGGGACAGTCGCCACCGCCCGTGAGAACTCCGATCCGCATATTCTCATCTTGCCCTGCGCGCTGTTCCAGGGCGCGAGCAGTCGCAAAATCGCATAGAAACCTACGGTTTCATGCGATTTTGCGTCTGCTCACCTCAAATCGCGGTCGGCAAGGCACCGCGCGCGGCCTCGAAGGCCGCGCCCACCCGGTACAACCGGTCGTCGGCCAACGCGGGAGCCATGATCTGCAGACCCACCGGCAGCCCGTCGTCCGGCGCCAGCCCCGCCGGGACGGACATGCCGCAGTGGCCGGCCAGGTTCAACGGCAGCGTGCACAGGTCGAACAGATACATCGCCAGCGGATCGTCGACCTTCTCCCCCAGCCGGAACGCGGTGGTCGGGGTCGCGGGTGACACCAGAACGTCCACCGACCGGTATGCCTCGTCGAGGTCGCGGGCGATGAGAGTCCGCACCTTCTGCGCCTGGTTGTAATAGGCGTCGTAGTACCCGGCGGACAGAGCGTAGGTGCCGATCATGATGCGTCGCTTGACTTCCGGCCCGAAGCCGGCCGCCCTGGTCATCGCCATCACCTCTTCCGCGCTGTGCGTGCCGTCGTCGCCAACCCGCAGGCCGTATCGCATCGCATCGAACCGGGCCAGGTTGCTCGACACCTCCGATGGCAGGATCAGGTAGTAGGCCGGCAGCGAGTAGTCGAAGTGCGGACAGTCGACCTCGCTGACCTGCGCACCCAAGGACTTGAGCTGCTCGACGGCGGCCTCGAACGACGCGAGCACCCCGGGCTGGTATCCCTCACCGGTGTGCAACTGGCGCACCACCCCGACGCGCACGCCCTCGAGATCACCGGCCGCACCCGCTCGGGCAGCACCGACGACGTCGGGCACCTCGGCGTCAATGGAGGTGGAGTCACGCGGGTCGTGGCCGGCGATCACCTGATGCAGCAGGGCGGTGTCCAGGACGGTGCGCGCGCACGGCCCGCCTTGGTCCAGCGACGACGCACACGCGATCAGCCCGTAGCGAGACACCGTGCCATAGGTGGGTTTGACCCCGACGGTGGCGGTCAATGCCGCCGGCTGCCGGATCGAGCCGCCGGTGTCAGAACCGATGGCAAGGGGCGCCTGGAACGCGGCCAGGGCCGCCGCGCTGCCGCCGCCGGAGCCTCCTGGAACGCGCTCGACGTCCCACGGGTTACGGGTGGGTCCGAAGGCGGAGTTCTCGGTCGACGAACCCATGGCGAACTCATCCATATTGGTCTTGCCCAGAATCGGGATGCCCGCAGCCCGCAATCGAACGGTCAGCGTGGCGTCGTAAGGCGACTGCCAGCCCTCCAGGATCTTGGAGCCGCAGGTCGTCGGCATGTCAGCCGTGGTGAACACGTCTTTGAGGGCCAGCGGCACCCCCGCCAGCGCCGAGGGAAGCGGGGCTCCGGCGGCCACCGCCTCGTCGACAGCGGCAGCGGCGGCCAGCGCCTGATCGGCGGCCACATGCAAAAACGCGCCGTAACGGTCGTCGGTAGCCTCGATCTGGTCCAGGCAGGCCTGCGTGACCTGGACCGACGACAGCTCTTTGGCAGCGATCTTGGCCGCCAGGGTGGCGGCGTCGAGCCGGATGATGTCCGTCACTGGCTCTCCCCCAGGATCTGCGGGACGGCGAAGCGGCCGTCGACCGCCTCCGGCGCCGCTGCCAGCGCCTGTTGCTGGGTCAGGCAGGGCGCCGGCTCGTCCGGCCGGGTGACGTTGACGTCCTTGAGCGGGTTGTCGGTGGCCTCGACGCCGGTCACGTCGACGGCCTGGATCTGGCTGACGTGGCTCAGGATGGCGTCAAGCTGGCCGGCGAAACTATCCAGCTCGGTCTCGGTCAATGCCAGCCGGGCCAGTCGGGCCAGGTGGGCCACCTCGTCACGGGAGATCTGGGACACGAGCGAAAAGCCTAACGTGCCGCCACCGTGAAGCTGGCTTCACGTTCGCCGCCCAGCGTGAAGCCGGCTTCACGTTCGCCACCCGTTACCACCCAGCGGGCACCGGCCGAAATGCCACCAGCGCGTCGCTGTGCGACAGTGTTGGCCGTGCCTTCGTATCTGCTGCGCATCGAGTTGGCCGACCGACCAGGGAGTCTGGGGTCGCTCGCCGTCGCGCTCGGATCGGTAGGTGCCGACATCCTGTCTCTGGATGTCGTCGAGCGCAGCTCGGGGTACGCCATCGACGACCTGGTGATCGAACTGCCCCTGGGAGCGATGCCGGACACGCTGATCACCGCCGCCGAATCGCTGTCCGGGGTTCGCGTGGACAGCGTGCGTCCGCATACCGGGCTACTCGAGGCACACCGAGAGCTGGAGCTGCTCGACCAGGTGGCCGCGGCCACCGACAACGCGTCCAGGCTGCAGATGCTGGCGGATCAAGCGCCCAGAGTCCTGCGGGTGAGCTGGTGCACGGTGCTGCGCGAAGCCAACGGCACGGTGGAGCGGCTCGCCGGTAGCGGGGGTGCACCGGAAACGCGAGCCGACTCGGCGCCCTGGCTGCCGATCGAGCGTGCCCTGATGCTGGACGGCAGTGCCGAATGGGTCCCGCAGGCGTGGCGCGACATGGACACGACAATGGTGGCGGCACCGCTGGGCGACTCGCACACCGCGGTGGTCCTGGGCCGGCCCGGTCCCGAATTCCGGCCGTCGGAGGTGGCCCGGCTCGGCTACCTGGCCGGCATCGTCGCCACCATGCTGCGCTGATTGCCAACCTGTCCACACAGCGAATTCGCCACGATATATTGGAAGCGCCAACTGCCAGTACGAACGCATTGCCGGGATCCGCGCCGGACCGATTTCAGCAAACCAGCTCGAGACTCACCTGATGCAAAGCGACACTCCCGCAACCGATTTGCCCGCCATCATCACGACGGTGGCCACCAAGCTGCTCGGCGCCACCAGCAGCACCGCCGTAGCCAACAGCACCGAAGTCCTGGCTGAGCTCGTTCGTTACCTCGACGTCGACGTCAGCTTTCTGCGCCACAACGACCACAGCATCCGCGCCACCGTGTTGGTGGCCGAGTGGCCGCCACGGCCTGTTGTACCGGACCCCGACCCGTTGCACACCATCTATTTCGCCGATGCCGACCCGGTGTTCGCCCTCGCCGAGAACGCCAAGGAACCGCTCATCTTGCGTCCCGCATCGCAGGATGAGAAGTATCAGCAGACCATCTCCGAAGCGAGCGGCATTCCCGCCGTCTCGCTGGCTTCCATTCCGTTGCTGTCCGGCGACGTCACCACCGGAACACTGGGTTTCGTCAAATACGGCGACCGCAGCTGGAGCGACGGGGAGATCAACGCGCTGACGGTGGTGGCCACCATGTTGGCCCAGGTGCAGGCCCGGATCAGCATCGAGGATCAGTTGAGCTATCAGGCCAGCCACGACGATCTGACTGCCCTGCCGAACCGGCGCGCCCTGGTGGATCACCTTGACGAGCGCCTGGCTGCGGGCCAGCCCAGCCCGGTGACGGTGTTGGTCTTCAACCTCGACCGCCTCAAGGCGATCAACGATTTCCTCGGGCATGAGGCGGGTGACGCGTTCATTCGCGACTTCGCGACCGAAGCCGGCGCAGCGATGGAAGGGCGCGGGTTGATCGCCCGAACCGGTGGCGACGAGTTCGTCGTCGTACCGGAGGCGGTGACGGATCTCGCCGCCGCGAAACGGCTGGCCGAACATCTCAGTTCGCGGCTGACGGATCACGTCACCATCGGTGGCGAAGTCCTCAATCGAACGGTGAGTATCGGTGTGGCGACCGGCACCCCGGGCAAAGACTCGAGCCTGGACCTGCTTCGGCACGCCGACGACGCGCTGCAATGCACCAAAAGCGCTGGCGCGCAACGAATCGGTGTCATTTCCACCGACGTGATCAACCGGCGTAAGGTTCGCGCCGACATCGAGCTTCACCTACCGGGCGCGATCGAAACCGATGCGCTGAACGTTCTCTATCTGCCGGAGATCGACATGCTGACCGGCAAGATCCTGGCGGTCGAGGCGCTGGTCCGCTGGCAGCACCCGACCCGGGGACTGTTGCTGCCCGATGTGTTCATCCCGGTCGCCGAATCCCTGAATCTGGCCGGGGAACTGGGCAAGTGGGTGCTCAACGCGGCTTGTGCCGACCTGTCGCAGTGGCGCTCCGATGGCGTTGGTCTCGATGTCATGATGCGCGTCAACGTGTCCCCGGCCCAACTGGTGGCCCAGGACCTGGTGAACACCGTGAGCAGAACGGTCGGCAAGTTCGGCCTCACCGGTAACGCGATCGGGCTGGAAATCACCGAAAGCATGCTCATCCGAGACGTGGCAAGCACCCGGGCCACCTTGAGCGCGCTGACCGACCTCGGAATCGACATCGCCATCGACGACTTCGGCACGGGGTTCAGCGGGATGGGACTGCTGCGGACCTTGCCGGTAAGCACGTTGAAGATCGACCGTGGGTTTGTCGAGGATCTCGACGTCAGCGCCGACGATCTGGCCATCGTCCGGGCGGTCATGGGACTGGCCGAGGCACTCGATCTCAACGTCGTCGCCGAAGGGGTGGAGAGCGAAGGCGCGGCCCGGACCCTGCTCAAGGAGGGATGCGTGCGGGCCCAGGGTTTCTTGTTCTGCCGACCGCTGTCCGCATCCGCAACCCAACAGCTGCTCGCCGTGGGCTCGGTCAAAACCGGCCTGTAATGCGTTAGCGCGCCTGAGGTTTCACTACCGGATCATCGTCTTCCCACAGCAGCAACTGCCGCACCGCCGGACGCGGTCCGTAAGGCCGCAGCATCTGGCTGGCCGGCCGCGGCCGCACGCGTTGCGGCCACCAGAACCAGCGCCCCAGCAGCGCCGCGATCGACGGCGTCATGAAAGAGCGCACGATCAGCGTGTCGAACAACAGCCCGAGCCCGATGGTCGTGCCGATCTGGCCCAGCACTTGGAAACCGCTGAACAGGAACGCGCACATGGTGACGGCGAAGACGAGACCCGCTGAGGTGACCACCGACCCCGACCCGGCCATCGCCCGGATGATGCCGGTGTTGATCCCCGCCCCGACCTCTTCCCGGAACCTGGAGATCAGCAGCAAGTTGTAATCCGAACCGACGGCCAGCAGCAGGATCACGGCCAACGCCAGCACCACCCAGTACAGCTTGATCCCGAACATGTACTGCCACATCAACACCGACAAACCGAACGACGCACCCAGCGACAGCGCCACCGTACCGACGATGACCAGGGCAGCTACCAGACTGCGGGTCAGCGTCATCATGATCAACAGAATCAGGCTCAACGCCGCGATCCCGGCAATCATCAGGTCGTACGTGGCGCCGTCCTGGATGTCCTTGTAGGTGGCCGCGGTACCGCCGAGATAGAATTTCGCCTCGGACAACGGGGTGCCTTTGACCGCTTCGTGCGCGGCCTTCCTGATCGGGTCGATGTGCGAAATGCCCTCGGGTGTGGCGGGATCGCCCTCGTGAGTGATGATCATCCGGGCGGCCTTGCCGTCGGGTGACAGGAAGAGCTTCAGGCCGCGTTTGAAGTCGGGGTTGTTGAACACCTCCGGTGGCAGGTAGAAGGTGTCGTCGTTCTTGGCGGTGTCGAAGGCACGCCCGAGCGCCGTCGAGTTCTCGATGGCCGCGGCGGTCTGTGCATAGATGCCGGACAAGGTGGCGTAATTGGCCATCGTCAGGTCATGATTGGTCTCCTGACTCGCGATCTGTTGCGGGATCAGCGCCACCAGCTTGGGCTGCAACGCATCGAGCTTGTCCAGCGTGGCGGTGAGGTCCTCGAATCGTTCGCTGAGTTGGTCGACCCCGTCAAGGGCGTCCAGCACCGACCTGATCGCGAAGCACACCGGGATGTCGAAACAGTGTTTCTCCCAGTAGAAGTAGCTGCGGATCGGCCGGAAGAAGTCGTCGAAGTTTGCGATCTTGTTTCGCAACTCGTTGATGGTGGCGATGGTCTCGTGAAAACTCTGGGCCTCGCTGTGGGTGGTGGCCGCGAGCTCCTGCTGCAGGGTGTACTGCTGGCGGAGGATGTTGATGGAGTTCGACAGCTCACCGGCCTGCCTGAGCAGGTCGTCCGCGCGATCCCGTTGATAGCGCAGGTTTTCGGTTTGGTTCGCGCTTTGTGCGCTGATCTGAAACGCGAGAGAGGTGTGGTTGAGCGGGGTGCCCAGCGGCCTGGTGATCGACTGCACCTGCGCGATGCCCGGTTCGTGGAACACCGCCTTGGCCACCCGGTCCAGGATCAGCATGTCGGCCGGGGTGCGCATGTCATGATCGGTTTCGATCATCAGCAGTTCGGGTTCCAGGCGGGCGCGCGAGAAGTGCCGCTCAGCAGCGGCGTAGCCGACGTTGGCCGGCGCGCTGTTCGGCATGTACGGCCGGGTGTCATAGCTGGTCTTGTACCCGGGCAGGGTAAGCAGGCCGATGAAGGCCAGCGCGCACGCCACCGTCAGCACCGGTCCGGGCCAGCGGACGATGGCCGTGCCGATCCGGCGCCAGCCCCTGGTCCGCATCGCGCGTTTGGGTTCGAAAACCCCGACCAGGGCGCCCAGTGTCAGGACCGCCGGAGCCAGGGTGAGTGCGGCCAGCAACGCGACGAGAATGCCCAACGCCGCCGGAATCCCCAGACTCTGGAAATACGGCAGCCGGGTGAAACTCAGACAGAACACCGCACCGGCCACGGTCAGCCCCGAGCCCAGGACGATGTGGGCCGTCCCACGGAACATGGTGTAGTACGCGGTATCTCGGTCCTCACCGGCGCTGCGGGCCTCCTGGTAGCGGCCGACCACGAAAATCGCGTAGTCCGTGCCGGCGGCGATCACCAACAGGGTCAGCAGGTTGGTCGCATAGGTCGACAACCCGATGATGCCGGCGTTGCCGAGGAAAGCGACGATGCCGCGCGCGGCGGCCATCTCGATCAGGACCGTCACCAGCACCAGCAGCATGGTGAAAAAAGACCGGTAGACGAACAGCAGCATCATCGCGATGACGCCGACGGTGATGCCGGTGACCTTCGCTGTCCCCTTGCTGCCCACGTCGAACTGATCGGCGATCAGCGGGGCCGCGCCGGTGACGTAAGCCTTGACACCCGACGGAGGGGGTACGTGTTCCACTATTTCCCTTACGGCGCCGACGGATTCGTTGGCCAACGCCGACCCCTGGTTACCGGCGAGATTCAGCTGTACGTAGGCAGCCTTGCCATCGGTGCTCTGCGATCCGGCCGCGGTCAGCGTGTCGCCCCAGAAGTCCTGAACGTGCTCGACGTGCTTGCGGTCCTGCTCCAGCTTCTTGATCAGCGTGTCGTAATAGTGGTGGGCGTCGGCGCCCAGCGGTTGATCGCCTTCCAGGACGACCATGGCGGTGCTGTCGGTGTCGAACTCCCGAAACAATTGACCGATACGCTTCGTCGCCTGCAGAGACGGCGCGTCGGCCATGATCAGGGCGACGTTGTGGGTCTTGCCGACCTCTTCGAGTTGCGGAAACAAGGCGTTGGTCGTTCCGGCCAGCACCAGCCAGAACAGCAATATCGGCACCGACAGCCGGCGGATGGCGTGCGGAATACGCGGCGGTGTTTCGTTGCTCATCCGGATTTGTCCAAACAGAACGTGTAGGCGTAGGGAGTGTTGATGGTGCGTTCGTCCTTCACTGCTCCGTTCACGGTGATCCGGCAGCCGAGGGTACCGCCGCTTCCTTGTGCCACAACGTTTCCCAGCACCGCCGGCTCGGTGGTAGTGATGGTGAACGACCACGGCAGGACGGCATCGACCACCTGTTGCGGTTGGGCGTTGACATCCAGGTAGTTGATGGTCGCCACGGCGCCCGGGGCGCCGAAGACCTCGAGAACGACCTGCTTGGGATTGAACGGGACGATCTGATTGGAGACCCCGCGGCCGGTCGACGCATTCTTGCCGGCGTTGAACATGCCGTGCAGGCGGTAGATCGCGAGTGCCGCGGCCGCGAGGACGACCACGGCGACAATGAACATCCACCACCTCTTGACGAGGGGCGTAATCGAAATCCCCTGCACCCATTGACCTTTCAATGATCCGGCGCCGGCCACGGCCGAACCGCGCCGCAAGCGGTTGGCTATGACGGTACGTTAGTGAACCGTACCGCACAAGAGACGTGAGCGTACACTCATGCGAAAACCCCGGTGAGTCTGCTCGCGTTCTCGGCGTTCAGCGACCGGCGGACACGGACGTCGTGTCGAGGGTTCGAGTCTGCTCACGACGGGTCAATTGCTGGTAGGTGACCAATCCGGTCAATACGGCGAACAAAGTGGCGGTTGTGATCGTGGTCCCCACGCCCAGCCCGCCAATAGCGACGGGCTTTTCCACCGCGTTTTCGCCGACCGCTCCCAACGGTCTGGTGAGCACGTAGGCGGCCCAGAACAGCACCGTGCCGGGAATGGGAGTCCAGTAATGCATGCCGACTATCAGCAGCATCGCCGCTGACAGAACGAAGGCACTGTCGCGAAAACCGAAACCCAGCCCATCAGAAAGGAAGTCACCGCTCGAGGTTCCCAGCGTGTTGGATACCAGTGTCGCGGTCCAGTACAGCACTTCGCCCTTGGTAGTGTCGATGCGTTCCACGTCCATGGTCTGTCCGCTCATCCGCCAGCCGATCAGGACGATCACCAGCAACGCCGTCAGCACCGCCGCGCCGCGCGCGTAACCGAGGCCCAGCGTGCGGTTCATCAGATCTGACATCGCCGTGCCCACGATGCTGGTGCTCAGGATCACAGACCAGAATATGAACGGATGAAACCGGCGGGCTGTCAACTGCGCCCCCAACGTGATGACGAACAGCACGACGAAGATGACCGTTGCGGTGGTGTAGCCGAGATTCAGCGGCGCCATCGAGACCAGGTTCGATGCCGACTCGCCCAGCGTGGTTGCCACTATTTTGATGGTCCAGAACAGTGCGCCCACAACCGGCAACGTGCTCGGCCGAACCTCGCTCACCGAAACCTTCCTGGTTCCCACGGCTGATGACACTATCCTTCGCGCGCGGCACTGCCGGATCCGCGCCCCGTCGCTGCGCCTGCTCGTGTTGTAGCAACCCGCTGCGCCCGTCTGCTGATTACCACTCCGGTTTTTGGTTTTGCTCTGGCCGCTCATGCTCCAACCCGTATCGTCCTGGGAGGACGCTGCGTCTATCCTCGAAACCCGGAACGGTTTGCATGTGATTTTTTGAGTTGCTGTGATCGGGTCATGCGACTTTCTCAGAGGGCGCCGTGGATCAGGAAGAATCGTCATTCGGCCGATAGCGGCTGATCGAGCTGATCGGCCGCGGGGGGAATGGGTGATATTTGGCGCGCACTCGACACCGAAACCCAACACGTGGTCGCCTTGAGGGTGCTGCCGGCCAACCTCGCCAACGATCCCACGTTCACGCAGCGGTCTCGCCGTGAAACACTCGCGGCCGCGGGCCTCACCGAACCGCACGTCGTACCGATCCGCAACTTCGGTGAAATCGACGGCCGGCTCTACGTCGGCATGCGCCTCATCGAGGGCCGCGAATTAGAGGCGATTATCACCCAGCGGCCCCCAGCACAGCGAACTGCCGGAACGGCTTCGACAAGTCGGATCTGGTATTCGCCCTCATCGGCAACCGCTGCTACGCCACGACTCTGGTCACCGCCCCCGAATCGTGCAGGGGCAAGGAAGTGCGAGAGTGGCGCTGGATCTCCGTGAAGGAACAGACCAACGGCAGCCTGTCGGGCGAGTGGATAGAGGATTCCATCGGGTGCCATGTCAAACGAACCGCAACGTTCACCCTAACCGGTGACGTCAAGATGGCAGACCTGACCGACCCCGCCAAGCTAACGTCTCGCACGCCGTCCCAGGCGCTGCATCTGCACAGCATCTACCACTCGAGGGTCACGCTCACCGGCAACTCAACCGCGCCGCCCGAGGAAGCAAATTACAGCGTCGACACGATCTGCCTCCGCGACGGGGACGGAGGTCTGAGCCGCTTCCTGCAAACCGACCGGAGCGGTCGCGAGCAACTGTTCGTCTTCGAGAACGGGGCGCGGACGGAAGCTCCGGGGGAGGACACCCCGTGCCCGGGCGGCGGCACCAGTCACACGTGGCTGACCACGGTGGTTTCCCATGCCCGACCCGGCCGCGGACCTTTTAGCGCAGCGTACGGAGCGGCGGGTTGTCAACGGCGGCAGGTACCGCATGTGCGGGCGGTCATTGTGACGAGGTGTTCACCCGTACCGGCGATGATTCGATCCCGCATCGATGGTAGGTGCGCCCGATTCGCCAGTAGCTGCATTAATTTCGGTACGGAAGCCCGGATGCACAATCACACTGACCCATCTGACGAGCGGGAGATCACCAGCTGATGAATGACGTGACGAAAGAGGCCCTGACCAAGGTACCGGCTGTCACGCTGGGCTTCTGGGTCATCAAGATCCTGGCGACAACCCTCGGCGAAACGGGCGGCGACACCGTGACGATGACGCTGCATTGGGGCTATCTGGCCGGGGTCGTACTATTCGGCGCCGCGCTGGTCGTCCTGGTTGCCGCGCAGATCTTCGCCAGGCGTTTTCATGCGAGCCTGTACTGGGCGGCGATCGTGGCCTCGACGACCTTCGGCACCACGCTGGCGGATTTCGCGGACCGATCGCTCGGGATCGGCTACACGGGCGGGTCGCTGGTGCTGCTGGGTTGTCTGTCGGCGACCCTGGGGCTCTGGCGTTGGTCGGAGGGCACCGTATCGGTGAGTAGCGTGTCGACGCCGAAAGTGGAAGCGTTCTATTGGGCTACCATCACGTTTTCCCAGACGTTGGGCACCGCGCTGGGCGATTGGCTGGCCGACACCCGTGGATTCGGTTATGAACGCGGCGCATTGGTCTTCACGGCGGCTCTCTTGGTGGTGGTAGCCCTGTATTTCTGGACCGGTCTGTCGCGAGTCGTGTTGTTCTGGGTGGCGTTCATCCTGACGCGGCCTCTGGGTGCGACCGTGGGGGACTACCTCGACAAGCCGGTCGAAGAGGGCGGGCTGGAGTGGAGCCGCCCCCTGGCCACGGCGGTTATCGCGGCGATCATGATCGCGTTGATCATCATCCTGCCGCAACGTGCCGGCCGGCATCCCGAGACACAGGATGCCGCAACGACGTGAGAGTCCTGCCCATCGAGGACGAACCGCGATTGGCCACGCGACTCAAGGCCGGAGGTTTCGTCGTGGTGGGCTGTCGAGACGGGTATCGAAGGCCTCCAACAGGCGACCGAGAACCATTTCGACTGGATCATGCTCCCCGGCTACGGCCGCTACGAGGTGCTGCGCCGGGTCTGGTCACCGGTGTGGATGCTGAGTCATCAGTCCTGCGCGGCGCCGGTTTCCGGTGGCCCCTCTGCCAGGAGTTTCCGGAACCCGTCCTCGTCGAGTATCGGTACGCCGAGCTCAACCGCCTTGTCGTACTTGGAGCCCGGAGCGTCTCCGACCACGACGAACGCGGTCTTCTTGGACACCGAGCCGGCGGCTTTCCCGCCACGGCTGACGATCGCCTCCTTGGCGTCGTCGCGGGAGAAACCCGTCAGCGAGCCGGTCACCACGATGCTCAGCCCGGCCAGGGTGCGGGGCACGCTGTCGTCGCGCTCGTCGGCCATCCGGACACCGCTGGCACGCCACTTCTCGATGATGTCGCGGTGCCAGTCCACGCTGAACCAATCGGTCACCGCGGCCGCGATCGTGGCTCCGACGCCCTCGACGCCGGCCAGCTGTTCGGTGGTCGCCTCCGCGATCGCATCGAGGCTGCCGAACGCGGCGGCCAGCGCGCGCGCCGCGGTCGGCCCGACGTGCCGTATCGACAGGGCCACCAGCACGCGCCACAGCGGCGCGGTTTTGGCTTTGTCCAGGTTGGAAAGCAGCCGTTGGCCGTTTGCCGACAAGCCGCCCGCCTTGGTCCGGAACAGGTCCGTGCGCAGCAGTTCCTCTTCGGTGAGGTTGAACAGGTCGCCCTCGTCGGCGATCGCCCCGGACTCCAACAGCGCGGCGCCGGCCTCATAGCCCAGCACCTCGATGTCGAGGGCGTTTCGGCTGGCCACGTGGAAAACCCGCTCGCGCAACTGCGCCGGACAGCCTCGCGCGTTGGGGCAACGGATGTCGGCGTCGCCTTCTTTCTCCGGGGCCAGGTGGGTGCCGCACGCGGGACATGTCGTAGGCATGATGAACTCACGTTCCGAGCCGTCCCGCAGATCGACCACAGGTCCCAGTACCTCGGGGATCACGTCGCCCGCCTTGCGAATGACCACCGTGTCGCCGATCAGTACGCCTTTGCGCTTGACCTCCGAGGCGTTGTGCAAGGTGGCCTGCCCGACCGTCGACCCGGCCACCTTGACCGGCGTCATGAACGCGAACGGAGTGATTCGGCCGGTGCGACCGACGTTGACCCGGATGTCGAGCAGTTTCGTCTGGGCTTCCTCCGGCGGGTACTTGTAGGCGATCGCCCAACGCGGGGCCCGCGACGTGGAACCGAGCCGGCGCTGCAATGCCACCTCGTCGATCTTGATGACCACGCCGTCGATCTCGTGGTCCACCTCATGACGGTGCTCACCCCAGTACTCGATGCGTTCCTGCACCGATGCCAGGCCGTTGACCACAGTGGTGTGCTGAGAAACCGGCAGCCCCCACGCCTTCAGCGCGAGGTATGCCGCGTGCTGAGTGACCGGACGAAAACCCTCGGTGTGCCCCAGTCCGTGGCAGATCATCCGCAGCTTGCGACGGGCGGTCACGGCGGGGTCCTTCTGACGCAGCGAGCCGGCGGCGCTGTTGCGCGGATTGGCGAACGGCGCCTTGCCCTCTTCGACGAGGCTCGCGTTGAGGGCCGCGAAATCGTCGAGGCGGAAGAAGACCTCGCCGCGCACCTCGAGCACGTCCGGTGTCGGGTACTGTTCGCTGGCGGCCAACCGCAGCGGCACGTCGTCGATGGTGCGCGCATTCAGCGTGACGTCCTCACCGGTGCGGCCGTCTCCCCGGGTGGCCGCCCGGGTCAGCCTTCCGTCCCGGTACACCAGAGACAAGGCGACGCCGTCGATCTTGAGCTCGCACAGGTAATGGGCTTCGTCGCCTACCTCGGCATGGACCCTGGCCGCCCAGGCACCGAGTTCATCAGCGCTGAAGGCGTTGTCCAGGCTGAGCATCCGCTCGAGATGCTCGGCCGCTTCGAACTCGGTGGCGAACCCGGCCCCGCCGACCAACTGGGTGGGCGAATCGGGCGTGCGCAGCTCCGGATACTCGGCTTCCAGCGCCCGCAGCCTGCGTAGCAGCTGGTCGAATTCCGCGTCGGTGATGATCGGCGCATCCCGGACGTAGTAGCGGAACTGGTGCTCGCGTACCTCCTCGGCCAGTTCCTGCCACTCGCGCAAGACTTCCGGGCGTAGCACCTCGGGAGACGTCACTCTGGCAGGCTATCGAAGCCCCACGACAGGCCCCCGCCGAGATTGCCGCAGCGGTCGTGACCACCCGTCGGAACGCAGCCGTGGCGGCCATCTCGGCGAACGCCTCTTGCGCCACCAGCGATCCCGGAACAGCACACAGGAGTTGCGTTGGGGTCAGATCGCGTCCGGGTCCTGAGCGAATGCCTCCGCGGCGCCGCGAACGAGCCCGACGGCGGTACGCGCCCACTGCGGTGTCGCGCCCGCCAATCCACACGCGGGGCTGACTCCCACCCGCTCCCGTAGCGGTCTACGGCCGAAACCGAGCCGGTCGGTGACCGCGACCACCTTGGTCGCGACCTGTTCGACCGACGGCCGCCGCTCCGGCCTGGCGGCGCCCAGCACGCCCAGGACCAGGGTGCGGCCCGACTCGATAAAGCCGGCCAAATCGCCGAATTCCGCCGGCCGCAACGTCTCCGCATTCACCGACACCGCATGAATTCCGGTGCGCTGCAACATTTCCCACGGAAGTTCCGGTGCGCAGCTGTGCAGCATCACGTCCGCGCCGACAACCTCGGCGCAGCTCGTCAGCAGCGCCTCGGCGACCGACTGGTCGAGCGGAGGTACCGGACTGAGCGCGGTGACGCCGGTGAGCCGACCGCCCAGCGCGGACGGCAACGTGGGTTCGTCGAATTGCACCACCACGGGGGTGTCGAGCCGGCGGGACAAGGCGTTTCGATGCGCGGCCACGCCTTCGGCCAACGACACACCCAGGTCACGCAGGGCCCCCGCATCGGTGATCGCCCGGTGGCCGTTGCTCAGCTCGATCCCTGCCGCCAGCGTGATCGGTCCGGGAGCCTGCACCTTGACCACCCGGCCGGAGGAACGCAGCCCCGCTACCTCCCATGCCTCCTCCAAGGCGTCCATGTCCTCGTCCAGCATGCTGACGGCCCTGCGCGTCACCGCCCCTGGCCGGGCGACGATGCGATAGCCACGCGGCACGGTGTCCAGAGCGACGTCGATCAGCAGCGCGGCGGCGCGCCCGAGCATGTCGGCTCCCACTCCCCGGGCCGGCAGCTCGACGATGTGCGCCAACGCGCCGGCCAATTCGCCGACGACGACTTCGGAAGCCTGGCGCGCCGAGGTACCGGGCCAGGATCCGATGCCGGTGCCCTGTGCGAAAACACTCACCCGGCAACCGTATTCGACCTCACATCGGGCACCTCCGACCAGGGGTGTTGAGCACCGGCTGACACGGGTAGGTTCGACGCGGAAGGGTGTCCGATGGCGAGATTGACACGGTTGCTGCTGTCGTGTTGCGCGATGTTGCTGGCCACGGCATGCACCCGGGTGGTGAGCGGCGAAGCGTTACCGGCCTTCGGCGCCGTCCCGTTGGGGGTGCTCGACCCCGTCGCGGTGCTGCTGGACCAGTCGCGGATGCGGGCCATCACCGGCGCGGGCGACCATCTGACGATCATTCCCTCGATGGACGGCAGGTACCCCGTCGATATCGAGGACCTCGCCGCGACCGCACCACCGGAATGCCGGTTCGTGTTCGCCGAGACATCGGTTTTCGGGCCCGAGGTCAAGGCGTTTCACAAGACCACGTTTCAGGACCCGCCCGATGGCAGGCTGATCTCTGAAGGCGCCGCGAGTTATCCCGACGGCGGCACCGCCCGGCGCGCGTTCGACAGGCTGGTGGCCACGGTGCAACGGTGCGCCGACACCTCGATGGGCTGGTTGTTCATCAACACCTGGGACGCCGACGCTGACTCGCTG
Organism: Mycobacterium sp. ML4; assembly: GCF_054515735.1. Taxonomy (NCBI): domain Bacteria; kingdom Bacillati; phylum Actinomycetota; class Actinomycetes; order Mycobacteriales; family Mycobacteriaceae; genus Mycobacterium; species Mycobacterium sp. ML4. The sequence continues at coordinate 102,359 of NZ_JBTNSY010000014.1, forward strand.
CACATGCGGCCGGGCTCGTGCGGGCGCGACTACCGGCTGCGGTCGGTGGCGTTGCTCGAAGTCACCTTCTGCGGGTTCCCCGATTCGGTATCCGACATCGTGATGACGAACATCGTCGCCAATGTGCCGGGAAGCTAGGACACTCCGGTGCCGGCGATGGTCGCGCTGCCGATCACCTCGTCGCCGTCGGGGTCGGGACGATAGAGCACCAGTGTCTGGCCGCGCGCCACGCCGCGAAGCGGTGCCCGTAACTGCACGGCAAGTTCGCCGTCGACCAATTCGGCTACCGCCTCGGTGATTTCGCCGTGCGCGCGAACCTGCACCGCACATTCGATCGGGCCCGACGGTGCGACTCCGGCGGTGAAGACCGGCGCCCGTCCGGTCAGTGTGTGGACGTCGAGATCGGTGACGCTTCCGACGTGCACGGTAGCGGTGTCGGCATCGATCGCGGTCACGTAGCGCGGGCGACCGTCCGGGCCCGGTCCGGCTATACCCAGGCCCTTGCGCTGGCCGATGGTGAACCCGTGCACGCCCTCGTGCTCGGCCAGAACTGTGCCGTCCTTGTCGATCACCGCCCCGCGGCGGACCCCGATGCGCTCGCCGAGAAAAGCCTGTGTGTCACCCGACGGGATGAAGCAGATGTCGTGGCTGTCCGGTTTCTCGGCGACCGCCAGGCCGCGGCGGGCCGCCTCGTGACGGATCTGCGGCTTGGGAGTGTCACCGATCGGGAAGGCGGCATGTCGTAGCTGCTCGGCATTCAGCACCGCCAGCACATAGGACTGGTCCTTGTCCCGATCCACGGCGCGGCGCAGCCGTCCGCCGGACAGCCGCGCATAGTGACCGGTGACCACCCGGTCGAAACCCAACGCCAACGCGCGCGCGGACAGCGCCGAGAACTTGATCTGCTGATTGCAACGAACACAGGGATTCGGCGTTTCCCCCCGCGCGTAGGACGCCACGAAATCGTCGATCACGTCCGCTCGAAACTTCTCCGCGAAATCCCATACATAGAACGGAATTCCGAGGACGTCGGCGACACGGCGCGCATCGGCGGCGTCTTCCTTGGAGCAGCAACCCCGCGATCCCGAGCGCAGCGTACCGGGCGCGGTCGACAGCGCCAGGTGCACACCGACCACATCATGTCCGGCGTCAACCATGCGTGCGGCGGCGACAGAGGAGTCCACCCCGCCGCTCATGGCAGCGAGAACTCTCACTGCGCCGACCCCGCCGCCGCCAGTGCGGCCCGTCGGGCGCGTGCCACGGCACCCGGTAACACCTGCAGCGCCGCATCGACATCCGCGTCGACACTGCTATGCCCGAACGAAAGTCGCAACGATCCCCGGGCGCTGGAAGGATCGGCGCCCATCGCGATCAGCACGTGCGAAGGCTGGGCCACGCCGGCGGTGCATGCCGATCCGGTCGAACACTCGATTTCGTTGGCATCCAGCAGCATCAACAACGCGTCGCCTTCACAGCCGCGGAAGGTGAAGTGCGCATTGCCCGGAAGCCGCAACGGATCGGGGGCACCGTTGAACCGGACGTCGTCGATCTCGGCAAGCACGCCGACGACCAGTCGGTCACGCAGTTGTCGCAGCCGCGCGGCATTGCCGTCCAACTCGTCCACCGCGATCCGGGCTGCCACGGCCATCCCCACGGCGCCGGCGACGTCCGGTGTCCCCGAACGAACGTCCCGCTCCTGGCCGCCGCCGTGCAGCAGCGGCACGCACGCGACATCGCGGCGCAACACCAGCGCACCCACGCCCGGCGGCCCACCGAACTTGTGCGCAGCCACGCTCATGGCCGAAAGGCCACTGGCACGGAAGTCGACCGGTAGCTGACCCACGGCCTGCACGGCGTCGCTGTGCATCGGGACGCCGAATTCGGCGGCGACTGCGGCCAATTCAGCGGTGGGCATGATCGTGCCTACTTCGTTGTTGGCCCACATCACCGACACCAGCGCCACGTCGTCGCCGCCGTCGAGGGCCTCGCGCAGGGCCGGCGCCGACACCGAGCCCTCGGCGTCGGTAGGCAACCAGGTGACCTCGGCGCCTTCGTGCTCGACCAACCAGTTGACGCCGTCCAGCACCGCGTGGTGTTCCACCTCGCTGGTGACGATCCGCCGCCGGCTCGGATTCTCGTCCCGGCGGGCCCAGTACAGACCTTTGACGGCCAGGTTGTCACTCTCGGTGCCACCTGCGGTGAAGATGACCTCCGAAGGACGCGCACCCAGCTTCTCGGCGATCAACTCCCGCGATTCCTCGACGCGCCGGCGCGCGGTGCGGCCGGTGGTGTGCAGCGAGGACGCGTTGCCGACGGTGCCCAGCACCGCAGCCATCGCCTCGATGGCGGCGGGATGCATCGGGGTGGTGGCGGCGTGATCGAGGTAGACCATGACCCGCCCCACGATACCGGCCCTTGCCGCGACGATTACGGCCGGAACGGCCGGACAGACCGGCAGCTGTTAACGTAGTGAACAAAGTGTTCAGTACTGCGACGGGGGGACCGTGACCGCTCTGCCGACACAGCCGCAAACCGCATGACCGGCGGCGTCCGCCGGTGGTGTTTCGCCGACCAACTCGGCCCGCACTTCCTGGACCATCCGGGTCAACCGGTCCTGCTGATCGAATCGCGGGCGGTGTTCGGGCGTCGCCGGTTCCACCGGCGCAAGGCTCATCTGGTGCTGTCGGCCTTGCGCCACCGGGCCGCCGAGCTCGGTGAGCAGGCCACCTTTGTGCAGACGGGCACCTACCGGGAAGCCCTCGAACGCCTCGACGAACCGGTCAGCGTGTGCCAGCCCACGTCGTGGGCGGCCGACCGCTTCGTGCGGTCTCTACCGTCGGTCGACGTTTTGCCCGCCCGGGGATTCTGCACGAGCCGGGAGGATTTCGACCGGTGGGCGCAATCACAGCGCACGCTGCGGATGGAGAACTTCTACCGGAGCGCCCGGCGCCGCTTGGAGTTGCTGATGGACGGCGACCAGCCCGTCGAGGGCCGATGGAACTTCGACGCCGACAACCGCGAACCGGCCCCCAAGAACGCGGCCGATCTGGGCGTTGCGCCGCCCTGGCAGCCCGAGGAAGACGAGATCGACGAACGGGTCCGCGCCGACCTGGACCGCTGGGAACGCGACGGCGCGGTGTCGTTCGTCGGACGCGACGGACCGCGCGAGTTCGCCGTCACCGCAGCCGAAGCCCAGCAGGCGCTGAAAGTTTTTCTGCGGGACCGGCTGCCCCACTTCGGCCCTCACGAAGACGCGATGCTCGCCGGTGACCGGTTCATGTCACACAGCCTGCTGTCGGCGCCGATGAATCTGGGCCTGCTGGATCCGCTGGACTGCGCTTACGCCGCGCAAGACGCTTATCGCGGCGGCAAGGCCCCGATCGGCAGCGTGGAGGGCTACATCCGCCAGCTGATCGGGTGGCGCGACTACATCTGGCACGTTTACTGGCATTTCGGCCGAAAGTATCGAAGCCGCAACGCATTACATGCCAAGGCCGGTCTTCCGTCCTGGTTCGCCGAGCTGGATGCAGACGCGCTGCACGCCAATTGCCTCAAGGACGTGCTGGCACAGGTACGCGATCACGGCTGGGTTCATCACATCCCCCGGCTGATGGTGCTGTCCAACTTTGCGTTGCAACGCGGATGGGATCCCGCCGCCGTCACCGACTGGTTCCATCGCTGCTTCGTCGACGGCTACGACTGGGTGATGGTCGCCAACGTGGTCGGCATGTCGTTGCACGCCGACGGCGGGTTGATGGCGACCAAACCCTATGCGGCCGGCGGTGCCTACATCAATCGCATGAGCGACTACTGCGGTTCGTGCAGATTTCAGCCCGGCCAACGGGTCGGTGCGCACGCCTGCCCCTTCACCGGCGGCTATTGGTGGTTTCTGGCGCGCAACAGCGAAGAGCTTGGCCGCAACCGGCGCATGGCTCAGCCGATGGCGGGGCTGCGCCGGCTGAAGGATCTCGACGAGGTGGTGGCCCAGCAGCGCCGCCTCGCCGACAACCCGCCGTAGCGCTACGCCGGCTCCAGCAGCAACTTTTCTATCCGACGCAATGCGATGTCACACACGGCCAGATAGGCGGGCGCCCAGCGGGGCACGCCGAAGGTGATTTGTGCTCCGCCCTCGGCCGGATCCACCCGGTGCCAGGTGGCGGGAATGCCGGCTACCTTCCAGGCCCAGCATCGGCCCGCATCGAACTCGGTGACCACGAACGGCAACCGCACCAGTAACGCGGTCCGGACCGTGCCCGTGGCACCGGCGGTCAGGTGCCTTCCTCCCTGGTCGAGTTCGGCGCCGTTGATCGAAGGCCCCCACCGCGGCCACGCATCGAGGTCGACGAGAAGGTCCCACGCCGCCTGCGGTGGCGCGGCGACGAGCCGATTCACACTGAACGTCATCGATCCAGGTTTCCCATTTGCCGGCTACCAACCCATCGATCCCGGAATTCCCTTGAACGGCCCGACGATCCAGCTGGTGATCCACCCTCCGTAGAACCCACCGGGCTGTGGAGTCACCTCTTCGCCGTTGACCGTGCAGCGGTCCACCTCGGCCGCCATCACGGCGATCGCATTCGCGATCGGTTCGAATCCCGCCGTCGGCCGCCGGTAGGTCCAGCCCGCGCGCGGAGCCACCCGCGCAGTGGTCACCAGGTCGAAGTAGCTGGCCTGCCCCTTCCATTCACACCAGGACGAGCCTGCCGCGGGCCGCAACGCTCCCTCGGCGAACGCCTCACGGGGCAGGTAATAGGTCGGCGGGTGACTGGTTTCGAGCACCCGCCACGCGCGCTGCGTCGACGCGATCTGCTGTGCACCCAGTTCGATGGTGATCGAACCGGTGAATTCCTCCAGCCGCGGCGGGCGTGGATAGTCCCACACGGATTCCTGCCCGGGGCCCGCAACATCCGGCTTCGGCCAACGACTCATGGTTTCCTCTCCGCGCTGGGCTGATGCCATTGTCCACCGCAGCCCGGAAAAGGGTTCAGGCCACCAGCGCGTGATCCAGGTTCGCCGGCGCGCCCGTCCGTACCGCGGACTGGCAGCGACGGGCCAGAGCTCGCCGGTCGGCACCGGGTAGTTGCAGTGACTCGACCCGGACCCTGGCCACGGTGCGGCGCGTGCAGACCACGCGGTAGACCGAGCGCGCCAGAGTGTCCCGCCCGACGTAAGCCGGTGCTGTCGACATGCGGCCATCGACGTGGTGATAGGTCAGACGCAACGGCTGCACCGGCCGGCCCGCATCGATCGCAGCCTGGAACATCGCCGGGTAGAAGCTGCCGAACGCCACGCCGCACCACGTCGTGCCCTCCGGGAAGGCCACCACCGTCTGGCCGGCGCGCAGGCGCCGCGCGACGGCGTCGACGACCGCGGGCAGCCGGCGCAGGCTGGCCCGCTCGATCGGGATGATCTTCAGGATCCGCGCCACTATCCCGGTGGCGAACCCGGTAAACATGTCGGCTCGCGCGACGAATGAACCGGGCAAGACCGCTCCGATGGCGAACACATCCAGCCACGAAACGTGGCTACTCACCACCAGAACTCCGCTCAGATTCCGAATCGGGTTGCCCGACACCGAAATTCGAACACCCAGACTGCGCAGCACCAGCCGGCAGTAGGCGCGCTGGATGTGCGTCGAACCGGGCAGCGGTATGCCCAGCAACGGCAGACCGGGGGTCAGCAGCAGAACCAGCACGAGGCGCAGCGCGGCTCGTAACCGCATTATCCGGCCCTCCTGCCCGGTATCGCCCAGGCAACCGACGTCACACGATGCGCGGGGCAGCCAGGAGTGCCCGGCCGGCGTGTTCACCGGGCTGTCTCCCCCATCTCGGCGGCGGCCGACACCGACCGCAGGCGCTTGAGATAGCGCGTGTCGGCATCGCTCTTGCCCAGCAGCACGCAGAAGTCGCCGACGCCGAAGTCCGGGTCGTGGGCGGGCTCGCCGCACGCCCGGGCGCCCAGCCTCAGGTAACCGCGCATCAGCGGTGGGATCGCGGGCCGTGCCGGCGGCTCGATCTTGTCGAGCGGAGTGCCGTCGATGCACACCTGCCGATACGGCCAGACCCGGTACCGCGCCGGGTGCCGCTTGAGCACGAAGTCGCGCACGCCGCGGATCTGGCTTCCCGGAGCGTCGTCGCCGGTGTCGATCGGCACCGACACGCAGCCGGTCACGTACTCGTAGTCAAAGCGATCCAGGTAGGCCAGGGTCCCGGCCCACATCAGCAGCACCACCGCGCCGTTGCGATGGCCTTCGCGCACCACCGCACGACCCATCTCCACCAGCGACGGCCGCAGTGCGTCGAAGTCCCGGACGTCGAATTCGGTTGCGGTGTAGAGACCTCCGGCGGCGATGGCGCCGGCAGGAGGCAGCATGCGATAGCAGCCGACCAGCTCGCCGGTGTCGTCGTCGCGGACCAGGAGATGGTCGCAATACTCGTCGAACCGGTCGGCATCCAAACCCGGGCGGCCGTCGACCGCGGTGGGCAGCGCGAAGCCCGGCGTGCTGCTAAAGACGTCGTAGCGCAGTCGCTGCGCGGCCTCGACCAGGCTGGGATCGGTGGACAGCAACAGGGAATAGTGCGGTCCGGACGACGACCGTGTCGCCGGGCCATGCGGCTTATCGCTGGGTATCAGTACAGAAGCAACGGTCATGGCACTAACGTGGCGCAGTCGTTCAGCTAACCGGCATCGGCCCGCTGACATGTCGATGCACGTCAGATGAATGTCGCTGGTCCGAAGTTCAAGCGCGACGAAGACGGCCCCGCAGCTGAACCCGCGGGGCCGTTCGTCTGAAGAATCAGCCCTTGCGGGCCTTGACCCCCTCGGTCACCTGGGGAGTCACCTTGAACAGGTCGCCGACCACACCGTAGTCCGCGATCTCGAAGATCGGCGCTTCCTCGTCCTTGTTGACCGCGACGATGGTCTTCGAGGTTTGCATGCCGGCCCGGTGCTGGATGGCCCCGGAGATGCCCAGTGCGATGTACAGCTGCGGCGAGACGGTCTTGCCGGTCTGCCCCACCTGGAACTGGCCCGGGTAGTAGCCGGAGTCGACCGCGGCACGCGATGCACCGACCGCGCCGCCCAGCGAGTCCGCCAGCTCCTCGACCACGCTGAAGTTTTCCGCGCTGCCCACGCCCCGGCCACCGGAGACCACCACGCTGGCCTCGGTCAATTCCGGGCGGTCGCCGGCGACGGCCGGCTCGCGCTTGGTGATCTTGGTCGCATTCTCTGCCGGGGCCGGGACCTCGACATTGACCTGCTCGCCGGCGCCGGGCCTCGGCTCGGCGTCGATGGCACCACCGCGCACCGTGATCACCGGCGTATCACCGTTGACCTGCGACTCGACGGTGTACGCACCACCGAAGATGGAGTGCAGGGCCTTGTTGCCTTCCCGCACCTCGACCACGTCGACCAGCAGACCGGATCCGATGCGCGCGGCCAGCCGGCCCGCGATCTCCTTACCGTCGGCGTTAGCGGCCAGCAGCACCGCCGCGGGCGCGTTGGACTCGGCCAGCGAGGCCAGCACGTCGACGTACGGGGTGATGAGGTAGTTCTTTGCAACGTCGGACTCGGCGACGTAAATCTTCTCGGCGCCGGCCTCTTTGAGGCCGTCCACCAGTGGTGCGGCCGTACCCGGCGCACCGATGACGACGGCGGCCGGCTCGCCAAGGGCGCGGGCCGCGGTGATCAATTCGGAAGTGACCTTCTTCAGGGCCCCTTCGGCGTGCTCGACGAGCACCAGAACTTCAGCCATGGGTTATTCGCTCTCTACGTTGAGTTGGGCTCAGATGATCTTCTGGCCGACCAGGTACTTGACGATCTCGCTGCCGCCCTCGCCCTCGTCGGTGACCTTCTCGCCTGCGGTCTTCGGCGGCTTCGGGGTGGACGACAGCACCGAAGACCCCGCGTTGGCCAGGCCTACCTCGTCGGGCTCGACGCCGATCTCGGCCAGTGTCAGGACGGTGACTTCCTTCTTCTTGGCGGCCATGATGCCTTTGAAGGAGGGGAAGCGCGGCTCGTTGATCTTTTCGTTGACGCTGACGACGGCGGGCAGCGTGGCCTCGAGGCTGAACAGGCCGTCGTCGGTCTCGCGCTCGGCCGTGATCTTGCCGCCCTCGACGGACAGCTTGCGCACGTGGGTGAGCTGCGGCAGGCCCAGGTACTCGGCGATGATGGCCGGCACTGCGCCGCCCGAGCCGTCGGTGGACTCGTTTCCGGCGATCACCAGCTCCGTGCCCTCGATGGTGCCCAGCGCGCGGGCCAGCGCCCACGCCGTCTGCACCACGCACGAGCCGTGCAGGCCGTCGTCCTTGAGATGGACGGCCTTGTCGGCGCCCATGGACAGGGCCTTGCGGATCGCCTCGGTCGCGCGCTCGGGGCCGGCGGTCAGCACGGTAACCGACCCTTCACCGCCCTCCCGCTCCCGGATCTGCAGGGCCTCTTCCACGGCGCGCTCGTTGATCTCGTCCAGGACCGCGTCGGCGGCCTCGCGGTCGAGCGTCCAGTCGCCGTCGGAGAGCTTGCGCTCCGACCAGGTGTCCGGAACCTGCTTGATCAGGACCACGATGTTCGTCATGAGTGTGGTTCGTCCTCCTCGAAGGAGTCCCGCAGCGTCGACTACGGGACCTCGGTCACGCGTTTCGCAACCGCATACGCCATGTTACTAGCTGGTAACTTATCGCGGTTTGCCATCCCACCATAGCGGGTCCGTACTGCGACGATTGCCCTGGGCATACCCCTTGATCCACCGTCCGGTTCGCGAATCGTAAGCCAGGCATTAGCCTGCCTTAACAATGAGCGCAATCGTCCCCAATACTCCGGGCCGTATCGACCACGCCGTCGACACGGCGTTGACGCTGACGGGCGAGCGCACCATCCCGGACCTCGACATCGAGAACTACTGGTTCCGCCGCCACGAGGTGGTCTATGAGCGCCTGGCGCCGCACTGCGCGGCGCGCGACGTCCTGGAAGCGGGCTGTGGCGAAGGTTACGGCGCAGACCTCATCGCCGGCATCGCGCGCCAGGTGGTCGCGGTCGATTACGACGCCTCCGCCGTGGCCCATGTCCGCCACCGCTACCCCCGGGTGCGGGTGCTGCAGGCGAACCTGACCGAACTGCCGCTACCCGATGCCTCGGTGGATGTCGTGGTGAATTTCCAGGTCATCGAACATCTGTGGGATCAGGGCCGATTCATCCGGGAGTGCGCCCGGGTGCTGCGACGCGGGGGTCTGCTTTTGGTGTCCACACCCAACCGGATCACCTTCTCCCCCGGCCGCGACACGCCGGTCAACCCGTTCCACACCCGCGAGCTCAATGCCGACGAGCTCACCGAACTGCTGGTCGAGGGAGGATTCTCCGGCGTGTCGATGAGCGGGCTCTTTCACGGCCCGCGGTTGCTCGAGATGGACGGCCGGCACGGGGGTTCGATCATCGATGCCCAGATCGCGCGAGCGGTGGCCGACGCGCCGTGGTCGCCTGAGCTGGTGGCGGACGTCGCGGCCGTCGCCACCGCCGACTTCGACCTCGTCGACCGGGCCTTGCGAGACATCGACGAGAGCTTGGACCTGGTTGCGATCGCGGTGCGGAGTTGACCACGTCAACCGCCCGCGTGCCGGGCATGTTCACGCTGGTGCTGCACACCCACCTGCCCTGGCTCGCGCATCACGGCCGCTGGCCGGTCGGCGAGGAGTGGCTTTACCAGTCGTGGGCGGCTTCCTACCTGCCGCTGTTCCGGGTGCTGCGCGCGCTGGCCGACGAGGATCGCGGCGGCCTACTCACCCTGGGCATGACGCCGGTGGTCAACGCCCAGCTCGACGACCCGTACTGCCTGGACGGCATGTATCACTGGCTGGCCAACTGGCAGCTGCGCGCCGCCGAAGCGGCCAGCGTGCGTTCGCTGCCGCGGTCCAAATCGGCGGGTTACCCGTCCTGCTCACCGGAGGCGTTGCGGGCATTCGGTATTCGTGAGTGCCACGAGGCAGATCAGGCACTGCAGGATTTCGCCACGCTGTGGCGGCACGGCGGCAGCCCGCTGCTGCGCGCGCTGATCGACGCCGGCACCGTGGAACTGCTGGGTGGGCCTTTGGCCCACCCGTTCCAGCCACTGCTGGCGCCGCGGCTGCGGGAGTTCGCGCTGCGCGAAGGCCTGGCCGACGCGCGGCTACGGCTCGGGCCGCGCCCGAGCGGGATCTGGGCTCCCGAATGCGCCTACGCACCCGGCATGGAAAACGACTACGCCGCCGCCGGTGTGAGCCACTTCATGGTCGACGGCCCGTCGCTGCACGGTGACACCGCGCTCGGGCGACCGGTCGGCGCCGGCAACGTGATCGCGTTCGGGCGCGACCTGCAGGTCAGCTACCGCGTATGGTCACCCAAGTCCGGCTACCCGGGCCACGCCGCCTATCGCGACTTCCACACCTACGACCATCTCACCGGGTTGAAACCGGCCCGGGTCACCGGCCGCAATGTGGCCTCGCAGGACAAGGCGCCCTATGACCCAGGGCGCGCCGACCGGGCGGTCGACATACACGTCGCCGACTTCGTCGAGTTGGTACGCAGCAGGCTGCACGCCGAGTCGGAACGGATCGGCAGGCCGGCCCATGTGATCGCCGCCTTCGACACGGAATTGTTCGGCCACTGGTGGTACGAGGGACCGACCTGGCTGGCACGTGTGCTGCGGGCGTTGCCCGAGGCCGGCGTGCAGGTGGGGACGCTGCGCGACGCGATGTCGGCCGGTTTCGTCGGCTCGCCGGTCGAATTGCCGCCCAGCTCTTGGGGTTCCGGCAAGGACTGGCAGGTGTGGAACGGCGAGCAGGTGGCCGACCTGGTGCAGCTCAACGCCGAGGTGGTAGACACCGCGCTGACCACGGTGGATAAGGCGCTGGCGCAGACGGCCTCGCTGGACGGGCCCATTCCCCGCGATCACGTCGCCGACCAGATCCTGCGGGAGACGCTGCTGACGGTGTCCAGCGACTGGCCGTTCATGGTCAGCAAGGACTCCGCTGCCGACTACGCGCGCTACCGCGCGCATCTGCACGCTCACGCCACCCGGGAGATCGCCGGGGCGCTGGCATCGGGCCGCCGCGACTCCGCACGGCGCCTGGCGCAGGGCTGGAACCGGGCCGACGGGCTGTTCGGAGCGCTGGACGCCCGCAGGCTGCCCAAGTGACGGGCTCCTTCCGCCGCGAGCGCGCGCGTGTTGCCATCGACACGCCGCGGCGGAGGGCATTTTCCGGTCGCTCGCGCCGAAAGAAGGCACGCGCGTGAAGATTCTGCTGATCTCATGGGAGTACCCGCCGGTGGTGATCGGCGGTCTGGGCCGGCACGTCCACCACCTGTCGACCGCGCTGGCCGAGGCCGGCCACGAAGTGGTTGTTCTGTCCCGGCAGCCCACCGGCACCGATCCCAGCACCCACCCGTCCTCGGATGAGATCAGCGAGGGTGTGCGGGTGATCGCGGCCGCCGAGGACCCGCACGCGTTCACCTTCGGCACCGACATGATGGCCTGGACGCTGGCCATGGGCCACGCCATGATCCGCGCCGGGCTGGCTGTGAAAAGCCGCGGCGGCCAACGGCCGTGGCGTCCCGATGTGGTACACGCACACGATTGGCTGGTTGCGCACCCGGCCATCGCGTTGGCCGAATTCTACGATGCGCCAATGGTTTCAACGATTCATGCGACGGAAGCGGGTCGACATTCGGGCTGGGTGAGCGGCGCCATCAGCCGTCAGGTGCATGCGGTCGAATCGTGGCTGGTGCGCGAATCCGATTCACTGATCGCGTGTTCGGCGTCGATGCGTGACGAGATCACCGAACTGTTCGGCCCCGGCCTGTCCGAGATCACGGTTATCCGCAACGGAATTCACACGACCCGCTGGCCGTTCGCCCAACGCCGCCCGCGTACCGGTCCGGCGGAACTGCTCTACGTCGGCCGTCTGGAATACGAGAAGGGCGTGCACGACGCCATCGCCGCGCTGCCGCGGATCCGGCGCACCCACCCGGGGACCACCCTCACCATCGCCGGTGACGGCACCCAGCAGGACTGGCTCGTCGCACAGGCTCGTAAACACAAGGTGCTCAAAGCAACCCGCTTCGTCGGGCATCTGCACCACGACGAACTGCTCGCCGCGCTGCACCGGGCCGACGCCGCGGTCCTGCCCAGTCACTACGAACCTTTCGGGCTGGCCGCGCTGGAGGCTGCCGCGACGGGCATTCCGGTGGTGGCTTCGAATACCGGTGGTCTGGGCGAGGCGGTGATCAACGGTGTCACCGGGGTGTCGTTCGCGCCCCGCGATGTGGCCGGGTTGACGGCAGCGGTATGCAGCGTGCTCGACGATCCCGCGGCCGCACAGCGGCACGCCCGCGCCGCCCGGGATCGGCTGAACTCCGACTTCGATTGGCACACGGTGGCCGGCCAGACGGCACAGGTGTATCTCGCCGCCAAGCGCCGGGAGCGGCAATTACCGGCGCGGCGGCCCGTTGTCGAGCACGCGCTACCGGATCGTTAATCCAGCCCGACGGCGTCGGCACAGTAGCGCCACATGCGCTGCAGATCGTCATCGCTGTACCAGGTCGTCGGCAGATAGTGCACCGGACGCGGTCGCCGGTCGTGCCAGAACAGGCCGGTCGGCGGTGCCGGTTTGGTCGCCGCGAGCCAGACGGCGGTGTCGGCGCCCTCCTCGGCGGTGCGCAACAGCGGGCCGGTGAGGCGACGGAAGCCGGGCAAAGAAGACGCGACGCCAGGCGTATCGGCCCAGCCCGGGTGCATGGAGTAGACGCCGATACCCGACCAACGTCGGGCCAGGACGGGGGTGAACGCCACCTGAATCCGCTTGCTCCGGGCGTAGGCGATAGCGCCGCGATACCGGCCGTCGCGGTACTCGGGATCCCCGACCGGCAACGGCTGGGTATACATGCCGCCCGAGGACATCAGAATGACTCGCGGATCGCTGGACGCACGCAGCAGCGGAAGTAGGCCTTCGGTCAGCAGCAACGGGCCCAGCACGTGGGTGGCCAGCGTGACCTCATGTCCCTCGCCGGTTTCGGTGCGCTGGGCGGGCAGCAGTCCGGCGTTGTGGATCAGCACGTCCAGCCCCGCCATCCGGCCCGCCAGATCCGCGGCGAAGGCGCGGACCAACGCCAGGTCCGACATGTCACACACCTCGACCCGGATGTCGGCGCCGGGGTGCTGGGCGATGATCTGCGCACGGGCCTGTTCCCCCTTGGACCGGTCGCGCACCGTGAGCAGCACCGTCGCGCCCAGGGCCGCCAGCCCTGAGGCGATCGCCCATCCGATGCCGCGGTTGGCGCCGGTGACCAGCACCGTGCGTCCTTTCAGGGCGCCCGCCGGCGGATCATCCGGCCAGTCAAGGGCTCGCAGGCGGTAGCCGATCCGGGTATAGCCGGGAACCACCGCCCGGTCCAGCACGGCGTCGAACAGCGAAACGATTCCGTCGCGAACACCCATGCAGATAAGAATGCCGCACCGGCACCGCACCGGATCGGTCGGTAACGTCACACGCATGGGCCTGATCTATTCGAGCGTGGTCGACGCACCGCGCGATGAGGTGTTCGCCTGGCACACCCGCCCCGGCGCCTTCGCCAGGCTTTCCCCGCCGTGGTCGCCGATGCGGCTCGTCAGCGAGGCCGAATCGGTGAAGGACGGGCGCGCCATCCTCGGTTTGCCGGGCGGCCTGCGATGGGTGGCTCAGCATCAGCCGGATTCCTATGATCCGCCGCGGCGTTTCGTCGATGTGCTCAGCAGCGACGGACTGGCCTCGCTACCGCCGCGGATCATCGGCCACTGGCGGCACTTCCATGATTTCGAAGAGGTCGGCGCAGACCAGACCCGCGTCGTCGATCGTGTCGAGACGCCGGTGCCCGCACGCGCGCTGCGCCCGATGTTCGTCTATCGGCACCGCCAGCTGGCCGACGACCTGGCCGCGCACAAACGGGCCGCCCAGCACGGTCTGGCGCCCTCGACCGTCGCCGTGACGGGTGCGTCAGGCTTGGTCGGCACCGCCCTGGCGGCCTTCCTGCGGACCGGGGGGCACCGCGTCATTCGACTGGTTCGCGGCGCCGCGCACGGTCCCGATGAGCGGACATGGAATACCGACGACCCCGATCCCGAGCTGTTGGCCGGTGTGGACGCGGTCATTCACCTCGCCGGTGCGTCGATCGCCGGGCGCTTCACCGGCAAACACCGGAAAGCGATCCGGGACAGTCGGATCGGGCCAACCCGGCGGCTCGCCGACTTGGTGGCGCGCAGCGGAACGCCCGTGCTGATCTCGGCATCGGCGATCGGCTTCTACGGGTATGACCGAGGCGATGAGCCCCTCACCGAAGACAGCGCACGCGGGGATGGGTTTCTCGCCGAAGTCGTGGCCGACTGGGAGGATGCGACTGCCCCGGCCCAGCAGGCCGGAGCGCGGGTGGTCAAGGTTCGCACCGGCATCGTCCAGTCCCCGGCCGGCGGCACCCTGGCGCTGATGCGGCCGCTGTTCAGCGCCGGGCTGGGCGGCCGGCTCGGTGATGGCCGGCAGTGGTTCTCCTGGATCGGGATCGACGACCTGATTGACATCTATCACCGCGCGTGGTGGGACAGCGATCTGTCCGGACCGGTCAATGCCGTTGCGCCACAACCTGTCCGCAACACCGAATACACCCGCACCCTGGCGCGGGTGCTGCACCGCCCCGCCGTCCTGCCGGTACCGGCGCTGGGACCCAGGGTGCTGCTGGGCGCCCAGGGCGCTCGGGAACTGGCGCTGGCCGATCAGCGGGTGGTCCCCGCCCGACTCAGCAGGGCCGAGCACCCGTTCCGGCAGCCCGATCTCGAATCGGCGTTGCGGCATGTGCTGGGACGCAGCATGGGCTAGACGGGGATTTGGTTCTGCTGTAGGTCGACGAACTCAGACGCGCGGCCGACCACGTCTCATCCACCTTCTCCCCGTACCGTCCCGGCGCGCAGGTGCCCGGCGAGGACATGTGGACCAGGTGCCGAACTCCGGCGCTGTGAGCTGCGTTCAGGACGGCGGTGCAGCGCAAGCCGACTTCGTACACATAGCGGGTGTTGCGGGTGGGCTGAAACTCCCAGGCCAGATGCGCGACGCAGTCGACGTCGCGAAAGATGCTGTGCAGCATGGCTTGCGCGCCCTACTCGGGGACATCCAGCTGATGCCACTCGACATTTCCGTAGACGTCCTCGGACGGGGGCTCACGCCGCGCGATACCGACTATCTCGTAATCCCTGTCCCCGCGGGCTTCGGCGAGCATGCGCAACAGCGCCGTGCCCACGTTGCCGGATGCGCCGGTGACAGCGATCCGCCTAGCCACGTGCCACCTCGTGGTCCGGTGCGTCCGCGTCCCGACCCTCACGGCTGCGGGCGTAGGCACTGGCCCGCAGTGTGGCCAGCCATCCCGGATACAGCTTCACCTCCGGCGCGGCATTCACCACCGGATCGAACGAAATATCCTGTCCCGCTCCAAGTTCGACGATCCTGTTCAACGACAGTCGGGCCAGTTCCCGAAAATCGGAGCTACCGCATGCCTGCTCGAGCGATACTGCGATGCCGCCGTTGTCGATGCCGTCACGGACCCTGTCGAGCGACAGCCCCATTCCTTGCAGATCGGTGTCGATTCGCGCCCGCAGCCACCACTTCTTGCCGCCGTAACTGAGCGGCATCAGCGTGGTCATGTTCTGGTGTGACCACGACGTGACAGGCCGCAGCGCCAGGGCCCGGGTCACGAACCCCGATCCCGCAGAGACCAGCAGGATGTCCCAGGGTTGGTCCCCGGACTCGAGACGGATGGCAAGTCCGATGAAGTCGGGTAACACGCTCGGTGTGCCGGTGGCTTTGGAGAACCGGGCGACGACATCGCAGCTGCGCACCGGTAGTCCCTCGCCCTCCGGCGCGATACGCGTGAGGGAACCGTGGGCGATCAAACCCAATGGGTGAAAAAACCGCTTGCGTCTCAGTGCGGAACCCCACCGGAAAGGTGTCGCGATCAAATCAGGAACGTTCACCGGCGGCGGGTTCCCCGTCTGCGCACCCGAAAACCTCGGTGAACCGGATCGGGCTCTGCTACGTGTGCTCAATAGTCGGGGCCCGACCCGCACGACTGGCGCGCCACAGAATCATTCATTAAGTTAACGATTAAATAAATGAAGAGATAGTTCGACCGCCCGACGCCACCAGCCGGTGGTTTCACTTCTCGTCGAAGGGGTACCAACGCGTGAATCTGAGCCGTCCCGGATCAGCGGCCGCCGGTAGTTGCGAGGGAGCCGCTGTGGGAGATGTACGTGACTTTTCGCGAGTCGCACTTGCGGAAGCCGCAAGTCAGAGCGTTGCCGGCCTGCCATCGATCGCTCACTTCGATTCGTGGAGAACGAGTTTGCGCCGCGCAGTACTGAACGAGGTGGAAGACTTCGTCGCCGCACGCTGCAGCGACAACTTGGTTGACTGCGGCGTGGACGTCGCCGGCAACATCCTCCTCGAATTCGTCAAAGGGGGGAAGTGCCTGCGCTCGACGTTCATGTACCTGGGCTGGTTGTGCGGGGCGCCGGCCAGCGACGCGGCCCTGTCGGCGACGTCCAGTCTTGAACTACTGCATGCTTTTGCCCTGCTGCAAGACGACGTGATGGACGATTCGCCGTCGCGGCGGGGGCTGCCGGCGGCACACATGCAGTTCACCCGATGGCACAGCGAGCACGGCCTGTCCGGCTGCTCCCGTCGGTTCGGCGAATCCGCCGCGGTGCTGTTAGGTGACCTGTGCCTGATCTGGGCCGAGCAGATGCTGCGCGATTGTGGCCTGAGCCGTCATCAGCTGCAGCGTGCCTGGCCACGCTACGACGCGATGCGGACCGAGCTGGCGGTGGGCCAGTTCGCTGACCTGGTGCTGGACCTGCGCAGGTTGCCCACGCTGGACGCGGTGCTCAATGTCGCTCGGCTCAAGTCCGGGAACTATACGGTGCGCCGGCCACTGGAGATCGGCGCGGCGATGGCCGGCTGCAGCGACCGCACCCTGGCCCGGCTGGGCGAATACGGCAGCGCGGTGGGTGAAGCGTTCCAACTTCGTGACGACGTCCTGGGCATCTTCGGATCTCCGTCGACCACGGGCAAACCGAACGGCGGCGATCTGCTGGAACGCAAGGCCACCAGCGTCATGGTCGCGGCATACGAGCTGGCCGACGGTGCAACCCGCCGGCAGTTCGGCGACCTGATCGAAAGCCATCACCTCACCGACGACGACCTCGAGCACTGGCGGGGACTGATTTTCGCGACGGGCGCGGTGCAGCGAATCGAAGAACTCATCGCAGATCGGGTAGCGATCGCCCGGAAAGCTCTGGACAATAGCGGAATCGACGGCACGATGAGTGGCGCACTGGCCAGTATGGCCGGAGTGTGCACGCGGCGCGCCGCATGATGGGGCGGGGGTGGTGATGATGCGTACCGTGGGAGGCCGCACCGATCGGGTGGTCGTCGTCGGTGCGGGATTTGCCGGACTGTCGGCGGCCCTGCACCTGGCCGGGCGGGAACGGGAAGTCACGGTGGTCGAACGCGAACCGTGGCCGGGCGGCCGGGCCGGGCGCCGCGACATTGGCGGCTACCTGATCGACACCGGGCCGACGGTGCTCACCATGCCCGACATCATCGACGAGGTATTCGCCGCCGTCGGTGAGTCCCTCGAGCAGCGCATGGACCTGTTGCCGGTAGACCCGGCCTACCGCGCCATGTTCGCCGACGGCGCCGGCCTCGATGTACACACCGATGCCGAGCGGATGACCGCCTCGGTGCGCGAGTTCGCCGGAGCGCGCGACGCCGACGGTTATCGCGCGCTGCGCGTCTGGCTGGATCGGCTCTACCGGACGGAGTTCGACGGCTTCATCTCCGCCAACTTCGATTCACCTTTGTCGATGCTGACGCCGCAGCTGGCCCGCCTCGCCGGCATGGGTGGGTTCCGCCGCTGGGAAACCATGGTCAAGCGCCACATCAGCGACCCCCGGCTGCGACGGGTGTTCACCTTCCAGGCGCTCTACGCCGGGGTGGCGCCCCAGGACGCGCTGGCCGTATACGCCGTGATCGCCTACATGGACACCGTGTCGGGCGTCTTTTTCCCGCGCGGTGGTGTGCGGGCGCTTCCCGACGCGCTCGCCGCTGCCGGGCGAGACGCCGGGGTGCACTTCCGTTACGGAGCGACGGTCACCTCGCTGGAGCGCAGCGGCGACCGCGTCAACGCGGTCGTCACCGCCGACGGCGAGCGCATTGCGTGTGACGCGGTGGTGTTGACCACCGAGCTACCGCTGACCTATGAACTACTGGGCCGTCGGCCAAAGCGTCTTTTGCCGCTCAGAGCCGCGCCGTCGGCGGTGGTGATGCATGTGGGCTGCCGCGCTCTCGATCCCCCGCCGGCACACCACACCATTCTGTTCGGTGACGCGTGGGATCAGACGTTCACCGACATCATCCGCGATGGTCAGCTGATGCGGGATCCGTCACTGCTGGTCACCCGCCCGACCGCCAGCGATCCCGCCCTGGCCCCGGCGGGACGTGATCTGCTCTTCGTGCTGGCACCGGCACCGAACCTGGACCGCGGTCGCATCGACTGGTCGACCACCGCTGCGCCCTACACGCAGACCATGCTGGAGGCCGTGGAGCAACGGCTGTTGCCCAATCTGGGCGACAGTGCCGAGGTTTTACACGTGGACACACCCGCCGACTGGGCGCGGGCGGGCATGGCGGCGGGCACGCCGTTCGCCCTGGCCCATACGTTCGCGCAGACCGGACCGTTCCGGCCGGCCAACCTGGTACGAGGTATCGAGAACGCAGTGCTGGCCGGGTCGTCGACCACCCCCGGCGTGGGCGTTCCCACTACCCTGATATCCGGGCGGTTGGCCGCGGACCGTATCACCGGCGTCCCGAACCGCAGTTCCACGCAACTAGATCTGAAAGCCCGACTTCCATGATCCGCACCGAATTGGACGCCGCCGGCATCGACGATCCCGACTTGCGGGCCGCCTATCGCACCTGCCGGAAGATCGCCGCGCAAAACGGCCGCACCTACTTCCTGGCCACCAGGTTGCTCGCGCCGGACCAGCGCCCGGCGGTGCACGCGCTGTACGCCTTCGCCCGCCTGGCCGACGACATTCTCGACGAGTTCAATCCCAACCTGGACGCCGGCGCGCGCGGCGAGCGGCTCCAACTGCTGTCCGAGCGCTTCTTCGCCGGCGGTGACCAGCGCGACGAGCCGGTGCTGGCGGCGGTCGACGATACCGTAAACCGCTACCAGATCTCGACCGAGCTGTTCCGGGATTTCCTGGAATCCATGCGCATGGACCTCACCGTCACCGACTATCCGGACCGCCCGGCGCTCAACCGTTACATGCGTGGTTCGGCGGAAGTCATTGGCCTGCAGGTGCTTCCGGTGCTCGGGACGGTCACCGACGCTACCGAAGCAGCACCATACGCCGAGGCGTTGGGCCGGGCGTTCCAGTTGACCAACTTTCTGCGGGACGTCGACGAAGACCTGATGCGCGACCGGATCTACCTCCCGGCCGACGAACTCGCCGCACACGGTGTCGATCGCGAGTTGATGCTGTGGTGTCATATGCATCGCCGCACCGATGCCCGGGTACGCGACGCCCTCGCGGAGCAGCACAAGATAACCCGCGACATCTACCACTTCGCCGCCCAGGGGATTGATCTGCTCGCGTCGCGGTCACGCCCCTGCGTGGCCACCGCGTTGACGCTCTACTCGGAAATCCTGGACCGCATCGAGGACAGTGGCTTCGCCGTGTTCAGCCACCGCGCGACCGTCGGCAAGGCCCGCCGCGTCCAGGTTGCCGGCAGTGCCCTGTTCCAGTCCTGGCGAATCCGGCGGTCACCGGCTGAACGGCGGAAGCCCGGTGCTGCGTGAGCGACCACTGGCAATATCTGATCGTGCTGGGGCTGTGCCTGCTGATCACCTTGCCGCTGGAGATATTCGGCGAAGGAGTGTATCGCCGGCCCGGCCGCCTGATACGCGCCATCGCCCCGTTCGCTGCGGTGTTCCTGGTCTGGGACGCGGTCGCGATCGCCGCCGGAATATGGTGGTATAACGGCAAATACCTGATCGGCGTGGACCTGCCTCCACGTATTCCGATCGAAGAAGTGCTGTTTTTCGTGGTGATTCCGGTGTGCGGATTGCTCACCTATAACGCGGTGAGCACCATCCTCAACTGGAGCCGGCGTCGATGACCGGACTGGGTTACACCGTTCCGGCGGTGGTGTCGGTGCTGGCGGTGTGCGCCCTCGAGTTCACGGTGTTGCGCACCGGGCTGTTCCGTCGCCTGGCCTACTGGCTGTCGATGGTGATCGTGCTGGGATTCCAGGTTCCGGTGGATGGCTGGCTCACCAAGCTCAGTGCCCCCGTGGTCATTTACGACCAACGGCAGACCAGCGGGCTGCGATTCCCGTTCGACATTCCCGTCGAGGACTTCTTGTTCGGCTTCGCTCTGGTCACCGGGGTGTTGCTGTTGTGGGAGTATCAACGTGTACGGCGGTGATCATGGATAAAGCAGGCCTTGCCCGGGGCGACGTGCCGGACGCGTTCGACGTCGGCGCGGACGCTTACGACCAACTGGTGGGTGCAAACCCCGGGTACCACAAGAACCTCCGGCGGTCGGTGCAGCGCATGGGATTGCCCGACAACGGTCGCGGGTTACGGTTGCTCGATGCCGGTTGCGGCACCGGCGCTTCCACCGCCGCACTGCTGGCCGAGGCTCCCGAAGCCGAGATCGTCGCCGTTGACGCATCCCGCGGCATGCTGGCGGCGGCGCGGGCCAAACCGTGGCCGCCATCGGTCCGGTTCGTGCACACCCCCATCGAAGAACTCGGCGAACACGGCATCACCGGCCCGTTCGACGGCATCCTCGCGGCCTACCTACTGCGAAATCTGGCCGACCCGGACCGCCAGCTGCAAGCTTTCCGCGACCTGCTGCGGCCGGGCGGAAGGCTGGCGGTGCATGAATACTCGGTGCGCGATTCCCCTGTCGCCACGCGGATCTGGCACGCGGTGTGCTGGGGCATCATCATTCCGTCCGGGTGGTGGCGAACCCGCAGTACCACCCTGTACCGGCACCTGTGGCGTAGCGTGCTGACCTTCGACGGCGCAGCGGCGTTCCGTCAGCGGATGTCCGACGCCGGATTCTGCGACGTCCACACCGAAACGATGCCAGGCTGGGAACGCAACATCGTCCATACTTTTATCGGGGAGGTGCCGAGATGACCGACCGCCGCCGCGAACGACATCTGGCCACACCAGGCCTGGCCGATGCCCACGCACTGTCGTCACGCCCGCGGGTCGTGGTTGTCGGTGCCGGCATCGCCGGGCTGACGGCCGCCACCGGGCTTGCCGAGCGGGGTGTCGACGTCGAGGTGGTGGAAAAGGAACCCTATCTCGGCGGGCGGGTCGGCGGATGGACCGAACAGCACGACGGCACCCACCTGCCGATGAACCGGGGATTTCACGCCTTCTTCCGCCAGTACTACAACCTGCGGAACTTGCTGGGCCGCGTCGATCCGCAGCTGCGGATGCTCACTGCCGTAGCGGATTATCCGCTGATCGACGGCGCGGGCCGTCGTGACACCTTCCGCGGACTGCCCCGCACACCGCCGTGGAACGCGCTGGTATTCGCGTTGCGCAGTCCCACGTTCCGGCTATCGGATCTGGCACGCATCGACGCCCGGGCATCCGCGCCGCTGGCCGCGGTGTCGGTCCCCGACATCTACCATCAGCTTGATCACGTCGACGCCGAAACGTTCTTGAAAAGCATTAATTTCCCCGAGTCAGCGCGACACCTCGCGTTCGAAGTGTTCTCCCGCAGCTTCTTCGCCGAGCCGACACAGCTCTCGGCCGGCGAACTGGCCACGATGTTCCACATCTACTTCCTGGGATCCAACGAGGGACTCATCTTCGATGTGGCCAATGCCAACTTCGATACCGCCCTGTGGAATCCGTTGCGGGACTACCTGATTAAACGGGGTGTGCAATTCCGGCTCGGCACGGCGGTACTGCGCGTCGACACCGCGAACACCGGGTTCACGGTACACACCGACGACGAGCGGCTGCAGGCGGACGCGGTGGTGCTGGCGCTCGATGTGGGCGGCCTGCAAAAGATCACGTCCGCATCAGCGAGCCTGGCCAACGACCTGTGGCGGGCCCAGATCCGGCGGCTGGGCACCGCTCCTTCGTTTGTGGTTCACCGGTTGTGGCTGGACCGACCCGTCAGGTCCGACCGGGCCGCGTTCCTGGGCACCGCCGGCCATCCACCGCTGGACAACATCAGCGTGCTGGAGCGTTACGAAGCCGAGGCCGCCGCCTGGTCCCGCCGCACCGGTGGTTCTGTCGTCGAGTTGCATTGCTATGCAATGGATTCCGCGACTCCGAAGGACGCAGCGATCGAGCAGCTGCACAAGCTCTACCCGGAAACCGCTGCGGCCGGCGTGATTCACGAACTCGTGCTGCGCCGAAGCGACTGCCCGCTGTTCACCCCGGGAACCTACACGCGGCGGCCGACAGTCGCCACGCCGCAACCAGGCCTGGTGCTGGCGGGTGACGGCATTCGCGTCGACCTTCCGGTGGCGTTGATGGAACGGGCCGCAACGACGGGCTGGGTGGCCGCCAACCAGTTGCTGGCGAGCTGGGGAGTGTCGGGGCACGACCTGTTCACGGTGCCCACCCGCGGACGCTCGACGCTGCTGCGGACGCTGGCGCTGCGGCAACGGCGAGGACAGTCATGAGTGTCGGCGATCAGCTGCGGGAACGCTGGCCGAAGGACTGGCCGCTGCAATTGGTGCCGCGCGCGCCGTGGACCGCGCAGCGTCCCACCTACGGTCAAGCGCAGCCGGCAATCATCAACGCCGCGTTGGAACGGTCGCAACGGCGGCCGACGGGGAATTGGTACGTACTGTGCGCCAGCCGCGACGTGCGGCAGACTCGGCCACTCGGCGCCAGCATCGCCGGCGTCGAACTCGTCGCCTGGCGCAATCAGCTGGGCCGCCTGACGGTGGGTCCGGCCGCTTGCCCGCATCTGGGGGCAGACCTGGCCACCGGCACGGTGTCCGACGGAGTCCTGTTCTGTCGCTGGCATGGCCTCGCCCTCGACGGCACCGGATGCAAGCTCGGATGGGCCCCGCTGCCCAGCTACGACGACGGTGTTCTGGCCTGGGTGCGACTCGACTCGGTGGGCGGGGAGGCGCCGCTGGACGTGCCGGTGATCCCGGATCGCCCTACCGGTACCACGCTGTCCGCAGTCGCCAAGGTCGTCGGCACCTGCGAACCGCAGGACGTCATCGCCAACCGCCTCGACCCCTGGCACGGCGGATGGTTCCATCCCTACTCCTTCACCAGGCTCGAGGTGCTCACCACTCCGACCGAGGACGACGACCGCTTCGTCGTGTCGGTCACCTTCCGGCTCGGGCGCTTCGGCGTGCCCACCATCGCGGAATTCACCTGCCCCGAAGCGCGCACCATCGTGATGCGCATCGTCGAAGGCGAAGGCGCCGGTAGCGTCGTCGAAACCCACGCGACGCCAATAGGTCCGGGGCCCGACGGCCACCCCCGGCTAGCGGTGATCGAAGCCGTCGTCGCGCACTCCCAACGTCCCGGGTTCAAAGCGGCGCGCAACGTGGCACCGCTGGTCACCCCACTGATGCGCTACGCCGCCAACCGGCTCTGGCGCGACGATCTGGCGTACGCGGAACGGCGCTACCGCTTGCGCAGCGGCGACTGAGCGCTGCATGTCACTTCAATCCTTTAGGCTCAATCAGCGGTCCTCTAGGCTGAATCAGCGATGAGAAGAAAATATTTCGCCGTTGTCGTCGCCACCGTGGCCGCGCACTTCGCCTACCTCGCTTACCTGCCGAGCGGCGGTTTTCTGGCATTGCGCTGGCGGCGCACCTTCTGGCTGCACCTGCCGACCGTCTGCTGGGGCGCGGCGGTGGTGACACTGAATCTTCAGTGCCCGTTGACTTCACTGGAAGACTGGGCCCGCACCCGGGCCGGCATGGACGCCCTGCCCGAAAACGGGTTCATCGGCCGCTACGTCGACGGTGCCGTCGTGCCGTCCAACCGCACCGGAACCGCGCAAGCGCTCGCCTTCACCGCTGCCGCGCTTTCCTGGATCGCGTTACTGATCCAGGGACGGCGGGTACCCGCGTGAGAAACCGACGACGAGGAGCGAAGTCACTTGAGCGACCACGAACTGCGCAAAGGCGACAAGGTCGAGTGGAGGAGCCACGGTAACGACGTCAAAGGCACGGTGGAGCGAAAGATCACCTCGGACACCGAGGCGGCCGGGCGCACCGTGCGGGCTTCCGAGGAGGACCCGCAGTATCAGGTCCGCAGCGACAAGACCGGTAAAGACGCCGTGCACAATCCGGATGCGCTGCGCCGGGAACGCTGACGAGCCCGCGTGGCGACCACCGCCGACGACACCACGTGGACGGAATTTCACCAGCAAGTCAATATGACCGCGAGCGAGCTCGAGAAGTGGCTCGAGACAAAGCAATCACAGGCTGTGGGCCAGAAAAGCGGGGGCGAAGAATCTACCGGCCACGCCAGCGGCAGGCGCATCGTCGCGATCCTGCGGTCCAAGCGCGCCGACCTCAGCGACGACGATTACGCCCACATGCGCAAGGTCACCGGATACACCAAGCGGCACCTCGCCCAACGCCCCAGCGGCGACATCCGCGACACGGCTTGGCGTTATTCACTGATGAACTGGGGTCACGACCCGACCAAGCGGTGAAGCCGCGCTACCGGCTGACGCAACATTCGGGCGAGCACGCCGTACTCTGGACCGTTGATGAAGGGGTGCGAGTAAGTGACCAAACGCGGCGCGAGTGAGCCGCCGCCGAGGCGGACGGAGCTGGAGAAGCAGCTGTCGGCCGACATTCGCGCTATCACTGCCCGATCTGATCGGGTTGGCCGCCACTATGCCCGCGTCAACGATGTCAGCAACAGCGATTTCCACGCCCTACTGCACATCATGGTGGCCGAGACGGCAGGAGCGCCGCTGACCCTCGCGCAGTTGCGGCAACGCATGGATGTCTCGCCGCCGGCCATCACCTACCTGGTTGACCGGATGATCGAGGCCGGCCACATCCGGCGCGAACCGGATCCCGAAGACCGCCGAAAGTGGCTCCTGCGCTACGAAAGCCGCGGCATGACACTGGCGCACACGTTCTTCATGCCGCTTGGCGCACATATCAGGGCCGCGCTGGCCGACATGCCCGACCAGGATCTGCTGGCCGCACACCGGGTGTTCACAGCGATGATCGACGCGATGTCGACATTCGAGGACGAAATGTCGGCAGGCGAATCTCGCGACTCAGCGGAATTCGGTCGAGGCGCCGCGACCACCCGGCGCAGGGCCGCTCGGTCGGACGGGTCCAGGCCTTGACAGCAGCCGCTGCTCGATCAGCTCCGCGCCGCGCGCTACTCCCCCGGTCGCGGCGAAACCATCCGACACCCGACGCGCTCCACCAGACATCGCCATCGCCGTGCCGACGGCGACCCGCAATCGTGCCGGCGTGAGCCGCTTCGGAGGAAGCCGCGTACCGCAGCCGG
The DNA here is from genome assembly GCF_054515735.1 of Mycobacterium sp. ML4. Taxonomy (NCBI): domain Bacteria; kingdom Bacillati; phylum Actinomycetota; class Actinomycetes; order Mycobacteriales; family Mycobacteriaceae; genus Mycobacterium; species Mycobacterium sp. ML4. Next base: position 127,964 of record NZ_JBTNSY010000014.1, read on the forward strand.
CCACCTCGACGCGTCGTGCCACCTCGGCCTGATCACGCGCGAACGGCACCACACAGACCGGCACACCCCGATCCAGAGCTTTCACGGTGGTTCCCATCCCGCCATGGGTGACGACGCACACCGCGCGATCGAGCACCGCACCGTGCGGCAGGAACTGACACACCGTCGCATTCGGCGTCCGCGGCAGGCCCGGGGGAACACCGGCCGGGAAGGTCGCCACCACGTGCACCGGTTCATCAGCCAATGCGCGCAGAGCGACTTCCCCCAGCCTCGCGTCGGCCTGGGCGATCGAGGACGTGCTGATTAGCACGATGGGCTGGTCGATGGCGTCCAGCCAGTCCGGTGCCGGCACCGCAGCCGGTTCGAACACGCACGCGCCGATGAAGTGCACGGCATCTGCCCAGTCGGGGTGTGGATATTCGAACGGCTCCCCGCCGACCGCCAACAGCAACGGCGCCCGGCGCATCAGCTCATCCACCGAGCCGATGGGCGGGACGCCCAGGCCGGCACGAAGAGCGTTGATCCTCGGCAGCACCGGGCGATCGAAGAGATATCTGACAAAAGGCCGCATCGACGCGTCACGGATCTGCCCGGCCGGCCCGGACAGCGGCCGCAGGCCGGGGCCGAACGGCGGCGCTGATCGTGATCGCAGGTAGGGGGTGAACGGTGAGAACACCGTCCATGGCAATCCGCCCGCGTCGGCCGCCGAAATCGCGCCCCAGCAGTTCGCGTCGACGATCACCGCCTCGGGCCTCACCTGGGCAACGGCCCGGGCGAAATCGTCTACCTCGATCACCGCGCGTCGGCACAGTACATCGATGGACCGTTTGAGCACACCTAGAGCGTTGTGCGCCAGAAAGTCCTGCCCCACGATGGCCTCGATCCGGGGATCGACCGCCTCGGTGTGCACTCCGAGGGCGCGCATACCGCCGACCTCGCTGCTCATCGTGCGCAGGTGAACCTGGTGACCGCGCGTGGTCAACTCCGTCAGCATCGCCATCATCGGGAACAGATGACCCAACGCGGGTGAACCGTAAGCCAGGATCACTGCCACGAGTCCACCTAGCCGATGGGTAGTGCACCAAGGGTGCGCAGTGCGGGCAGATCGGCGGCACCGCACCCGTGCAGACAGATGCGCAACTCGTCGAGAAATCCCTGCAGCCACAGGGTCGCGGCATCGGCGGACTCGATCGCGGCCGGCAACAGCGGACGCGCCACGGCCACCACGTCGGCGCCCAGCGCGAGTGCCTTGGCAGCGTCCATGCCGCTGCGGATTCCGCCGGAGGCGACCAGCGGAATGTGCGGAAGGGCCGCACGCACCTCGAGCAGCGCCTGTGCGGTCGGTATACCCCAGTCGGCCAGATCGGGATAGCGCAGTTCGCCGTAGCGAACCAACTGCTCGACACGCGACCATGACGTGCCGCCGGCACCGGCGACGTCGATGGCCGCAACGGGCGCCTCCCCGGTCAAGCGCAACAAGTGGGCTACCGCGGTCGCGCCGATACCGTGACCCACCTCCTTCAACAACACGGGGTAATCCAGCATCGGGGCCAGGTCGTGCAGCCTGTCCAGCGAGCCCACGAAATCGGTGTCGCCATTGTGCTGCATTGCCTCTTGCAACGGATTGGTATGCACCGCAAGTACATTCGCCCCGACACGGTCCAGCGCTTTGACGATCTCGGGCACTGCTTGCTTGACGAACTGAGACAGGCCGATATTTCCCACCAACAGTACGTCAGGTGCCACATCCCGCACGGCGAAGCTGGGTGCGGCCTGCTCACCCAGCGCACTGTCGAGCATGACCCGCTGCGAGCCCAGCATCATCCCGATACCCAGTCGTTGAGCGGCAGTCGCCAGATTCCGGTTGATGGTGCCCGCCAGCTCGGCACCACCGGTCATGGCGCCGACCAGCATCGGCGCGCGCAACCGGGTCCCGAGGAAGTCCACCGAAAGGTCGATATCGGCCAGGCTGGTCTGGGTCAGCCCGTTGTATGGCAGCCGATAACGTTCCAGGCCGGTCGTGACGCCGTGATAGGTCACATCCCCGTCCAGGCAGACGTCGATGTGGCGGAGCTTGCGGGAAGCCATTTCCCGCCGTTCGGACATCACCGGACCCTACACCTCGGCGCAGCGACCGCGGCATCGCTGACGGTCGTCGCGGGCGGGCACACTTTCAGACCTCGGCCCTCGGCTTGACCGGCACGGCGATTTCGTTGCGGCGCAACGCCGGAACGGTCCAGGGCGGGTCGTAGAACCAAGCGGCCGGCGAGTCGGTGGCTTCGAATCCGAACTCGCCCAGCGTGCTCATCAAGTGCTCGGTGTGCGATTCCACGGCGCGACGGGTGGGGATACCGGAGAACCGGTGCACCGCAACGGTCACCGGCGGCACACTCACCAGTTTGACGTCGTCGTCGTCGGGCTTGGGCAGCGTGTCCATGGTCTTGTGGGACGGCATGAAGAACTGGATCACCCACTCGCCTTCGCCGCGCGATTCTTGCGCAACCGGCGCCGTCATCGCAACCTTTTCGCGGTCGTTGTTCGCGCCAAAGATGTAACGGGCAATCCGACGGAAACCGACGTTGCGTGCGGACTCTTCGTCCGCGACGACCGTCGTCTCGGCCGCGATCCGATCACCGTAGTGGCGGATCTCGACGTCTCGAGACAGCTTTTCGGTGCTGTGAGCGGGTTCTTCGGTGCCGTTGCGGTAGCCCACCACCGATCCCGCCGCATCGACGAACTGCCCCACCACTGAACCAATCGATTTGAGCACGGTCGCCTCTTTCCTGGTCGATTTTCATCGTGTCGCGATTTCTCGGCGCCCACAACCACACCGGTACGACGGTTCGCACCGGCGCCCTACCGCGCCCGGGCGACAGCCTCGGGCCGGAAACCTCAGCATACGCGGCAGAAGTCATTTTGTTAAGTAACTGAATTTTTAATTGAGTTAAGGTAATCCTTCCGGCCCCGATCCCGTTGGCCGAGTCCTTGCCGGAACCCCTGCAATTGATCAAGTAAGCACTGGCGACCCGGCGTCAGGCTCGCTAGAGGTGCCACCCCGGGACGAGCGGGGCCGCCAGTTCCCTTCTCACTAGGACCGCCGATCGGCTCCGATTTGGCTTCAAGTCCGCTGGCCGGGCGATCAGCGGCGGTCGGTCCCCAGTTGTCCGTGGTCGATGACGGACCGACGTTCGGAACCAACGCTCTCGCCGGTGTGTGCATCCATTTCCAACCGTTGCAAGTGAGTGATCTGCCTGCGGGATCCCTCGGCGCTCACGGTGACCGTCGCAGACACCGACGGGCTGGTGAACGCCCTGAGCGGACAACACGTATCTACCCACAGATGAGGCGCAAACTCGCGCGGTGCGATCCTTCCGGCCACCTGACCGGATTCGGCTGGCGGGGCTCGCTTCATTAGATTAATATTTAACAAACTTAACCGTTGTGCTGGTGTCGGCGCAGCGTCATCACGAGGGCGGATCATGCTATCGGGAATAGCGCGAGTCTGTGTCGCCGCACCGGGACGGGTGATCGCCGGCGCACTTCTGGTGATGATCGCGACCGCCATCTTCGGCATTCCCGCCGCCGCCAGCTTGTCCGGCGGCGGTTTCCTGGACCCCACTTCGGAATCCGCCCGCGCTTCGGCGATGCTCTCCAACACCTTTCATCAAGGCGACCTGGAGCTGGTGCTGCTGATCAAGTCGGAGGCCGGCGTAAAGGGAGGTACGGCGCAGCTTGTCGGCAACGACGTGACGCGTCAGTTGGCCGAATCGCCTTTCGTCTCCCAGGTCGCCTCGCCCTGGCAGCCGCAACCCACCCCCGGCACGCTCAGCGCCGACGGGAAAACCGCGATGATCATCGCGGCATTGAGGGGTGACGAGAACACCGCGGCAAAACACGCGCAGACATTGTCTGACCGCTTCGTCGGGGACCGCGACGGCGTCACCGTGCAAGCCGGCGGATCGGCAATGGTCTACGCCCAGATCAATGTGCAGACCGAAAACGACCTGATTCGAATGGAACTCATCGCAATACCGCTGAGTTTCGTCGCCCTGGTATGGGTCTTCGGCGGTGTGCTGGCCGCGGCACTCCCGGTTGCGGTGGGAGGATTCGCGATTCTGGGGTCACTCGCTGTGCTACGCGGAATGGCGTTGGTGACCAACGTCTCGATCTTCGCGCTCAACGTTGCCGTCGCTCTCGGATTCGCCCTGGCCATCGATTACACCCTGCTGATCGTCAGCCGGTACCGGGAAGAGCTCACCGACGGTACACCGCCCGCCGAAGCCGTGGTGCGCACGATGGTCACCGCCGGGCGAACGGTGTTGTTCTCGGCGATGACAGTGGCCCTCGCGCTGCTCGGGATGGCGTTCTTCCCGATGTACTTCTTGAAGTCCTTCGCATATGCCGGGATCGCAGTGGTGGCATTCGCCGCTGCGGCCGCAGTGGCGTTGGCACCGGCGGCGCTGGTGTTGCTGGGCAGCCGTATCGACGCGTTCGACGTGCGGCGCCTGATCAGGCGGATGCTGGGCCGCCCGGAACCATCCGTGCAGCCGGTCGAGCGCAATTTCTTCTACCGCATGGCCAAAGTCGTTATGCGGCATTCGATCCCGTTGGGATTGGTGCTGGTGGTGTTGCTGCTCTCGCTGGGCTTGCCGTTCCTCGGCGTGCATTGGGGATATACGGACGACCGCGTACTGCCGGCCACATCGCCGGCGCGGGTGGCCAACGACCGGATACGCGCCGACTTTCCCACGAACTCTGCGACGCGAGTCAAGATCGTGGTCCCGGACACGAACGGTCTCACCCGCTCGGACCTCGAGGCGTATGCCGCAGCGCTGTCCCGGGTGGCAGACGTGTCATCGGTGTCCGCGCCAACCGGCACCTTCGTCGCGGGTGAACCCAAGGGTCCCCCGTCGGCCCCGGCCGGAATGGCCGAAGGCAGAGCTTTTCTCACGGTCGACAGCGCCGCGCCGCTCTACACACAAGCATCGGAAACCCAGTTGGACCGCCTGCACCAGGTCGCGCTGCCCGCGGACAAGAGGGTCTTGATCACCGGTATGGCGCAGACGAATCGCGATTGCGTGCGCGGCATCACTTCACGCTTACCGCTGGTGTTCGGTTTCATCGCGGCAGTCATGCTGGTGCTGCTCTTCCTGTTGACCGGCAGCGTGGTGCTGCCGATCAAGGCGGTGCTGCTCAACATCCTTTCGCTCACGGCGACCTTCGGTGCCTTGGTGTGGATCTTCCAGGATGGACACCTGGGAGCGGCAGGCACCACTGCCACCGGAACCCTCGCGGTGAACGTCCCCGTCCTGATGTTCTGCATCGCCTTCGGCCTGTCGATGGATTACGAAGTCTTCCTGATGTCGCGCATCCGTGAATACTGGCTCGCGTCCTCACAAAACGCCGCCGACAACGACGAAAGCGTGGCGATGGGTATCGGCCGCACCGGTCGGGTGGTGACGGCGGCGGCATTGTTGATGTCGATCTCGTTCGCTGCCCTGATGTCCGCCGGGGTGTCGTTCATGCGCATGTTCGCCGTCGGCTTGACGATCGCAATACTGATGGACGCCACGGTGATCCGAATGATCCTTGTCCCCGCGTTCATGCATGTCCTCGGCCGGCTCAACTGGTGGGCACCGAAACCACTGGCCCGCTGGCACCGAAGGACGTTCAACGCCGCACCGGAAAGCTCTGCGCCCCAGCCTTATCCGGAGTCCGTCGGACCCAGTTCGCTCTGAAACTCCCGCATCGCCCTCAACAACGCGGCGAAGACCCGGTGCGCGGCTGCAAGGTCTTCGTCGGGCAACTCCTCCATGGCGACGTGGGTGTGCTCGGCCAGCGGGGTGAAGAACATCCGCGCCGTCTTCATGCCGGGCTCGGCGTGACGCAGGATCACCTTGCGCCGGTCGGCGGGGTGGGAGTCGCGGCGGATGTGGCCCGACTCGATCAGGCGATCGACGAGGTAGGTGATCGCGGCGCCCGAAAGCCCCATCCGCTGGCTCAAGTCACCCGAAGTCATGGGCTGACCGGCGGTTTCGGCAACCATGATGTGCAGGAGAGCGCGAAAGTCGGTGGGACGCACGTCATGTGAGACCGCGAAGATCCGGCCAATCTGGTCGGATTCTGACGACAACTCTCGCAGATCGGCCGTGATCTGCGATTCAAGTGTGGCCCGTTGGCTGGCCTGCTCGTCGGTTTGCACTGATGAGCAGCATATCGGGTTTCCACCCGAATTTCAGTTGATTAATATTTCACTAACTGAAATGCTGTTGGTGTGTGGGAGGGTTTCGCCGCAGCCGTGACCAGACAGCGTTCGTGGCTGCTCGCAGTAACTGTGTTTGTGTTGGGCGCCGGTTTCATGGTCATCGTCGGCGGGAATGCGTCGGCGGGGCAGGCACCCCTGTCAGTGCCTACCGATTCCGATTCCGCAAAGGTGCAGCAGCTGTCCAAACAGTTCCCCGGAGGCGACCAGGCCCCGTTGATCGTGGTGGTGACCAGTGACTCCGCCGAGCCTGCGGACACCCTGATGCAGGCCTGCGCAGCTGCCCGCGACCGCATGCAGACGGTCGCGCATGGCGGGATGCCTTCGGCGCCGGTGCTGGTATCTGACGATGGTGAAGCGGCTATCGGCGTGGTACCGGTCAGCGCCGACTTGTCGGGGTTACCTCTCAGCGATGAAGTCGCAGCACTGCGGCGCGCCGCCAATGACGGCCTGCCCGTGGGGATGACTGCACACGTCACCGGCGGGCCCGCATTCGGCGCTGACATCGCCGGCGCGTTCAGCAACGCCAACATCACGCTTCTCGCGGTGACGGCATCGGTGGTGGCACTGTTGTTGATCGCCACCTACCGGTCGCCGGTGCTGTGGCTGGTGCCGCTGGTGGTGATCGGATTCGCCGACCGGTTGGCCAGTGCGGTGGGGACAGCGGTGGCGTCAGTGACCGGTCTGAGTTTCGACGGGTCCACCTCCGGCATCACCAGCGTGCTGGTATTCGGCGCCGGAACCAATTACGCGCTCTTGCTGATTTCGCGCTACCGGCAGGAACTTCGGCGCCACCATGACCATCGCGACGCGTTGCGTAGGGCGGTGCGGATGTCCGGGCCGGCGATCGTGGCTAGCAACGCCACCGTGGTGCTGGCGCTACTCACGCTGATCTTCGCGTCGACCCCGAGCACCCGCAGCCTGGGGGCACTGGCCGCCTGCGGCCTGGTGGTGGCCGCGGCGTCCGTCCTGGTGCTGTTGCCGCCACTCCTGGCGGCGTTCGGGCGCCGGCTGTTCTGGCCGTTCATCCCCCGGCCCGACGAATCACACCATGCGGCACCGGAATTGGGCATCTGGCAGCGCGTCGCCGAATCGGTGGCGCGGCGTCCGGCCCTGGTCGCCTCGGTCACCATCGTACTGCTGGGCGCCCTGGCCACCGGCCTGTTCGCCACCCCCATCGGCCTCACTCAAACCGAACAGTTCCGCGTCAAGGCCGACTCGGTGACCGGTTACGAGATCGTGGCGCGGCATTTCACGGCCGGCCTGGCCAACCCCACCGAGGTGATCGCACCGACCGACAAAGCGCCACAGGTCCAGCAGGCGATCATCACCACCCCCGGTGTCGTATCGGTACACCCGTCGGGCACGTCGACCAGCGGCCTGACGAAGTGGTCGGTGGTGACCGACGCCGCTCCTTCATCGCCACAGGCGTTCACTACCATTGCGGCTCTGCGGCATTCGACCCAGAACGTGACGCGCGAGGCACTGGTGGGCGGGCCGGACGCACAGGCGCTCGACGTGCGCGACGCCGCGGCGCACGACCGGCTGTTATTGATCCCGGCAATCCTGGCGGTGATCCTGCTCGTCCTGTTCGTGCTGCTGCGGTCGGCGCTGGCGCCGCCCACACTGCTGGCGGCAACGATCCTGGGCGCGCTGGCCGCACTCGGCCTCGGCGGCTGGGCAAGCACGCATGTGCTCGGGTTTCCGGCACTGGACAATATCGCTCCGCTGTATGCCTTTCTGTTCCTGGCCGCTCTCGGCGTCGACTACACCATCTTCCTGGTCACCCGGGCCCGCGAGGAAGCCGCCGAACACGGCGCCAAAGACGGCATGGTCCGTGCGGTGTCGGCCACCGGCGGTGTCATCACCAGCGCGGGAATCGTTCTGGCCGCGGTGTTTTGCGTGCTCGGCGTGTTGCCGCTGATCGTCATGACTCAGCTGGGTGTCATCGTGGGCCTGGGCATCCTTCTCGACACCTTCGTGGTACGCACCCTGGTGATCCCCTCTCTCTTCGCCCTCATCGGCGACCGCATCTGGTGGCCCGCTGTTCTGACCCATCCCAAAAACCGAAGGGAAACAACATGAATAAGTCAACCTTGACCGGCACCGCCCTCGCCGTCACAGCCGCCGCCGTCTCGGGAAGTATCGCAAGTCCCGGCCGGACACCCGGCTGGTACGACCGGCTGCGCAAACCGAGCTACCAGCCGCCCAAAGTCGCCTTCCCGATCGCATGGACCAGTCTCTACACCGACATCGCCGTGACGTCGGCCAACACCATAGACCGATTCAACGAGGACGGGCGCGACGAGGAGGCCCGCCGCTACGCCGCCGCCCTCGGCGTCAACCTGGCTGTCAACGCCGGCTGGAGCTGGCTGTTTTTCCGCTATCACAAGCTGGGCGCGTCGGCACTCGGCGCCGCAGTCCTGACCGCCAGTAGCGCCGATCTGGTTCGGCGCGCCGTCGACGCCGACCCTGGCAAGGGATGGGCGCTGCTGCCCTACCCGTTGTGGACCGGTTTCGCCACCGTGCTGGCCACGCACCTGTGGCGCCTCAACCGTTAGGGAACCCGAACATGCCGGCATTGTTATGGTTTCGACGCGACCTGCGCTTGCGCGACCATCCCGCTCTGGCGGCCGCATCCGAGAGTGACCGGGTGCTGGCCTGTTTCGTGCTGGATCCGCGGCTGGAGGCATCGTCGGGACTGCGACGACTACAGTTTCTCGGTGACTCACTGCGGCGGCTCAACGACGATCTGGACGGCCGGCTGCTGGTGACCCGCGGCCGTCCGGAGGAGCGAATTCCTGCACTTGCCAACGCGATCGACGCTTCCGCCGTGCACATCTCAGAGGATTTCGCACCCTTCGGACGACGCCGCGACGAGAAGGTGCGCGAGGCGCTGGGTCCGGTTGCCCTGGTGGCCACCGGCTCGCCCTACCTGGTTTCACCCGGCCGAGTCATGAAGGACGACGGCACGCCCTACAAGGTGTTCACGCCGTTCTTCGGCAAGTGGCGCGAAACCGGCTGGCGAGCACCGGCGCAGACCGGGGCAGATTCCGCCCGCTGGCTCCGGCCCTCGGAGGTGAACGCCGGCAAAGAGGCCAAGATTCCCGATCCCGGCGTCGAGCTCGATCTCGCCGCCGGCGAGGCGGAAGCACTTGCACAGTGGGCGAGATTCCTCGGCGACGGAATCGAACGCTATGCCGACGACCGCAACCGGCCGGATCTGCCGGGCACCAGCCGGATGTCGGCGCACCTCAAGTTCGGCACCATCCACCCCCGGACGATAGTCGCGGACCTGCACGGGGGACGCAAGGGCGACGCAGCGTACTTGCGCGAGTTGGCCTTCCGCGACTTCTATGCCGCGGTGTTGCATCACTGGCCGCACAGTGTGTGGTGGAACTGGAACCGCGACTTCGACGCCATCGAAACCGACACCGACTCCGAGGCCCAACGCCGGTTCGAGGCATGGAAGGCCGGCCAGACCGGGTATCCGTTTGTGGACGCCGGGATGCGCCAGCTGCGGGAAACCGGCTTCATGCACAACCGGGTCCGCATGATCGTCGCGTCCTTTCTGGTGAAGGATCTGCATTTGCCGTGGCAGTGGGGTGCCCGCTGGTTCCTCGAGCAACTGGTGGACGGCGACATGGCCAACAACCAGCACGGGTGGCAGTGGAGCGCCGGATGCGGTACCGACGCCGCGCCCTACTTCCGGGTCTTCAATCCCAATAAGCAGGGCGAAAAGTTCGATCCCGCGGGCGATTACATCCGCCGTTGGGTCCCTGAACTGGCCGGCGCCGGCGACGTCCACCTCAGCACGGGTGAACGTCCCGAGGGATATCCCGCTCCTATCGTCGACCACGCCGCTGAACGTGCCGAGGCACTGAGCCGCTACCAGGGCATCGGCTGAAGGATCAACCTTTTCCCTCGTTCGCTTTCCAGATGACGCGTGGCGTGCAATTATCTCCCCGACTCATCTCAGGTTCTGCACACGCCAGGGAGGCGATATGGCTCGGTTCGTTCGGACACTACTGGTCTCGGGTGCGGCCGTCGGCCTGATGGCCAGCGCCGGAGCCTGTTCCTGCTCGGTCGGGTCGTCGGGACCCAAGACGGTGAGCAAGAAGGACGTCGCCGGCCAGATCATCACCAAGATGACCGATGCCAACGGCAACAAACCCAGTTCGGTCAGCTGCCCGGACGACCTGCCGGCCAAGGTGGGCGCGGAAACGAATTGCGAGATGAAGGTGAAGGACGAGACCTACAACGTCAACGTCAAAGTCACCAGCGTCGAAGGCAAGGACGTCAAGTTCGACATGGTCGAGACGGTCGACAAGAACCAGGTCGCCCACATCATCAGCGACAAGCTGTACCAGCAGGTCGGGCAGCGGCCCGATGCCGTGACCTGCCCGGAAAACCTGAAGGGCTTCGAGGGCGCCACGCTGCGCTGCCAACTCACCGACGGCAACTCCAAGTACGGCATCAACGTGACCGTCACCAACGTGGTCGGGGGCGACGTGAACTTCGACTTCAAGGTCGACGACCACCCCGAGTAGGGCTCGGCCCGTCGAGATTGAAGCCGTGTACAGCCGCTTCGGCGTGTCGGGTGCGTGGTGTCAGTGTCGCGCGACCCGACGACTACACGCTAGGCCGGCAGGTTCTTCTTGATGGTGCTGTCCTGCGCCTGAGCGACCGCGGTGGCGAAATCAACCGGCACCACGTCGGCCGGCGGACTCTCGAAGTGCAGGGTCACCGACGCCTTGCCCTCGGTGAACAACAGCACGGTCACCGCTTTGGACTTGTCCGGCGATGTCCCCGCCACCAGCGTTCCGCCGTTGCCGACGGAAACGGGTTGCGGCGTACCGCCGACCACCGTGGTGTCCAGCGAGCCCAATGTGCCATTCATCGCGTTGACCGCGGCCGCGGCGTCCGGCAACACGAAGATGTTGACGCTGATGATGTTGTCGCCGGCCGGATTCTTGAATGTGCCCTGCGCTCCGGGCGTTCCGTCGGTCGGAGTGGCCGGCTGCCCCACGGTGAAGGGGGTTCCCGACAAGGCGCTGATGTCGCTGGCCGGAACCACGAGGTTGGTGTAGTCGGCGGGCGCGCCTGTCGCCGAGGTCGCCGTTGCCGACGTCGAAGAACCGGCGCTGGTTGAGCCTGATGACGACGTCGCCGATGACGGAGCCGCCTTGTCTGATTTGCCGTCGCATGCGGGCACCAACGCGCCCAAAGCTATGGCCGCCGCCACGCCCACCATCGCGATCGTAGGCTTGTTCATCCACGCTCCCATCGTTTGCTTACGGCAAGGAGGCGAGATACGCGGTCCCCGGTAGGTTGATAGAACAGCATGGTGAGCGGGTCTGCAACCCTGCTACTGAGCGGCCTTCTTGCGTTCGATGTCAGCCAGCGCGGCCGCCAGTTCGGCGCGCTGTGCGGCTGATGTCTCCCAGGACAGTTTGCGGTTCTTGACCACCTTTGCCGGTGCCCCGACCGCGATCGAGTAGTCCGGGATGATGCCTCGGACCACCGCGTGCGACCCCAGCACGCAGCCCCTTCCGACGGCCGTGCCGCGCAGCACCGACACCTTCACCCCGATCCAGGTGTCGGGCCCGATCCGAACCGGCGACTTGATGATGCCCTGGTCCTTGATCGGCAGCGTGATGTCGTCCATCCGGTGGTCGAAATCGCAGACATAACACCAGTCGGCCATCAGCGCGGAGTCCCCGAGTTCGATGTCGAGATAGCAGTTGATGACGTTGTCGCGGCCGAGTACCACCTTGTCGCCGAACCGCAGCGAACCCTCGTGCGCCCGGATGGTGTTTTTGTCCCCGATGTGCACCCAGCGGCCGATTTCCAGCTGCGCGAGTTCGGGGGTGCAGTGGATCTCCACCCCCTTGCCCAGAAACACCATGCCGCGGGTGATGATGTGCGGATTCTGCAACTTGAATTTGAGCAGCCGCCAATATCTGACCAGGTACCACGGTGTGTAGGCTTTGTTGCGCAGCACCCATTTCAGCGAAGCCAGCGTCAGGAATCTCGCCTGGCGCGGGTCTCTGAGCCGACCTCCGCGCCACCTGCGATGGAGCGGAGCACCCCACATGCTCGTCATGTCCGGCAAGCCTACCGACGGCGACCGGCGGCGGACCGCTGGGCTGCGGAGTCAGCCCGTCAGCCACCCGCGATACCCTCACGTGTGCTCGCGCGACGTCTCCCGACGGCTGTTCTGGTGGCCATGCTCACCCTTGCGCTGGGCGGTTGCGGCAACACCGACTCCTGGGTGAACGCGGCGCCTGCGCTGGGCTGGCCGGCGCAGTACGGCGACGCGGCCAACAGCAGCTATACCAAGACGACGGGGGCCGGAAAGCTGGTCCTGCGATGGACGCGCTCGGCGAAAGGGAGCCTGGCGGCCGGTCCCGCCTTGGGTGCCCGCGGTTTTCTGGCGCTCAACGCGCAGACACCGGCCGGTTGCTCCTTGATGGAGTGGGACATCGGCAACGGGCGGCAACGTTGGTGCACCCGCCTGGTCCAGGGCGGCGGCTTCGGCGGCCCGCTGTTCGACGGCTTCGACAACCTCTACGTCGGTCAGCCCGGGGCGATCATCTCGTTTCCGCCGACCCAGTGGACGCGGTGGCGGGAGCCGGTTATCGGGATGCCTACCACCCCGCGCTTTCTCGGCGACGGTCACCTCCTGGTGAGTACGCATCTGGGGCAGCTGCTTGTTTTCGACACCCACCGCGGTGCCGTGGTGGGCACGGCGCTGGATCTGGTGGACGGCGTCGATCCGGCCGATGCGACGCGCGGGTTGCCCGACTGCGCGCCCGCACGCCAGGGTTGCCCGGTCGCGGCTGCTCCGGCGTTCTCGACGGCCAGCGCGACGGTGGTGGTCGGCGTGTGGCAGCCGGGCGCGCCGGCCGCGGGTCTTATCGGGTTGAAGTACCGCGGTGAGCAGCTGTCCCGGGAGTGGACCAGCGACGCCGTCGGCTCCGGTGTGCTCGGCAGTCCGGTGCTGTCCGCCGACGGGTCCACCGTCTACGTCAACGGCCGCGACCAACGGCTGTGGGCGCTGCACGCCGCCGACGGCAAGGTTAAATGGTCTGTCCCACAAGGTTTTTCGCCGCTGACGCCACCGGCGGTCACGCCGCAGGGCCTGATCGTCTGCGGCGGCGGCCCCGATGCCCGGTTGGCGGCCTTCCGTGATGCCGGGGACCACGCCGAGATGGCGTGGCGACGCGATGACATCACTGCCCTGACCACGTCGTCTCTGGCCGGCGGCGGTGTCGGCTACACCGTGACTGCGGGCATGGCGCTGCTGGTGTTCGATCCGGGCAACGGCCACACCATCAACAGCTATCCGCTTCCGGCGGCCACCGGATCACCGCTCGGTGTTTCGGTGGGCAAGGACCGGCAAGTGGTGGCCACGACGAGCGACGGCCAGGTCTACAGTTTCGTACCGGCTTAGGCGGCCCGGCCGGGGCGCCACTGACGATGCCGCCGGCGCCCGGTGAACGTCGACGGCGCTAAACAGCCAGCGGCGGGAGCGAGCTGCGCGGCACCTGGACCTGCGTGGCGCCCGCGAACGACGGCAACAACTCGCCCTGAGCGAAGTAGAAGATCAGCGCGTCGTCGGTGATGGCGAAGTTCTGGTAGTTGGTCGGGTCATGACCGGCGCCCGGCGAGATCGCGACACCCAGCCCGGTTTGGTGTTCCAGTTCCCGCTGCACGATCGGGAAGATAGCGTCCATTGCGTTGGTGTTGGGCGCGAAGAGCGTGTCGAAGGTGATGGGCTGCTTGGTCGCCAGGTTGTAGTTGAACGCCTTGTACCAGTTGGACGGACGGGCCCCGCCCAGATCTTGGAAGAACTTCAGCACCACGCTGCGGGTGCGGGGAGGCTGTCCGGAGCTGCGCTGTTCGTTGGTGGCGTCCATCTGATACGGCTGGTCACGCCGTCCGGAGCCCTGCGCGACGTTGACGAACCCATCGCGGTTCTGGGTGATGTAGTCCGTGAGGGCCTGCTGATCCGGGTAGTCCACCGGAAACGTCATGTCCAGCGTGTAGGTGGCACCGGACTGGTGGATGTGGCAGATCTGAGCCGCCTCCATCGAGCCGCCCAGTGCCGCGCACGACGGCGGCGTGGCATAAGCCGGCCAGCCCACCACCGCCGCAGCCGCCAACATCGCGGCCGCAATCAGATAACGCATTCGTTTCTGTCCTTGCACGAAGTCCTTGCACGCCAAGGTGGCGCGAGTACGCCCTATGAGGTAATCGCCGCCAGCGTACCTGGCGTTACCGAGACGGACAGCAAACGTAGGCCACCGCGTGACCGGCACTCTTCGGGCCGCCCCGTCCGATCCGGGCGATCACGACCGAGAGCGCCGTGTCACCGCGCAGCCGCAGCCGACGACGCAAGGCGTCGGGGTCGACCTGCACCCCGCGGACCAGAATTTCCAGGGTTCCGCAGCCCAGGGCGGACAGCGTCTGACGCAGCCGGCGTTCGTCGAAGGCCAACTGTTCGAGCACCTCGAAGCCACGCACGCCGGGCGGCAGCCGATCACCGGACAGGTAGGCGATCTGGGGGTCGAGTTGCCACAACCCGTGCCGGGCGGCGTAGTGACGCACCAGCCCGGCCCGGACCACGGCGCCGTCGGGATCGACGATCCATCGGCCTGCCGGCCCCACCGCGCAGTCGTCCGGATCTGCTGAGGTGATGTGTTCGTCACGATCGAGGAGGCTCGCGCGTCGCCGCACACCGGGCTGGGCCAGACCGCCCGACCACAGGCACGCCTCCCGGACCGAGCCGCGGTAGGACGTCACCTCGATCTCCCCGTCGAATCCGAGTCGGCTGATCTTGTCGAAATCGATTCCAGGAGAACACTTCACCGCGACGTCCCGGCCGCGGTAGGCCGCCAGTAACGGGCCCAGGGCGGGCCGGTAGTCGGCCGGGTTGAAGCGGCGACGGCCGCTGCTGCGCCTGGCGGGATCGACGATGACGGCGGCGTCGCGGGTGACCGGACGCAGCGCATCGGCCCGGCAGAGTGGTGTCATGGTGCCCAGGTTGTGACGCGCCATCGCCAGCCGGACGGGATCGATGTCGCTGCCGATCACCCGCTCGGCCACGCCGGCGAGGGCTGCCAGCTCCGTGCCGATCGAGCAGGTTGCGTCGTGCACCACCCGTCCGGCCAGCCGGACCGCGCGGTGCAGCGCCACCGGTGCGGCGGTGGCCTGCTGCAGCGCTTCGCCGGTAAACAGCCAGCCCGAGACGTCGCCCAGCTCGGCCAGCTTGTCGGTGGCCTTGCGACGTAGCAGCGTGGTCTCCACCAGCACCGCAGCCCGCTCACCGAACCGGCCGCGCACCGCGGCGATGTCGGCGATCCGGCTGGCGTCGCTCAACTCCAATTCAGCAACCGCCGCCAACGACGCGGCGCCCGACTCCGAGCGCAGGTAACGGACGTCGTGGCAGGTGAAAGCCGTCAGGAGGGTTTGACCCCGGTGACCATGACGTTGTAGAACCAGCCCTTCGGGGCGACATGCCGCCAGATGCTGGCGTCCACCCAGCTCAGCGCCTTCCAGCCGTTGAACGCGAACTTCGCCCAGCCCCAGCCGAGCTTCCCCGGCGGCACCGTGGACTCGAAAGTGCGCACCGGCCAGCCGAGCATGGCGGCGGTGAACTCCTCGCTGGCGGTGCGCACGTCCACCGCCCCGGCGCTGGTGGCCATCCGCTCCAGGTCTTTGGGGTCGAAGGTGTGCAGGTCGACGATCCATTCCAGGGCCGCGGCCCGCGAGTTCTCGTCGATCTCCTCCTGCGGGCGGCGCCAGCTGCCCAGGCCGGGCAGCTTCACGGCGCGGATGGTGACGTTCCAGGTCAGGTCCGCCAGGGCCCGGGCGTACCCGTTGCCGACAGTGGTCGGCTCGCCGGCGAACACGAAACGGCCGCCCGGCTTGAGGACGCGCAGCACTTCCCGCAGGGACAGCTCGACATCGGGGATGTGGTGCAGCACGGCGTGCCCCACCACCAGGTCGAAGGTGTCGTCGTCGTACGGGATGCCCTCGGCGTCGGCAACCCGGCCGTCGACGTCCAGGCCCAGCGACTGCCCGTTGCGGGTGGCGACCTTGACCATGCCGGGCGACAGATCAGTGACCGACCCACGCCGGGCCACCCCGGCCTGGATCAGGTTGAGCAAGAAGAATCCGGTGCCACACCCCAGTTCCAGCGCACGGTCATACGGCAGCTCGCGGACGACCTCGGCAGGCACGATCGCGTCGAAGCGGCCGCGGGCGTAGTCGATGCACCGCTGGTCGTAGGAGATGGACCACTTGTCGTCATAGCTCTCGGCTTCCCAGTCGTGGTAGAGCACCTGCGCGAGCTTGCTGTCGTGCCGGGCCGCCTCCACCTGCTCGGCGGTGGGGTGCGGGTTGGGCGCGGCGTCAGCGGGGATTTCAGAACTCCTCGTCATGCAGGGCAGCCTAACCGTCCGCGGCAGTGCCCTCGGCGCCAGCGCCCTGAGCTGCGGTGAATACCTCGACATAGCGGCGGTCTTCGGCCGCATGCCGGTCGCTTTCCGCGAAGCAGTCGTAGACGGCGTTGATGCCGGCTTTCGCCGCGGCGAGGGCGGGGCGCGGACCGTCGAGAAAACGCCTCGCCCAGGCCGCCGCCACGTCGTAGACATTGTCCGGAGCCGCCATGTCGTCGATCAGACCCAGCGACAACGCCTCCTCGGCGTCGAAGAAACGACCGCTGTAGACCAGCTCTTTGGCCCGGCTGGACCCGACCGCGCGGGTCAGCCGGGACATACCACCACCACCGGGCACCAGGCCGGCCAGGATCTCGGTCGCGCCGAACTTCACGTTGTCACCGCTGACCCGCCAATCGGCGGCCAGCGCCAGCGTCAGGCCGGCGCCCAGCGCGTAGCCGGTGATGGCAGCCACGGTCGGCTTGGGGATCGCGGCCACCGCGTCGACGGCCTCGCGCCGCACCCGGGCCGCGGTGGCTGCCTCGGCCGCGTTCAGGGTCCGTAGCTCGGGCATGTCGTCGCCGGCGGAGAATATCTCGTGGCCGCCGAACAGGATCACCGACGCGACATCTTCGCGCCGGCTCAGCTCGTGGGCAGCGGCGATGATCTCCCGGTAGACCTGGCGCGTCATCGCGTTGGTGGGTGGCCGTGACAGCAGCAGCATGGCCAGGCCCGGATCTTGCGAGCCGTCGCTGACCACAACACTGACGAACTCGCTCACAGGGGCCACTTCATCGATCCACCGGCTTCACGGGCGCGGTGGTAGCGCTCGGAATCGAAGAACTCGAAAACCCAGTTGTCGCCGCGCTTTTCCAGCAGCGGCTGCACGGGCACGATCTGACGTTCCACGGCCAGCACTTCGGCCACGCTGCGGCCGGCCAGGGAATCGAGCTGCGTCCAGGTCGGTGGCAGCAACACATTTCGACCGGCCTCGAAGTCGGCGATCGCGTCCTGCGGCAACGCCCAGCCCGACAGATCGGACTCGGTGTTCTCGCCGTCGGCGCGCTGCCCCTCGGGCAGGGCCGCCACGAAGAAGTAGGTGTCATAGCGGCGCGTGCGCTCGGCCTCGGGCGTGACCCAGTTCGCCCACGGCCGCAGTAGATCCGAACGAAGCACCAGGTTCTCGCGGCGCAGGAAGTCCGCGAAAGACAACGTCCGGTCGGCCAGTGCATGGCGCGACTCCCGGTACACCGCGGCGTCGCCGACGATACTGTCGGGATCGTCGGCCGGTCCGGCGAACAGCACGCCGGACTCCTCGAACGTCTCCCGCGCCGCCGAGCAGACCAGCGCGATGGCAAGGTCGGTTTCGATGCCGAACCGCTGTGCCCACCAGTCCGGCGGCGGACCCCCCCACGCTATGTCGGCGTTGCGGTCGCGGTCGTCGACCCCGCCGCCGGGAAAAACTATCACCCCCGGGGCGAACTCCATGGCGGAGTGGCGGCGCATCAGGAAGATATGGAGGCCTGCGGGGGCGTCGCGGACCAGCATCACGGTTGCGGCCGGCCGCGCCGGGAGCGGCACGTGCGGTTCCGTCACGGGTGTCTCCGGTGGGCTGCGCGGGTGCGGACTCGCCGGGCGAAGTAGCGCCCGTCGGCCACGTCGAGCGCGATCCGCTGGCCGAACGCGACGGAGAGATTCTCGGCGGTCAGCACGTCGGGCAGCAGGCCGGACGCGACGACCTGGCCCTCCGACAACAGCAGGCAGTGGCTGAACCCGGGCGGCACCTCCTCGACGTGGTGAGTGACCAGCACCAGCGCGGGAGCGTCGGGGTCGGCAGCCAGGTCGGCCAGCCGGGCCACCAGTTCCTCGCGACCACCCAGGTCCAGGCCGGCGGCCGGCTCGTCGAGCAGCAGTAGCTCCGGATCGGTCATCAGGGCGCGCGCGATCAGCACCCGCTTGCGTTCGCCTTCGGACAGTGTCCCGTAGGTGCGATCGGCGAGATGCTCGGCGCCCAGGCTCTCGAGCATGTCGATCGCGCGGCGGTAGTCGACGTCCTCGTAGCGCTCCCGCCAGCGACCCAGCACCGAATAGCCGGCGGACACGACGAGATCGCGCACCACCTCGTCGGAGGGGATGCGCTGCGCCAGCGCCGAAGAACTCAACCCGATGCGGGACCGCAGCTCGCTGACGTCCACCCGGCCCAGCCGCTCCCCCAGTACGAACGCCGTGCCGCTGGACGGGTGTTCCGCGGCAGCGGCGATGCGCAGCAGCGACGTCTTGCCGGCGCCGTTGGGACCGATGATCACCCAGCGTTCATCGAGTTCGACGGCCCAGTCGAGCGGGCCCACCAGGGTGCGCCCGCCGCGGCGCAGCGACACGTGTCTGAAGTCGATCAGCAGGTCGGGATCGGCTTCGAGAGAGCCGGGTTCGGACACTCGCCCATCGTGCCGTACCGCGCCCCCGCCCTGGTTGCCGGGTCGCGTTACCCCACGAGCAGACACAAAATCGCGGTGGAGCATCCGCTCCACGGCGATTTTGTGTCTGGTCGCGCGGCTAACCGCGGGGCTGCGCTCCGGATAGCTGCTCGCGGTCAGAGGTCGTTGCCCGCGTACGAGAGGTTGAAGCTCTTGTTGGCTAATGGAAAGTCCGGGACGATCGTGTCGGCCATCGCGACGGGCAACGCGGGCCAGTTGAACCAGGACGGATCGACCACCTTGCACCGCGTGATCGTCCCGTCGTCGACCTCCACGCGATGAACGACGGTGCCGCGCCAGCCCTCCGCGATTCCCACTCCCGCACCGGACGCTACGGGCAGTGGTGCCCGGTACTCCAAATCGCCGCAGTGCCGATCGATCAACGCACAGATCAGATCGACGGACGCGGCGAACTCATCGCGTCGAATCGTGTAGCGGGCCAAGACGTCCCCTTCGGTGCGGCGGACCGGGATGACCGGCAGCGCAGTGCTCGGGTGGTCCAGCCGCGCGTCAGTGCTGATTCCGCTGGCCCGGGCGACGTAGCCCAGACAGCCCAGGGCGTGGGCGTCGTCGCGGCTCAACACCGCCGTGTCGGCGAACCGGTCATAAATCATCGGATTGCCCAGGGTCAGTTCGCAGATCTCGGCTACCTCAACGGCCAGTGCGCGCAGCTCTGGCCGTCTTGGTAGTTCTTGCAGCACAACACCTCCGGGCCGGATCGCACTGCGAAGCAGGCGGTGTCCAGTGACGCGACCGTTGATCCGCAACACGCATTCGCGCACCCGCTGGGCATGGGTGTTCGCCAGCGCGAAGCCGACGTCGTTGGCCAGCGCGCCGAGATCGGCGGCATGGTTGTAGAGCCGTTCCAGTTCGACCAGCAACGCCCGCAACCCGTGCGCCGGCTCGGGTAGCTGGATGCCGAGCGCGTCTTCCACCGCCAGGCTGTAAGCGAGGCTGTGAGCCGCCGAACTGTCTCCGCTGATCCGCTCGGCTAACTCGACCGCGGCTGCGGCGGTCCGGCCTTCGAAAAGCTTCTCGACTCCCCTGTGCACGAACCACAGTCGCGCCTTGAGCCGCAGTACCGATTCACCGATGACGGAAAACCGGAAGTGCCCCGGCTCGATCAAACCGGCATGCACCGGTCCCACCGGAATTTCGTACACTCCCGGACCGTCGACGGTCACGAACGGGAAACCGCCCTGTGTCGCGAACTCCGGCGGCGGTCCGGCATCACGGCGCATCGGATGCCAGCCCAGCGGCCAGTGCGCGTGGCTGACCAACCGCCGCGGCTGCGGGTGTCCCACCGGCACCACACCGTAGAGATCCATCATCTCCCGCTCGAAGCGACCCGCGGGAATCGACAGATGTCCCAGCGACGGCACCGACGGGTTGGTCGCATTCGTGGTCAGGGTGAGCTCTATTCGGCGGTCCGGCGGGCCACACAGCAACAGGTATACGATCCTCAGCTCGTCGCCGTCATCGTGGGCGGCCACCAATGCCAGGCGAAAACCGTTGTCCAGCAACTCCCCCACTGCGAGTGCGAGCTCGTCGGCGCTGACCTGACGACGCTGCATCAATCCGCTCCGAACTGGGCCGCTGCGACACTAAACAACCCGGTGAGCGGACCGGCCGTGACACCAAGCACCAACGATGCCACAACACCGGTCACCAGAGCGCCCGCTACGGTCGCTGGCACGGCGATGGGCGGCGCTTGTGTGCCCGGCGCCCCGAGCAGCATGCGTGTCGAATTGCCCGCCAAGGCAGCAAACGCCACCACCATCAACAGCAACGCAACCCCCAGCGCCCAGGACAGCCGGGCGCCAGCCAGCGACCGAGCGATCGAAATCTCACTGGCGAACATGGCGAACGGTGGCAGCCCAAGCAGGACGACCATCCCGACTGCGAACGACACACCGATCAACCGGGATCGCGACAAGACGGCACTGATGTCGTCGATCGCTGTCGAGCCGTGGGCGCACTGCAACTGCCCGCCGACCAGAAACAGCACGGTCTTGCCGATGCCGTGTGCCATTACGTGCAGCAGCAGTGCCGCGATCGCGAGCTTGGTGCCCGCCGCCGCCGCCACCGCGATCAGCCCCATGTTCTCCATCGAGGAGTACGCCAGCATCCTCTTGAGATCGGTTGCGACAGTGAGCAACAACGCCGCGACCAGGACGGTGGCGAGACCGACGGTGAGCAGACCGGTGCGCAGGAAGCCCGAACCGACGGCGGCATCGATGATCGGCCGTAGCCTAATGAGCACTGAAAAGGCAACGGAGAGAAGCACTCCGCTCATCAGCGCGGACACCGGGGCAGGCGCCTGGCTGTGCGCGTCAGCCAGCCAGCCGTGGAACGGAACCAGCCCGACTTTCGCCCCGTATCCCACCAGCAGCAGCCCGCCGGCCAGCCTGGTGACCGCCGGGTCGAGTTGTGCGGCACGGGAAGCCAGCACATCGAGATTTAGTGCGCCCGGCCCGCCGGCGTCGGCATGGCGCGCGGCGAAGTACAGCAGGACCGTGCCCAGGAACGCGACGGCGATGCCCACCGAGCAGACCACCACGTACTTCCAAGTAGCCTCCAACGCCGTGGCGGTGCGACGGTGTCCGACAAGGAACGCTGTGATCACCGTCGTTGCTTCCACCGCCACCCAGATCACCCCGATGTTGTTGGCCGACACCGCAACTGCCATTGACGCGAGAAACGCCGGGATCAGCGTGCCGTACAGCCGCGCGTCGCGCTGGTCGGTGCGGCCGTGGACGAGTTCGGCCTCGACGTAACCGACGCTCGCCCAGGTGGCCAGGGCGCCGACGACGCCGATCACGATGAGCATGGTCACCGAGAGCGCGTCGGTGCGCAGCACACTGCCCAGCACAATTTGCTGCCGCGCGCCGGTCGTGATGCCAAGCGCTACTGCGCATCCGAGCACGGCAAGCGTGGACAGCACGGTAAGCACCGCTGTCCAACGACGCCACCCGGCCACCAGGGCAGTCGCGGCGGCGACGGCGGGAGCCAGTATCGGTGCCAGAATCATACTGCTCAGCATCATTAATCTCGCAATCTCTGCAGCCGGTCGAGGTCGGTGCCCCCGAACATGCGCCGTAACCGGCCGGTCAACACGCCGAGCACGATCAGGGCGAACAGCACATCCAAGGAGGCACCGAGTTCCACGATCAGGGGCACACCTGCGGTCAGCAGGAATGCCGTGGCCGCAATCCCGTTGTCCAGCATCAGAAATCCCGCGGCCTGCGAGACGGCGTGTCGCCGGGTGACCATCACGAACATGGCGATCAGCACGACCGCCAGCCCGGCCGGGACGGCGCTGACCGCGACGCTGGGTTCAAGGTCGACCACCGGCCTGGTGACGGCCAGCGCGACCACCGTCAGCGCGCCGGCGATCAGCAGCGACGCGGTGCTGTTGACCAAAGGTGTGGCCTCGCGCTGTTGTCGCTGCTCGGCGCCGAGCGCATGGGCGAGCAGCCAGGGCAACACCACCGCGCGCAGCACGAATAACGCGCACCCGACTCCGACCAATTCCCAATCGCGGCTGTGCGCACCGACGATCATCGGAATCGCGGCCAGTGCCACGCCCTGCAGAGCGAGCAACCGCACGATCGAACGCAGGTCGCGCCGCCACACGATCAGCACCGCGGTCAGTACCAGTCCACCAGGCGCCAGGTCGAGCATGCCCGCATAGTCGAGGTCGGTCATCAGTCACCCTTGCGCCGCGAAGAAGTTGGCTGAGCTGACCGCCAGCAGTGCCAACAGGAATGAACCTGCCAGCAGTTCGGGCACCCGGAACAGCCGCAGCTTGGCGATGAAAACCTCGGCGCCCGCCAGCACCGCAGCCGCGGCGAAGACCTTGACGCTGATGGACACGACACCGATTCCCACACCGAGCAAGGTCGGCCGGTCACCTGCAATTCCCCACGGTATGAACAGGTTCACCAGCACCGCCAGCAAGACGGTAAGCCGCATGGCGCTAGCCCATTCGACGAGTGCCAGCCTGGGCCCGGCGAATTCGAGCACCATCGCCTCGTGAACCATCGTCAGTTCCAAGTGGGTGGCCGGGTTGTCCACCGGCAGTCGTCCGGTTTCGGCGATGATGACGATCACCAAGGCAACGAACGCAAGGATCGCCGCCAGCGACACCACCTCGCCCGGGTTGGCCAGGGTGAAGCCGACGATGGCGCCCAGATTGGCCGACCGCGCGGGAATGGACAGTGCGAACACCGCCAGCAGGATCGTCGGTTCCACCAGCGCGGCGATAGTGATCTCGCGACTGGCCCCCATTCCGCCGAACGAGGTGCCGGTGTCAATGCCGGCCAATGTCAGCGCCACCGTGCCCAGAAACAACAGCCCGACCACGCCGAACAGGTCGACCGCGGGATCAAGCGGCGACCCTGTCGCGGCCAGCGGCACGATGGCTGCGATCAGCAGCGTCGTTGCTGCCAACAGCACCGGCGCGGCGCGGAAAACCCACGTGGTGCCGTCCGGGGTGACCTGTTGCTTGCGCAACTGCTTACGCAGGTCACGCCAGGGCTGCAAAATCCCTGCGCCACAGCGTCCCTCCAATCGCGCCCGAACTTGGCGCATCAGCCCGAGCACCAGCGGCGCCCCGGCCATGACCGCGCCGATCTGTGCCGCGCCGGCCAGGGTGGACATGACGTTCATCGCGCCACCATTAAGACGATCAGCACGCCCAGAACGCCGTAACCCAGGTAGAGGTGCACACTTCCGTTGTGGACGAAACGGATGGCCCGCCCGCATGCGGCGACGGAGCGTAGCACCGGCGCGTATATTCGGTCTTCGACGGCGTCGGAGACGTTGGCGCGGTAGGCGATCCGCTCGATATGGTATCGGGTCTCCTCCAGATGGGTCACCTCGATGCCGGTGTCCGGACGCAGCACGTCGTCGAAAACGCGCTGCAGGGGTTGGGCGAACGACGTCGCGGTGTACTGCATCCGCGGTGTGAGATCGTCCGCGCCGCAGGCCCATAAGGGCGAACTCACCGGATCGGGTCGGTGCCGCGAGCCCCACCGCGCCAGGACCGGCACCACCAGGAGCACACCAGTCAGGGCCCCGGCCAGCAAAGTGGGCGACATGGAGCCGTCAATCCCGGGCAGGCGCAACACGATACCGAGTCCGCTCAGGTCGGCGCCGCGTGACGCGGGAACGCTGTCGAGCACCGACTGCAGCGCAGTCGTGACGGCGAACGGCGTCAGGGCGACCACGACGCAGCCGATGGCGGCCACCATCATCCCGACCAGCATGCTGACCGGCGCCTCTCGCGCATCGGCGACACTCTGGGAACGGGGGCGCGCCAGGAAGCCGGTCCCGAACGCCTTCACCATCGCGGCCACGCCCAGCCCGGTCGTCAGAGCAACGGCGCCCACACCGATCGGCGTCACCAGTCCGAGTAACGAATTGTGTTCCGGCCGGGCGTGAATCAGCGACTGCACCAGTAACCACTCACTGACGAATCCCGCCCCGAGCGGCAACCCTGACGCGCCTAGTGCAGCCACACCGAAAAGGGCTGTGGTGAGCGGCATCCGCCGGGCCAGGCCGCCCATCAGGTCGAGGTCCCGTAGGCCGGTAGCCACCAGCACCGAACCGGCCGCCATGAACCCCAGGCTTTTGAACGCGCAGTGCGCGACCAGGTGCAGCAGCGCTGCCGCGATCGCGATCACGGCGGCCGCATGGGCACCGCACGCCGACAGCAACGTGCCCGAACCCAACGCCAGGATGACCAATCCCATGTTCTCGATCGTCGAATATCCGAGCAGGCGTTTTAGGTCCGCGGCCACCGAGGCTTGCAGCACCCCATAGACGGCCGAGACCGCGCCGAGCGCGAGCAGCGTGGCACCCCACCACCGCGGCCCAGGGCCGAGGACCTGCAGATCTATCCTGAGGATCCCGTACACGCCGAGGTTGACCATGGCGGCACTCATCAACGCAGACACCGGGCTCGGCGCTTCAGGGTGAGCCCGCGGCAACCAGGCGTGCAACGGCAACAGGCCCGCTTTCGAACCGAAACCGAGCAACGTCAACAGAAAAACCACGTCACGTGTTGCGCGCGGCACACTGGTCCAGTCCGCGAACCGGTCGGCACCGACCGCTGCGGCCGCCACCATCAGTCCGAGCAGGATCGCGGCGAAGCCCAGCTGCGTCATCACCGCGTAATAAGTTGCAGCGGAACGTACTTCGGCACGTCGGTGATCGGAAGCCAGCAGGACCAGCGAACTGATGGACATCAGCTCCCAGCCAAGCAGGAAGGTGGCGACCGAATCAGCCGCGGGCACCAGCAGCATTGCCGCGACGAAGAGCGGCAACATCAGTTGTGCGGTGAGGCCGAGGCGTTCGCGACGCAGGTATCCGAGGCTGTAGATACCGACAACGACGGCCACCGCGCCGGTCAACGCCATGAAGAACCCACCCAGCGTACTGGCGTTGAGCTCCACACCGCTCAGCGGCAGCAGCCAGGGCAGCCGAACCGCCGGCAGCGAACCAAATACCGAGGTCAGTCCCAGCCCCACGCCGGCCGCCCCGATTCCCGCTGTCACCAGTGCGCTGGCCGGCGCGCCGATTCCGCGGAGAGAAGGCGCATCCGAGTGCCCAACGTTTGCGGCCTCCTGGGTCGCCGTCACCTGCCCGTCACCGATCGCAGGGCCTCGACCACCTGGTCCGGCGACGGTGGACAGCCGGGGACCTCGACGTCGACCGGGATCACCTCACCGACCGCGCCGATCACCCCGTAGGCCTCGCTGAACACGCCGCGGTTGAGAGCACAGTCTCCGCAGGCGATCACCACTCGCGGCTGCGGAGTGGCCGCAAGCGTGTTTCGAAGCGGCTGTGCCATGTTGCGGGTCACGACACCCGTGACCAGAAGTGCGTCGGCGTGCCGCGGCGACGCCACCAGCCGCGCCCCGAACCGCTCGGCGTCGTATACCGGCCCGAACGCACCTGAGATCTCCACCTCGCAGCCATTGCACGAGCCGGCGTCGACGTGGCGCACCTGTAATGATCCGCAGATCCCGGTCGGCGGCGGCGCGGCAGGCGCGGGTCGCTCGCCCATGCTTTCAGCGACCCGGCCGAGCCGCAGAATTCTGCTGATCCAGCCCACCGGAATCTACTGCCTGGCCGCGGAGACGTCGGCGCGCAGGTCTTCGAGCATCGCGACCTGGCCGGTCAGCATGCCAGTCAGCACTTGCCGTGCCACCGCCATCAGTTCGGCGATCAGCGGCGAGGTGATCGAGTAGATCACTGTGTTGCCATCCTTGTTGGCCGTCACCACTCCGGCCCGGCGCAGCACGGCGAGCTGCTGGGACAGGTTCGAGGATTCAAGGCCGACCTCAGGCAGCAGCTCGGCCACGGTGTGGTCTCGCTCGGACAGCAGTTCCAGGATCCGCACCCGTGCCGGATGCCCCAGCGTCTTGAAGAACTCGGCCTTCAATTTGTAGAGCGGCTCCGACACCTGACCTCACTAAGAATTCAGCAAATTAACAGTTGAAGAATTTATCATGTAATGGGCGACTCCGCAGCGGGAGCCAGCACAAATCGCACCGGCACGCTTGTGACAATGCGTGTTGTTTGCGGGTAACTACCGCGGGCGTAGGACTGCTCGCCGGCCGGCCGACGAACTATTGGGCAGGGATATCGACCCGGCGCACCACGCCGTCCACCGCGTCGGCGGCTTCGATCTCCCCGCGGGTGACGCCCAGCAGGAACAACACGGTGTCCAGATAGGGATGGCTCAACGATGCGTCCGCCACTTCACGTAGCGCGGGCTTGGCGTTGAACGCGATACCCATGCCCGCGGCTGCCAGCATGTCGATGTCGTTCGCGCCGTCTCCGACCGCGACGGTCTGCTCCATCGGCACCCCGTACTGCTCGGCGAAGGCACGCAGCGCGGTGGCTTTGCCGGCGCGATCGACGATGGTTCCCACCACCCGGCCGGTAAGGGTGCCGTCGATGATCTCCAGCTCATTGGCGGCCACGAAATCCAGCTTGAGTTCCTCGGCCAGCGGCTCGATGATGCGCCGAAAGCCGCCGGATACCACACCGCAGCGAAAACCCAAGCGCTGCAACGTGCGCAGCGTGGTGCGGGCGCCCGGCATCAGCTCCAGCTGGTCGGCGACATCGTCGATCACCGAGGCGGGCAGGCCGGCCAGTGTGGCGACCCGCTGCTCCAACGACTTGGCGAAGTCCAACTCGCCGCGCATCGCCGCTTCGGTGATCGCCGCGACTTTGCCCTCGGCACCCGCGCGGGCCGCCAGCATCTCGATCACCTCGCCCTGGACGAGGGTCGAATCGACGTCGAACACGATCAGCCGTTTGGTGCGCCAGGCCAGACCGTAGTCCTCGAGCGCCACATCCACGTGCTCTTCGGCGGCCACCCTGGTCAGGGCGCTCTGCAGGGGTCCCACGGCCTCCGGCGGCACCGACACCCGCAGCTCCAGGCCCGTGACGGGGTAGTCGGACACACCGCGGATGAAATCGATGTTTACGCCGAGGCCGGCCACTTCGTGGGCGAGCGCGCCGAAGGCGCCCGCCGTGATCGGGCGGCCGAGCACGAAAATGGTGTGCGTCGACGGTTCCTGGATGATCGGCAGGTCGTCGCTGCGCTCTATCGTGACGTCCATCCCTACGTCGCGGACGGCTGCTTCGACGTCGTCGCGCAGCGCGGTGCCGTCGGCGACCTCCGCCGGGCAGGACACCAGCACGCCCAGCGTCAACCGCGCCCTGATCACCACCTGTTCGACGTTGAGCAACTCCACCTGGTGCCGGGCCAGGACGCCGAAGAGGGCCGACGTGACACCCGGCTGGTCGATGCCGGTGACCGTGATCAGCACCGACACCCTGGGTGGCCTACTCACCCGCGACTGCCCCGCTACGGGCCATCAGGTGCGGACGCTGATGTCGTCCGCTCGGGTGACATCGCCGTCGGACGGGCCGTGGCTTCGCCCGATGTGGGCTTCGGCACGCAGCCGTTCCACCATGTGCGGATAGTGCAGCTCGAATGCCGGGCGCTCCGACCGGATTCGCGGCAGCTCGGTGAAGTTGTGCCGCGGCGGCGGGCAACTGGTGGCCCACTCCAGCGAATTGCCGTATCCCCACGGGTCGTCAACGGTCACCACCTCGCCGTAACGCCAGCTCTTGAAGACGTTCCACACGAACGGGAACATCGAGATGCCCAGGATGAACGCCCCGACGGTGGAGATGATGTTCAGCGTGGTGAAGCCGTCGGTGGGCAAGTAGTCGGCGTAGCGGCGCGGCATGCCCTGGTCACCGAGCCAGTGCTGCACCAGGAACGTGGTGTGGAACCCGATGAAGGTCAGCCAGAAGTGCAGCTTGCCCAGTCGCTCGTCCAGCAGCCGGCCCGTCATCTTCGGGAACCAGAAGTAGATGCCCGCGTACGTGGAGAACACGATGGTGCCGAACAACACGTAATGGAAGTGGGCGATCACGAAGTAGGTGTCGGTGACGTGGAAGTCCAGCGGCGGGCTGGCCAGCAGCACACCACTGAGACCGCCCAGCAGGAACGTCACGGCGAAGCCGATCGAGAACAGCATCGGCGTCTCGAACGTCAGCTGACCCTTCCACATTGTGCCCACCCAGTTGAAGAACTTGATCCCCGTCGGGACCGCGATCAGGAAGGTCATGAAGGAGAAGAAAGGAAGCAAAACCGCTCCGGTGGCGAACATGTGGTGGGCCCACACCGCGACCGACAAAGCGGCGATCGACAGCGTCGCGTAGACCAGGGTGGTGTAACCGAAGATCGGCTTGCGCGAGAACACCGGGAAGATCTCGGAGACCACACCGAAGAACGGCAGCGCCAGGATGTACACCTCCGGGTGACCGAAGAACCAGAACAGGTGCTGCCACAGCAGAACCCCGCCGTTGGCCGGGTCGTAGATGTGGGCGCCGAGGTGGCGGTCGGCGGCCAGTCCGAACAGCGCCGCGGTCAGCAGCGGGAAGGCGATCAGCACCAGCACCGAGGTCACCAGGATGTTCCAGGTGAAGATCGGCATCCGGAACATCGTCATGCCCGGTGCGCGCATGCACACCACGGTGGTGATCATGTTGACCGCGCCCAGGATGGTTCCCAGACCACCGACGGCGATACCCATGATCCACAGGTCTCCACCGACGCCAGGTGAATGGATCGCGTCGGTCAGCGGGGTGTAGGCGGTCCAGCCGAAGTCCGCGGCACCGCCAGGGGTGATGAAGCCGGCGATCGCGATGGTCGCCCCGAACAGGAACAGCCAGAACGAGAATGCGTTCAGCCGCGGGAAGGCCACGTCCGGTGCGCCGATCTGCAGCGGCAGCACCAGGTTGGCGAAGCCGAACACGATCGGCGTCGCATAGAACAGCAGCATGGCCGTGCCGTGCATGGTGAACAGCTGGTTGTACTGCTCATTCGACAGGAACTGCAGACCGGGTACCGCGAGCTCGGTCCGCATCAGCAGCGCCATCAGGCCGCCGATCATGAAGAAGATGAAGCAGGCGACGCAGTACATGATGCCGATCAGCTTGTGATCGGTCGTGGTGATCAGCTTGTAGACCAGGTTGCCCTTGGGTCCGGTTCGAGCCGGGTAGGGACGGACGGCTTCGAGTTCTCCTCCCAAGGGGGGCGCTTCGGCTGTCAACAGCTCCTCCAAACATCCATCCGCACAGGGGCGCACAACAATGCTGAGACGAATCTTAGCCCGCGTTCGGCGCGGCGGTAGGGCTGGTCCTACAAACTGTCGTAATTGATGCGGCGAGCGGCCCGCGCCGACGCTTGCGGTGCGGCCTGAGCGGGCCGGATGTTACCGTCGGACGCGTGCGATCCGGTGGCCTGCGAACCAGCCTGGCCGCCCTGTCCGCGGCGGTGCTGGTCCTGGCGTGCGGCGCTTGCGGTTCGGACAAGCCGGCAGCGACCTCGACGATGGTCACGCCCACCACTCAGATCGCCGGCGCCGGGGTGCTGGGCAACGACCGCAAGCCCGAGGAGTCCTGTGCGCGTGAACCGGCCCCGCCCGATGCCGGTCCCCCACGACCGGCCCGCAACGCTGCCGGTGTCCTGCCGGGCGAGGCGCAGGTGCCGGCGGACCCGCAACGCATCGTCGTACTGTCCGGAGACCAGCTCGACTTTCTGTGTGCGCTGGGCCTGCAATCCCGGGTGGTCGCCGCGGCGTTGCCGGACGGATCCTCGAGTCAGCCGTCCTACCTGGGCAAGGTGATTCACGACGCGCCGGGCGCCGGTTCGCGCAACGCACCGGACCTGAGGGCCATTGCGGCGGCCCACCCGGATTTGATCCTGGGGTCGATCTCCCTGACGCCGACGCTGTATCCGCAGCTGGCGGCGATTGCCCCGACGGTGTTCACCGCCGCCCCGGGTGCGGCGTGGGAGGACAACCTGCGCGGCGTCGGAGCCGCGACAGCCCGCGGCGGCGCGGCGAACGCACTCGTCAACGCGTTCCGGCAACGCGCCACCGATATCGGCGCAAAGCACGACGCGGCCCACTTTCAGGTATCGGTGGTGCAACTCACCACCAGCACACTGCGTGTCTACGGGTCCAGCAATTTTCCGGCCAGCGTGCTGAACGCCGTCGGGGTGGACCGCCCGGCGCCGCAGCGGTTCACCGACAAGCCCTACATCGAGTTCGGCACCACCGACACCGACCTGGCCAGGAGTCCGGACTTCTCCGCCGCCGACGCCGACATCGTTTACGTCTCGTGCGTGTCCACGGCAGCCGCCGAGCGCGCCGCCACCGTCCTGGACAGCCCCCCTTGGCGCCGGCTCGGCGCAAACCGCGACAACCGCATCTTCATCGTCAACGACGAGATCTGGCAGACCGGCGAAGGACTGATCGCTGCCCGCGGCATCGTCGATGATCTGCGGTGGATCAACGCCCCGATCAACTGAGAGGTGACCAGCGCAACCCCACGGCAACTGGTCCGAGACCGTTAACTTAGCTAATCTTTTGTGAGAGCGTATCCAGATCCCAGAGGATGATGATGAGCACCGTTTCCGCATACGCCGCGACGTCGGCCACCGAACCGTTGACCAAGACCACCATCGAACGTCGCGAACCCGGCCCGCACGATGTGGCCATCGACATCAAGTTCGCCGGAATCTGCCACTCCGACATCCACACCGTCAAAGCCGAATGGGGCGTGCCGAACTATCCGGTGGTACCCGGCCATGAGATTGCCGGCGTCGTCACCGCAGTCGGCTCCGAGGTGACCAGGCACAAGGTCGGCGACCACGTCGGCGTCGGCTGCATGGTGAACTCGTGCGGGCAGTGCAGCAGCTGTAACGCCGGCCTCGAGCAGTACTGCAAGAAGGGCGCCACCTTCACCTACAACTCCACCGACAAGGACGGCACCCCGACCCAGGGCGGCTACAGTCAGGCCGTCGTGGTGGACGAGAACTTCGTCGTGCGCATCCCCGAGTCGCTGCCGCTGGATGCGGCGGCCCCGTTGCTGTGCGCGGGCATCACGCTGTTCTCCCCGCTGCGGCACTGGAAGGCCGGCCCGGACACGCGGCTGGCCATCATCGGCTTGGGCGGGCTGGGCCACATGGGCGTCAAGCTGGGCGCGGCGCTGGGTTGCGAGGTGAGCGTGCTCTCGCAGTCGCTGAAGAAGATGGAAGACGGATTACGTTTGGGCGCAAGCAATTACTACGCAACCTCGGACCCGGACACCTTCAAGAAATTGCGCAGCAGCTTCGACCTGATCCTCAACACCGTCTCGGCGAACCTGGAGCTGGGCCGGTACCTGAACCTGCTCGACGTCGACGGCACCATGGTGGAGCTCGGCATTCCCGAGCACCCCATGGAGGTACCGGCATTCGGGCTCGCGTTGGCGCGGCGCAGCTTGTCCGGGTCGAACATCGGCGGTATCGCCGAGACCCAGGAGATGCTCGACTTCTGCGCCGAGCACAACGTGACACCCGAAATCGAGGTCATCGCAGCGGATTACGTCAACGAAGCCTACGAACGCGTGCTGTCCAGCGACGTGCGCTACCGCTTCGTCATCGACATCTCAACGCTGTAAGCGCTACAGTCCGGCCCTCAGCCGCGCGGCCACCTCTTCGGCCGCTTCGCCGTCCTCGTCCCCCGGGATCACTTCGCTGACGTCGATACCGGCCAGCGGCCAGCCGGCGGCGGCCAGGGTGGCCGCAACTCGCCGGATGTTTTCCGGGCCGGGGTCGTGGTGCGTCAATTCGGCAATCTGTTCCGCGATTTCGTTGCCGTCGATGACCCCGTCGGCCACCGCGGGTGAGCCCTTCGCGGTGAGATTGGCGATGACCTCCTTCAGCTGATCCGAGGTCAGGGGCGTGCTGCGCAGCAGGGCGAACAGCGGGACCCGGTCGGGCCCGGGCACGCCTTCGGGATAGCCGGCCTGCAGCCAGCGGATCACCGATCGAAAGAAGTGGGGGTGGGCGCAGTCGGATTGCTCTTTCGTCACCCGCACAGTGTCCCGAAAGCGAGGTCGACGACGCCACTTGCGCAGGCGTGCTGATCCGACAATTCACGCGTCGTTCACGACACGAACACGTGCGGGCGAACGGAGATGGCTTGTCGTCGCGCCGCCTTATCATCAGCCCGTGCAGACGGTTCCCCCGATAACCCGGGCATGACGACAACCCTGCTCGCCGTCCCGCTGATCGTCGCGGTAATCGCCGGCATCATCGAGCACAGCCTGGCGGCCGGGATTCTGGCGTTCTACCTTGCGCTGCTGTCCGTGGTACTGATGGGGTGGCTGGCCAACCGGGATTGGACGCGTCGCGGACGCCGCGCTACGACCCTGCGCGAGATCGATGCCATGGACGGTGTCGAGTTCGAAAGCTACATCGCCACCCGCCTCGGCCGCGCGGGCTGGCAGGTCACGTTCACCCCGCCCGTCGGTGACTACGGCGTCGACCTGGTCGCCGAGAAGGACGGCCGGTATGTGGCGGTGCAGTGCAAGCGGTACGGCAAACCGGTGGGCGTTGCGGCCGTCCAAGAGGTGGTGGCAGGCGCACGCCACCACGGCTGCACCCGCAGCATCGTCGTCAGCAACCAGGAATTCACCACTGCCGCAAGGCAATTGGCACGCACCCACGGCTGCCAATTGATCGGCCGCACAGTGCTAAAGAACTGGGTGCGGCCGCCGGAGTTACCGCCTTCTCCTTAGAAGTCCCAGTCCTCGTCCTCGGTGACCACGGCCTTGCCGATCACGTAGCTCGACCCCGAACCGGAGAAGAAGTCGTGGTTCTCGTCGGCATTGGGTGACAGTGCGGACAGGATCGCCGGGTTCACGTCGGTCTCGTCGCGCGGGAACAGCGCCTCGTAGCCCAGGTTCATCAGCGCCTTGTTGGCGTTGTAGCGCAGGAACTTCTTGACGTCCTCGGTGAGCCCGACCTCGTCGTAGAGGTCCTGGGTGTACTCGACCTCGTTGTCATACAGCTCGAACAGCAGCTCGTAGGTGTAGTCCTTGAGCTCCGCGCGCTTGGCCTCCTCTTCCAGGGCCAGGCCGCGCTGGTACTTGTAGCCGATGTAATACCCGTGCACCGCCTCGTCGCGGATGATGAGCCGGATCATGTCGGCGGTGTTGGTGAGCTTGGCCCGGCTCGACCAGTACATCGGCAGGTAGAACCCGGAGTAGAACAGGAAGCTCTCCAGCAGGGTGGAGGCGACCTTACGTTTGAGCGGTTCGTCGCCGCGGTAGTACTGCAGCACGATCTCGGCCTTGCGCTGCAGGTTCGGGTTCTCCTCCGACCAGCGGAACGCGTCGTCGATCTCGGCGGTCGAGCACAGCGTCGAGAAGATCTGGCTGTAGCTCTTGGCATGCACCGACTCCATGAATGCGATGTTGGTGTACACCGCCTCCTCGTGCGGGGTCAGCGCGTCGGGGATCAGGCTCACCGCACCGACGGTGCCCTGGATGGTGTCCAGCATCGTCAGGCCGGTGAACACCCGCATCGTCAGCTGCTTCTCGCTGGGGGTCAGCGTGCCCCAGGACGGGATGTCGTTGGACACCGGCACCTTCTCGGGCAGCCAGAAGTTTCCCGTCAACCGGTCCCAGACCTCTGCGTCTTTGTCGTCTTGCAGACGGTTCCAGTTGATCGCCGAAACGCGGTCGATCAGCTTTGCATTTCCACTCACCGCAACCCCACTTCACCAGGCCGATTTGGCTGCCGGCAACGCCGGACGTGCTTAGGCCTCAAACACTACCCCTAGGGGCCGACAAGGTTGCGCAACACAATAAGTTGTGTTTCCCGCGTGTCGCGACCAGCAGGCGTTCACATCCCGAATCGCGTTCGCGCCATCGCGGCGACGGCTCGCGGTGATCCGCCCACGTCGACCTGCGCTGCCGCTGTGCGGCCGAAGAGGTAGAGCAGCAGTTCGCCCGGCGAACCAGCGAGACTGGCCATCGGTTCCCCCCGCCGCAACACCACCTGCTCGCGTGTGCCGGCCCGGTTGATCTCAAGCCCACACGTGCCCAGTCGCCGACTCAGGAAGCGGCGCCGGACGTTGCGCCACAAGGCGGCGTCCAATTCGGGCGCCAGACGGCGCGGGCCCCGCCGATTGGCGCGGCGCACGTCCTCGTGGTGAACGAAGAACTCGTTGAGATTGGCCATGGACCGCACCCATTCAAGCCGGAAGATCCCCACCGGCGGGCCGGACCGGATCCGCGCGACCAGCGAACCGAAGTCGTTGTTCTTGGCCAGCGCGGCCCTGCGCCGCTCTGCGAATCGTTGAAAGGGAGCGGGCATCACCAGGCACGGTCCGGCCAGCAGATCGCGTTCGCGCAACAGGATATGGGCGGCGAGATCGTGAGTCGTCCAACCCTCCAGCAGAGTCGGCGCCAACGGACCCAGTTCGTCGAGGAGGTCGCAAAAAGCAAGACGCTCTTGTGTATCCAGCGGAACGTCAGTCATCCTCGCGCCTCATCAGGATTCGATGATCTGCACCACACCGGCGGTCACCCCGGCGACGAACAGCCGGCCGGTAGCCGCGTCCACACCGATGGTGTACGGATTCTGCACCGTCGGAAATCGTTGCACCTCACGCGGATTCGCCTCTGTCATGTCGTAGCCGACGACTTCGTTGGTTCCCGACGACGCCACCCAGAGCCGGTCGCGCGCCGCGTCGTAGGCGATGCCGTACGGCCCGCCCGCCTGCACGACGAAACCCACCTCACGCGGCGCGGGCAGCGGGGTGAACACGCGCACGGCATCACCACGTGTGTCGGCGGCGATCATCCGCCCGTGCCGGTCGGCGACCAGGTGCGTCGGGCCGGACCCGGCCGGGGCCGAACCCACGATGGTCAGCCGTTCGGCGTCATAGACGGTGAGGTCGTTCTTGCGCACGTCCAGCACGCCCATCGACGTCCCCACCGGGGCCGTACCGGCCGGCTGGACCCGGTCGGCGAAGACTTTGACGATCCGATCACCGCGCAGCACGGCCACCGTTCCGCCGTGTTCGTTGGCGACGAACACCGCACCGTTGGCCGCTGCGGCGGCGTCGTGCGGATGTGCGCCGGTGTGAATGGCCGGCTGCGACCTACCTTGGGGCAACTCGACGCGGATCAGTACGTCGGCGGTTTCTACCGGCACCAGTACGGGCCCGCCGGGAGCCTCGAGTTGGAGGTGGCGGACCGATCCCGGAAGAGGAACCCGGCCCGTCACCGCGCCCGAGTCGGCGTTGAGCAGTACCAACTCATCGGGGTCGCGCACCGCGACGGCGAGGGTTCGCGTCTGCGCGTCGACCACGACGCCTTCGGGTGAACGGCCAACCGCGACGGTCCGTCCGACGAGGGGGTCAGCGGGTGGCGGCCCTTGGCGGGGTTCGGCGGCCGGCGGCAGTCCAACGTCCGGCGGGCGACTGCCCTCGGTAGACACCGACTGCGGCCCGCTACCGGGCTGACCGCACCCGGCAACCAACAGGATCACCGACCACGCGACGCACAGTGCTTGCACCGCTGTCCTGCAACGACTTTCGGCCATCATGGATTTCCCGGTACAGTCGCGGCCGAAAGCATAGCGATCATCGTGTCGACGAGTTCCTCCGCGTCGGTGTGCCACTTGTCCAGATCCAGGTGACCACTCAAATCCAGGCCGGCGATCCCGTGAGCGCTGGCCAGCAGCAGCGCTCCGTAGCGCCTGGCCTGCTGCGGGCCGGTGAGGCGACCGACGATGTCGAGGAACAGATGTTGCGTGCGTTCACCGGCCTGCGCTGCTGCGGCCAGGTCAGCCGGCGGCGTGGTGAAGATCAGGCGGTAGAGGTGCGGCCGGCTGCGCCCGAGGGCGATCAGCGACAGCAGGGCAGACCGCAGCACCCCTTCGGGGGAATCGTCGCCAGCGGCCAACACCTCGAGCGAATCGCCCAATTCGTTCAACGCATTCATCGCCAGCACCGCAAGCAGAGATTCCTTATCGGCGAAGTGGCGATACGCCGCCGAACGGGACACACCGCTGCGAGCACCGACCTCGCGCAGGGTCACAGCCTCGACTCCCCCGTGGTCGAGCAACAGTCCCGCAGCCTCGAGCAGCGACCGGCGCGTGGCCGCCGCACTCTCCGCTCGTGTCATCACCAGCCGAGCATAAGCCCGTCGTTGAGTTGACAGCGTCAACTCAACTGGTAGTTTGAGATGACAGCGTCAACTCAAATGCCCACGGAGGCCGTCATGAACTCGT
This sequence comes from Mycobacterium sp. ML4, assembly GCF_054515735.1. Taxonomy (NCBI): domain Bacteria; kingdom Bacillati; phylum Actinomycetota; class Actinomycetes; order Mycobacteriales; family Mycobacteriaceae; genus Mycobacterium; species Mycobacterium sp. ML4. Next base: position 164,813 of record NZ_JBTNSY010000014.1, read on the forward strand.
CCGATTGCCGCAATGAACTGATCGTCGTCACCGGTGCTTCCACCGGAATGGGCGCGGCCACCGCTAAAGAACTGTCCCGCCGGGGTTTTCACGTGCTGGCCGGAGTCAGACGGGAGGTTGACGCCGACGCGCTGTGCGGGGACGGGATCGAGCCGCACATCCTCGACATCACCGTCGACTCCGACGTCGCCGCAGTCGCCGACCGGGTCGCGCGCGACCAGCGCCCGCTGCGTGCGCTGATCAACAACGCCGGGATCGCGATCAACTCACCAGTCGAAGCGCTGCCGATTGCGCAGTGGCGCCGGCAGTTCGAGGTCAATCTGTTCGGTCATATCGCAATCACCCAGGCGCTGTTGCCCGCGCTGCTGAGCAGCTCGGGGACCGTCGTGAACATCAGCTCGGTGGGCGGGAAGGTGGTCCTCCCGACCTATGGCGCGTACGCGGGCTCGAAGTTCGCCCTCGAGGCCGCCAGCGACGCATTACGCCGAGAGGTCGCCGAGCTGGGAGTCAAGGTGGTGGTCGTCGAACCCGGTGCGGTCAAGACCGCGATGCCGGAGCGCGGGATCGCGACGGCGCAGGAGCTGATAGCGGACATGAGCCCCGCGCAACTCGCGCGCTACGGCGAGCTCAATGCGGCCGTGACGGCACAGGCGCGATCGTTCATGGAGATCGGCGTGCCGGCCGAACACGCCGCGAAGGTGATCGCCAAGGCCGCCACCGCGAGGCACCCCCGCACCCGCTACACCATCGGCCGCGACGCCGCGATCCTGGTGCGGATCAGCCGTGTGCTGCCCGACCGGATGCTGGACCGCATCGTGCGCCGCAACCTTCGGTCGTTTGCCCACAGTGCGTCCAGGCCGGAACAGCAGTTGTCACGCAACTGACTTGCGCGACCTCTTGCCCACTCCCAGGAATTGGTACTCCTGCGGCTTCAGCGAGCGGGTGGCCATCCAGTACTGCCAGGTGTAGCCACCCCACAACACCGTGTTCTTGCCGTGCTCGTCGAGATACCAGCTGCTGCAACCACCGCTGTTCCACACCGAACCGGCCAGCTTCTGCTGCAGTTCGGCGTTGAACCGGTCCTGTGCTTCGCGGGTGGGTGCCAGCGCCTGGGCACCCATCTTGTCGCACTTGGCGATCGCGTCGGCCACGTAGTGGATCTGGGACTCGATCATGAAGACCACCGAGTTGTGGCCCAGTCCGGTGTTGGGGCCCAGCAGGAAAAACAAGTTGGGCACGTCGGCAACGGTGATGCCGCGGTGGGCGCCGATGCCCTCGCGGTTCCACCGGTCCACCAGATCTTCGCCGTGCTGGCCCTTGATCTGGACGTAGGTGTAGGAGTCGGTGACATGGAAGCCGGTGGCGTACACGATCACGTCGGCCTTGTGTTCGCGGCCGTCGGCGGTGACGATGCCGTCGCGGGTGATCCGGGTGATTCCCTCGGTGATCAGCTTCGTCTTGGGGTCGGCAACCGCGCGGTAGTAGGTCGACGAGTTCAGGATGCGCTTGCAACCGATGCGGTATTTCGGGGTCAGCTTGCGGCGCAGTTCGCGGTCCTTCACCGAACGCCGGATGTTCCACTTGCAGTACGCCTCGATGAATTTCAGCGCATTGGGGCGCTTGGTCATGCCGAAGGCGAGGGCCTCTTGTCCCCAATAGATCGCCAGTCTCGCCAGCGCGCGCAGCCCCGGCACATTCTCCATGGCCGCGCGCAGCGCCGGCGGAATCTCGGGATTGGAACGCGGCACCACCCACGGCGGGGTGCGCTGGTAGAGCTGGAGTTCGGCGACCTGCCCGACGATCTCGGGGACGATCTGGATTGCGCTGGCGCCGGTGCCGATGATAGCCACCCGCTTGCCGGTCAGGTCGACGCTGTGGTCCCACTCCGCGGAATGAAAAGCGGCACCGGCAAATTCGTCACGACCGTCGATGTCCGGGACGGACGGGATGTGCAGGGCCCCGGCTCCGGAGACCAGAAACTGTGCCACGTACTCCCGCCCGTCGACGGTGAACACGTGCCAGCGGTACTCCTCGTCGTCCCAGTAGGCACGGTCGACCAGGGAGTTGAAGTGGATGTAGCGGCGCAGCCCGTACTTCTCGGTGACACCCTTGAGGTAATCCCAGATCTCGGCCTGGAACGAGAAGGGATTCCTCCAGTCCGGCTTGGGCTCGAATGAGAACGAGTAGAGATGCGACGGGATGTCGCAGGCACAGCCGGGGTAGCTGTTGTCGCGCCACGTGCCACCGATATCGTCAGCCTTTTCCAGGATGACGAAGTCCACGCCCTCCTTCTGCAGGGCGATCGCCATGCCGAGGCCGGAGAACCCGGTCCCGATGATGAGGGTGCGAGTATGGATGGGCTCGGCCTGCGGTTTCTCGGCTGCTTCGGTCGCCGAGGTCACGACGTCGGTCATGGTGGATCTTTCCTGTTGTGGCCCCTGTATGCGGGCGTGCTCAGCTCGACGCAGATACCCAGTACCCGGGGTATCGGATATATCCGAGTGTTACGGATCCCCACCATGATGTCAACGATGCTGAGGCTCACCTCACGGCAGCGCAGCGGGCAGCGCGTCGTGGATCGGCTTGTCCGGGTTTATCACGATGCCCAGCGTCTCGGCGGTGCCGACGATGACACCCATCATGATGGTCGTCAGCTGGCTCACGAACTGCTCGCGCGTCATCGAACGCGGGCTGTCCGGTTCGGGGCCCAGCCACCATTCGGTGGCCGAGGCTGCGCACCCGAAGGCCGAGAAGGCCGCGAGTTCGAGCGCTGCGGCGTCGAGTTCCATGTCCCGCAGTTCGTTGTTGAACATCTCGGCGATGGTCAGCGTGATCTCGCGGCCTTCGTTGAGGGTCCGCACCGTGGCCTTGGACTGGGCGCTCGAGCTGCCTTGGATGAACACCCGCATGACATTGGGGTGCTGGTCAAGCAGGGTGACGAACTCTTCGACGGCGCGATGGATCACTTGGCGGGCAGAGTCGGTGGCCAGGTTGATCGAGGGGAAGATCGCCGCCCACAACATGTCGCGCAGGCGTTCCCCGATCGCCAGGAACAGGTCGGACTTGTCGGTGAAATGCCGGTAGATCTTCGGCTTGGCGGTGCCGGCCTCCTCCGCGATCTCCCGCACGCTCAGCTCCGGGCCCAGCCGGTCGATGGCACGAAAGGCGGCGTCGACGATTTCGGCACGCACCTTCGTGCGGTGCTCGCGCCAGCGCTCGCTGCGCGCGTCGACTTTCACACCGGGCTTCGGGCTCGGGTGGGGCAACACGGGTCGAGGCATTCTCACCACGTCAAGCACCTTACCGCTTGGGAGCCGCTGACCTGCGCAGACCGCGGGTCCTGCGCTCGCCGAGTGTGAATCTCACGACCCGGCACGCCGTACAGCAGTCGCCTGATTCACACTCGGCGCGGGTGGCCTACAGCATGCAGGACACGCAGCCCTCGACCTCGGTCCCTTCCAGCGCCAGCTGCCGCAGCCGGATGTAGTACAGCGTCTTGATTCCCTTGCGCCAGGCGTAGATCTGCGCCTTGTTCACGTCACGCGTGGTGGCGGTGTCCTTGAAGAACAGCGTCAGCGACAGCCCCTGGTCCACGTGTTGGGTTGCCGCGGCGTAGGTGTCGATGATCTTCTCGTAGCCGATCTCGTAGGCGTCCTGGTAGTACTGCAGGTTGTCGTTGGTCATGTAGGGCGCCGGGTAGTAGACGCGGCCGATCTTGCCTTCCTTACGGATCTCCACCTTCGACACGATCGGGTGGATCGACGACGTCGAATGGTTGATGTAGGAGATCGACCCGGTCGGCGGCACCGCCTGCAGGTTCTGGTTGTAGATGCCGTGCCGTTGCACCGATTCCTTGAGCCGCTTCCAATCGTCCTGGTTCGGGATGCGGATGCCGGCTTTGGAAAAGAGCTGGCGCACCTTGTCGGTGGCCGGCTCCCAGACCTGTTCGGTGTACTTGTCGAAGAACTCACCCGAGGCGTACTTGGACCGCTCGAAACCCTTGAAGTGCGTGCCCCGTTCGATGGCGATGCGATTCGAGGCACGTAGCGCGTGGTAGAGCACCGTGTAGAAGTAGATGTTGGTGAAGTCGATGCCTTCTTCGGAGCCGTAGAAGATCTCCTCGCGAGCCAGGTAGCCGTGCAGGTTCATCTGTCCCAGCCCGATTGCGTGGGAGTCGTTGTTGCCCTGCTCGATTGACGGCACTGACGTGATGTGGGTCTGGTCGCTCACCGCGGTCAGCGCGCGGATGGCCACCTCGATGGTTTGGGCGAAGTCCGGCGAGTCCATCGTCTTGGCGATGTTCAGCGACCCCAGGTTGCACGAGATGTCCTTGCCCACCTTGGCATAGGACAAGTCGTCGTTGAACAGCGACGGCGTGGAGACCTGCAGGATCTCCGAGCACAGGTTCGAGTGGGTGATCTTGCCCTCGATAGGGTTGGCCCGGTTCACCGTGTCCTCGAACATGATGTAGGGGTAACCGGACTCGAACTGCAGCTCGGCCAGGGTCTGGAAGAACTCGCGCGCCTTGATCTTGGTCTTGCGGATACGCGCGTCGTCGACCATCTCGTAGTACTTCTCGGTCACCGAGATGTCGGCGAATGCCATGCCGTAGACGCGCTCGACGTCATAGGGCGAGAACAGGTACATGTCCTCGTTCTTCTTGGCCAGCTCGAAGGTGATGTCCGGAATCACCACGCCCAGGCTCAGCGTCTTGATCCTGATCTTCTCGTCGGCGTTCTCCCGCTTGGTGTCCAGGAACCGGTAGATGTCGGGGTGGTGAGCGTTGAGGTATACGGCGCCGGCGCCTTGGCGCGCTCCCAGCTGATTGGCATAGGAGAAGGAGTCCTCGAGCAGCTTCATAATCGGGATGACGCCCGAGGACTGGTTCTCGATGTTCTTGATCGGCGCGCCGTGCTCGCGAATGTTGCTCAGCAGCAACGCAACTCCTCCGCCGCGCTTGGACAGCTGCAGCGCGGAGTTGATGGATCGCCCGATCGACTCCATGTTGTCCTCGATGCGCAGCAGAAAGCAGTTGTGCACGACCGTGCCGCGAATCGTGTAGGTATGTGTGTCCTCGACGTGGAGGTTGTAGACCTTCGTCGGAACGTCCTGCGTGCGCCTCAATTCGCGGATTCCGTACACGTGCCGCCCATGCACGACCTGATAGGTCGTGCGCGAAGACCCCTTCTGGCCGACATAGTTGTGCAGATTCTTGCCGACGTCGAAGATGAACTCTTCGTTGGCGCCTGGCACACCAGGCACGAATACCTGTCCCGTTACGTTGCCTGCTTGGTTGACGTACTGGCGGACCCTGGACATGATTCCGTTTCGGCGCAGAAGTAGTTGCACCTGATCGATCAGCTCCGGATTCACCAGATCGAGCGCCATGCCGCCGCTGACACTGCACCCGTCCCCGCGGAACAACCCGGCCAGCAATCCACGCTGAAACTCTTCGTCGGCCGTTAAGACGTCGTGGGACAACCGCTTCGAGCGATATCCTGTGCCGACCAGAGAAAGGAACAGCGACGAAACGACCTTGCTGTTGCAAATCATGCGCACCGACTGGTCTGACACACTTTGGTGTATGGCGAGGTCGGCTGCGAACACCCGCTTGAACGCCACTGCGAGCTCGTGCTGGTACTCGAGTTCATGTGTGCCGATCGTGAAGTGAATGCCGTTGGGGTTCGGGCCCGCGGGTCCCGATCGCTTGGAGATATGGCCTTCGGCGACGTACCAGCCAAGGATAAGACCAAGGTCGTACGACTCTTCAACGTAGCGATTCACCGATATGAAGCTCATATGGTGGCGCTGCTTGTTGCGGTGCTTCCGATCGGAGTTGACCTTACGTATGAGCCCGTCGACCTCTTCGTATTCGCCCGCGCCAACGTACTCCATCAGGTCGTGGACCCGCCGCGTCCGTGCCTCCTGTGGTGCAGCCGTCACGATGAAGTCCGTGGAGCGAATGTCTTTGGCAGCCAACCATACGAATCCGTTGAAGGGGTCAGCACCGTCACCGTCGATAAGTGTTCGCACATCGCGCGTTGTCCACACCAGGATCGGATGCTCGGGCGTGCACAGGATCGGTTCCCCGTGCCCGAAGTGTGAGATCGCAACGAGCGCTTGGTCGTTGGGGTTCTCGATGACGGACTCGACGACGGAGAAGGACCCGTCGTGCGAGAGCACCCGGTCGCCTGCCCGCAGTGTCTCGATCGCTTGCGGCCCGTCGGGGGTATCCACTGGTGTTCCGGCGGGAAAGCAGCTCACCGGCTCGCCGCGCTGCTTTTTTCCAGAGTTCAGGAACGTCGGGGTGGCCGGCTGGAACCGGCCGTCGATAATCTCGTCCACCAGCTTTTCGGCCAGTCCGGTGTCACCGGCGGCCAGGGTGAGCGACACCATCACGACGCGATCTTCGAAGCGCTCCAGGTAGCGCTTCCCGTCGAAGGTCTTCAGCGTGTAGGAGGTGTAGTACTTGAATGCACCCAGGAACGTCGGGAAGCGGAACTTCTTGGCGTAGGCACGATCGAGCAGCGTCTTGACGAAATTGCGAGAGTACTGGTCCAGAACCTCGCGCTCGTAGTAATTCTCCCGGATCAGGTAGTCGAGCTTCTCGTCCTGGTTGTGGAAGAACACCGTGTTCTGGTTGACGTGCTCCAGGAAGTACTGGCGTGCGGCGAGTACGTCCTTGTCGAACTGAATCTTGCCGTCCGCGTCGTACAGATTCAGCCTCGCGTTCAGCGCGTGGTAATCCAACTCCGCCGCGCCTCCCGAAAGATGGGGGTGCACGCCGGTGGTTACAGGCTCTGTAGTGACGGTTGGTGGCACGTCTGTTCCTTCCAATATTGAGCCCAGAATTGAGCGAGGCCCGCCCGGACGGCGGCCACGTCGTCCTCGGTGCCCATGAGTTCGAAGCGGTAAAGGTACGGAACGCCGCACTTGCGGGAGACCACGTTGCCCGCGTAGGCGAATTCGGCACCGAAGTTGTTGTTGCCCGCGGCGATCACGCCGCGGATCAGCGAGCGGTTGTGCTCATTGTTCAGAAAGGCGATGACCTGTTTGGGTACGTAGCCGCCGTCCTCAATGTTCGAGCTGTTCGGGGTGACCCGTCCGCCGCCGTACGTGGGCAGCACCAGCACGTATGGTTCGTCTACCTCGATGCGGCCGTGCACCGGGATCCGCGTGGCGGGAACGCCCAGCTTCTGCACGAAGCGGTGGGTGTTCTCCGACACGGAGGAGAAATACACCAGGTTGCGCCCCACGATCTCTGAGACGTCCATCGCGCACCGCAACCCTTCCTGGTCTGTTCCGGCTACCGAACTAGGCGCTCATCGCCGATTCGGCAAGTGCCTTGATGCGGTCCGGCCGGAAACCGGACCAGTGTGCGTTGTCGGCCACCACGACGGGCGCCTGCAGGTAGCCGAGCGCCATCACGTAGTCGCGGGCCTCGGGGTCCAGAGTGATATCGACTTTCTGGTAGGCGATGCCCTGCTTGTCCAGCGCCTTGTAGGTGGCGACGCACTGCACGCACGCGGGCTTGCTGTAGACGGTGATGCTCATGGGCGTACCGCTCCTTTGCGGAAGAGGGGTTAACGGACTGGCAACGGCTCGATTGATACTTCCGCGCTATCTTCAGCGCCCCGGCGAGCCCCCAGATTCCCATCGTGCGGCCGCGGTTTTCGAGCTGACCTGGCTCGAGACGCGGACGCCGATTCCGGGAAGCTCACCACGCCCCGTTCGGCCCGTTGGGACCTGGCCGGGACTCGGTGAGTCTGGGATCTGCCGGTCCTCGAAACACTACACCTAGGGGGTGACAACGAGAAGAGATACAAGATGTTCGGAATAACATTTTTGAAATTCCCAGGTCGTAAGCCCTGTCGCGCATGTCGCGTCGGCGTGTCGCAGATCACAAAACGTGGGCGTCGGTCCGGTCGGGGGAGGCTCGCAGGGTGCACGCACAGAGGTATATCAGCGACCACCGACAGGCGGGTCCGGACGGCCTGCTCCGCACCCACCAGCAAAGCCGCCGGCCAGACCGCCGGCGGCCTTGACTACCGGGTTGATCGGCTCAGAGCCGATCCGATGCAAACGGTCAGCCCACCTCGGCCGCGAGCTTGCCGACCACGTCACGGACGTTGGCCGAGAGGTCCTCGTGGTCGGCCGGGGCGCCGCCACCGAGCGCCTGCAGCGGCACGGAGAGCTTGATCGCGTCGTTCACGCGCGCGCCTGCGATGCCGAACGACTTGCGGGTTTCGTCGTGCGCCCACACCCCGCCGTACCGGCCCATCGAACCGCCGATCACCGCCAGCGGCTTGTCTTTGAGAGCGCCGTTGCCAAAGGGGCGGGACAGCCAGTCGATCGCATTCTTGATGACGGCCGGGATGGTGCCGTTGTACTCAGGAGTGACGACAAGCGCGGCGTGGGCGTCGGCGGCCGCGGCGCGCAGGGCCACCGCCTGCGCGGGAGCTTGATCCAGTTCGGTGTTCATCGCATCGTCGATGTCCTCGTTGTAAAAGGGCAGCTCGCCGAGTCCGTCGAACACCGTCACCGTCACCCCCTGCGGGGCGACCTCGGCCGCCAATTCGGCGATCTGCCGGTTGACCGACGCCCTGCGCAGACTGCCGACTAACGCCAAGATCTTCACTTCGGTCACTTCGTCCCCTTCGGTTGCTGACTACATCATCGCATCAACTAATCGGACTACGGTCCGTTTTATTCCGCCGGCGATAAGGTGCAGAGATGGGCGGTGTCGATGAGTCCGGCGGGTTGCGAGCGCCTGCGCGCCATGACCTGGCGAACGAACCCCTGCCGGAACGCAGCGACGCTGCGCGCAACCGTGCGCTGCTGCTGGCGGCCGCCCGCGAACTGGTCGCCCAGCGCGGCGCCGGTGCGGTCACCATGGACGACGTCGCGGCAGCAGCCGGAGTCGGCAAGGGCACGCTGTTCCGCCGGTTCGGCAGCCGATCCGGCCTGATGACGGTGCTGCTCGACGAAGATGAAAAGGCCAGCCAGCAAGCGTTTCTCTTCGGCCCGCCGCCGCTGGGGCCCGATGCGCCACCGCTAGAGCGGTTGATCGCCTTCGGACGGGAACGCATCTGTTTTGTGCACGCCCACCGCGAGTTGTTGTCTGCCGCCGGCCGCGACCCGCACAGCCGCCACGTGGGGGCCGCCGTCGTGCAACGCACCCACGTACGGGTGCTGCTGAACGCCGCGGGCACCTCAGGGGATCTGGGCATCCAAACCGACGCACTGCTCGCGCTGCTCGATGTCGACTACGTCGAGCATCAACTGACCGAAGGCGGCCACACCCCACAGACGCTAGCCGGCGCCTGGGCGACCATGGCCCGCAAGCTCTGCGGGAGGTGATCCACGGAGATGGGTGAAGAATCCGGGCCCTGGGTCCTGCACGTGGACCTCGACCAGTTCCTCGCATCGGTCGAATTGCGCCGCCATCCCGAGTTGGTCGGGCTGCCCGTCATCGTCGGCGGCAGCGGCGACCCCACCGAACCGCGCAAGGTCGTCACGTGCGCGTCGTATGAGGCACGACGATTCGGCGTGCACGCGGGTATGCCGTTGCGGGCGGCGGCCCGCCGCTGCCCGGACGCCACCTTCCTGGCCTCCGATCCCGCCGCCTACGACGAGGCGTCGGAACAGGTGATGGGACTGCTGCGCGACCTAGGACATCCCGTCGAGGTATGGGGCTGGGACGAGGCGTATGTCGGGGTACCCACCGATCCCGTTGTGGTCGCCGAGAAGATCCGCACCACGATCGAGACCGAGACCGGGTTGTCCTGCTCGGTGGGCATCAGCGACAACAAGCAGCGCGCCAAGGTTGCCACCGGCTTCGCCAAACCGGCCGGGATCTTTCAGCTCACCGATGCCAACTGGATGGCAGTGATGGCCGACCGTCCAGTGACCGCACTGTGGGGCATCGGCCAGAAGACAGCGAAAAAGCTTGCTGCTCTAGATATTACGATGGTTTCACAACTGGCACGCGCCGATGGCGAACTGTTGACGTCGACGTTCGGCCCGCGCACCGGCCTGTGGCTGCTACTGCTGGCCAAAGGCGGCGGAGACACCGACGTCAGCGCGCAGCCATGGGTGCCGCGCTCGCGCAGTCATGTCGTCACCTTCCCGCAGGACCTCACCGAGCGGGCTGAGATGGATTCGGCGGTTACCGCATTGGCCCAGCGGGCGCTCGACGATGTGGTGGCCTCGGCGCGGATCGTCACCCGCGTCGCGGTCACCGTCCGCACCTCCACGTTCTACACCCGCACCAAGATCCGGAAGCTGGACGCGCCGACCACCGACGCCGGCGTCATCGTCGCCGCCGCCCTGCGCATCCTGGACCTGTTCGAACTGGACCGTCCCGTCCGGCTGCTCGGGGTGCGCCTGGAACTCGAAATGCCTTCGTCAGCGGTCTAATTGGGGCGGTGCCGGACGCAGCGCGCGGGTGAAGATCGCATTGACCCGGCGCATCGACACGCTATAGGGCCACCAGGCCAGCCGTTTGAACGCATACAGTGCCCTGATGTCCTGCGAGGTGTAGATCAGGTACCGCTTCTTTGCGACCCCCGCCAACATCTTTTCGGCAGCTCTTTCCGGTGAGACGGCATGGCTGCTGAAGCGGTCCACCCAGCGTGCGACGTGCGGGTCTTCGCGGCTGACGCCGGCGATCTCCACGGTGTTGACCAAGGGAGTCTTCACGGCTCCGGGCACCACAACCGACACTGCGATGCGGTGCCGCGCCAGGTCGAAGTGCAGCACCTCGGAAAGTCCGCGCAATCCGTACTTGCTGGCGCTGTAGGCGGCATGCCATGGGAGCGCGACGATTCCGGCGGCTGAGGATACGTTGACCACGTGCCCGCCGCGGCGCGCCGCGATCATCTGCGGGACGAATGACTCGATCACGTGGATCGGGCCCATCAGGTTGACCGAGATCATCCGTTCCCACTGGTCGTGGCTCAACCGGTCGACGGTTCCCCAGGCCGAAACGCCGGCGATGTTGAGCACCACATCCATGCTGGAGTGACCCGCGTGAATATCGGCCGCGAACGCGGCAACCTGGGCGTAGTCGGAGATGTCCAACACGCGGTGTGCGGGCACTTGCGCGCCGAGCGCCCGGGCGTCGGCAACGGTGTGCGCCAAGCCGTCGGAATCGCGGTCGGTGAGATAGAGTTCGGCCCCGTGCGCGGCCAGCCGCAGTGCGGTGGCGCGGCCGATGCCACTCGCCGCGCCGGTCACGAAACACCGCTTGCCTGCGAAATATTCGGTGGAACCCCGCTGCACCATGGCCGGAACGATACCTACCGGGCCGGGCCGCCCCACAAAGCGTTGAGCCACATGTGCTCGAGCACTCGCACCCGGCGGTCGAAGTCGCTGTCGCGACCGACCAGCAACGGGTCGCCGGTCAGCATCAGTGACGTGACCCCGGCCAAGGTGCGGATCAAGGTCGGCAGGTCGTCACTTATCGGCTGGGCGGTACCGGCCTTCATCTCCGCATCGACCACACTGACGACCTGCCGGAGTACCACCTCGAATTGCCGTTCGAGCATTTCGCGAACCTCGATGTCGCTGTGGCGGGCGGCATTACACGCCCTCATCACCGGGTCGTGCTCCGAGTACACGGCTGCGGCGCTGCCGACCATGCGCTCGGCGAACTGCTCAGGTGATTCCCCCGGCTGACGCGGGGCGAAGTAGTGCGTCAGCTCCTCGAGCTCCTCAGCGGCCTCGGCCAGAATCTGGGCCAGCACCGAATACTTCGAATCGAAGTAGAAGTAGAACCCGGAACGCGCCACCCCGGCCCGCAGGCTGATGGCGCTGACCGAGAGCTCCGAGAGCGGCTTCTCCTCGAGCAGCTCGCGAGTTGCCTGCATGATCGCCTGGCGATGCTTGTCACCGCGCCGACGCGGCGTCGGCGCTGCGCGGCCCTCGTCAGCGGCCGGACTACTCACTCGCGCTCACACCCCTGACCTTGCCGCACACCATCGCAAAAGAAAACTTGACAGGCGTCAAGTCAATCCGAAATAGTGAAAAAAGTGACGGTTACCACAACCGGTTAGGAGCGTGCGTCAATGCCGACCATCAGCACCCCGGACTATCTCCTAGATCAGGCCAAGCGTCGGTTAACGCCGTCTTTCAACAACTTTCCCGGCATGGGCCTGGTGGAGCGCAAGCTGCGCAACACCCAATTCCCGGAGAAGACGCTCGCCGAACCGCCGCCCGGCAGCGGACTCAAGCCGGTGGTGGGCGACGCGGGACTACCGGTCCTGGGGCACATGATCGAGATGCTGCGCGGCGGCCCCGACTACCTGATGTTTCTGTATGAGACCCGTGGCCCGCTCATCTTCGGCGCCTCGCCGTTCCTGCCCTTCGTCACGGCACTCGGGCCGGACGCCGCGCAGGCCATCTACTCCAATCGCAACAAGGACTTCTCCCAGCAGGGCTGGGTCCCGGTAATAGGCCCGTTCTTTCGTCGCGGACTGATGTTGCTCGACTTCGAGGAGCACATGTTCCACCGGCGGATCATGCAGGAGGCGTTCATCCGCTCCCGCCTGGTCGGCTACCTCGAGCACATCGACCAGGTGGTGCAGCATGTTATCGCCGATGACTGGGTGACGAACGACCCGCGCTTCCTGCTGTATCCGGCGATGAAAGAGATGACGCTCGACATCGCCTCGATGGTGTTCATGGGACATGAGCCGGGCACCGATCGAGAGCTGGTCACGAAGGTGAACAAGGCATTCACCACGACCACACGCGCCGGCAATGCCGTCATCCGCACCGGCGTGCCGCCGTTGACTTGGTGGCGAGGCCTCAAGGCGCGCGAGCTATTGGAGAATTACTTCACCGAGCGAGTGAAAGAGCGCCGAGGCAAGGAAGGCAACGATCTGCTGACGGTGCTGTGCCAGACCGAGGACGAGGACGGCAACCGCTTCTCCGACGAAGACGTCATCAACCACATGATCTTCCTGATGATGGCCGCGCACGACACCTCGACGTCGACGGCCACCACGATGATCTATCACCTGGCCGCCCACCCGCAGTGGCAGCAACGCTGCCGCGACGAGTCAGACCGTCTCGGCGACGGGCCACTGGACATCGAGTCGTTGGACAAGCTGGAATCGCTGGATCTGGTGATGAACGAGTCCATCCGGCTGGTGACTCCCGTGCAATGGGCGATGCGGCGCACCGTACGCGACACCGAGCTGCTGGGCCATTACCTGCCCGAGGGCACCAACGTCACGGCGTTCCCCGGGGTGAACCATCGTCTGCCTGAAATATGGACTGATCCGATGAAATTCGATCCCGAGCGGTTCGCCGAGCCGCGCAACGAACACAAGCGGCACCGGTACGCGTTCACCCCGTTCGGCGGCGGTGCGCACAAGTGCATCGGGATGGTCTTCGGGCAGCTGGAAGTCAAGACGATCCTGCACCGGCTGCTGCGCCGGTATCGGCTCGAGCTGCCCCGGCCCGACTACCGGCCGCGTTGGGACTACGGCGGCATGCCCGTACCGATGGACGGCATGCACATCGTGTTGCGTCCGCTCTAAGCCGCGGGGGCCCCGGTCAGCAACAGGTTGGCGCAGCCGATCATCGCGCACAACGCGGACTGGGTCGGATCCTGCGCCCACCCCATCGCCCATTCCGTACGGAGTCCGTCGGTGCCCCGGACGAAGGTAGCCGTGTCACGTCCCGCTCGCATTTGGTGAAAACTTAAAGTTTCCAGGCGAATTCCGCGGCCCTGCAACATCGCGGTGAGTGCGGCGACCTCTCCGCCGGCGGCCACGGTCGAGGTGCTGATGCGGTCGCCGACCGCGATCACGGCGCGAAAGGTGCGCGCTTGCGGGCCTATTCGGGCGGGGGGTCGCTCACCGTCGACACACGACCAGTGCCCCAGCCGCACGGGGCCGCCGCCGCGGTGATGGACGGCGACGAAGTGTTCCCACGACATTGCAGCAGCCTGTTCCCGCAGCCCGCGAGGCAACGCAATACCGAAGTAGGCGCTGAACCACGTTGCGGCGCAGCAGGTCGCATCGTTCGGCGGTAGATCGTGGCGGAGAATCGTCATTGTGCCGGTCTTCTCTGGATCGAGGGAGCAACCGACGAAAGTAGCGTGCGACCCACAGCGGGGGGTCGGTCCGGGTCAGACCCCGCTGTGGGTGCCGGCTACCAGGGCACGCAGGACAGGATGCACGAGCGCAGACTTTAACCGGCGGCCGCGACGGCGCGCAACCGCATTTCGGCGCCCAACCCTGTTGCACTGGGAAAACGGCATGTGCATCCAGTCGGAAC
>NZ_JBTNSY010000015.1:0-177590 GCF_054515735.1 Mycobacterium sp. ML4
AATCGTGGTGCCGCTCCTCATCCCCGGCTCATGGCGAATCCCCGATTCGAGCTTCCGTTGCGCCAACGAACGGAACCGCCTCAATCGGGTCGACTGTGCTTTGCTCGGGTGGACATTCAGGCCTTGGTTTCGCGAGTGTTTTGGTCGCCGCCGGTGCCGCCGTCGCCGCCGTCGCAGCCGCTGATTGCCTTACCCATGGCTAAAATTGTTTCGGTTGATCCTCGACACTCCCCGGATGAGGGAGTTGCACGTCGCTGAACATTGGTATCAGGCGGTGTTGGCGGTGATTGCCGCGGTTGGGGTCATGGTGCTCGCAGCGATACTCGTGATCGACCATCGCGATCTATTCAGGATCCGCAGGTCGGTGGATCCCTGGCGGTCAAACCGCGGAAGAAGCGAGTTTTGGCGCGTCCTGCTCTATCGGTACCCAGGACGCATCCCGGTGCGCGTTAGTAACCCAGAACCATCGCCCGCTTGTACGTCACGAGACCGATGAGGACAGCCTTGGCGACGACGATCACGGTGCTAATTCGTACGGCGGTGCGTGGCGTCATGTGCGAGTTCCGTTCTGCGGCCGGGTTGGACCTTGCATGTCAAGTTTGACAGGAACACCTTTCCAGTGCGTACACCTGAGTGTTCCACCGAGATTTCGGCAGTCGACCTGAGCAACGATCAGAATCCGCGGACGCCGGGGAAGTAGTACCTTCCCGGATGATCGGTAAGCAGGTTGTGATCAATCCAGCGGAGCCAACGCTGGCGGCAAGGTAGTTCACGACGTCGGCGATGCCAACGCGAGTGGGGCGTGCGCCGCTGAGTCGGCCTTGGATGTAATTGTGCGCGCGGGCGCACGTCAGATGCGTGTCGACCGCTGCCGGCACATCGGCCTTGAGTGACCCACGGCGGGTCAACGACACACGTATTGATCTCAAAACTGTTGCACGGCAGTTGTTTTCCTCGGCGATACTGCCGGCGTGGGTGCGTCAGTCCCCGCAGATCAGTGAAGTGTTGCCGCTGCTGTACCTGCATGGGTCGTCGACCAGCGACCTCGGCGCCGGCGCTTGGTGTGCGGTAAACGTTCCCCACCTGGTGCGCCTGGTCCGCAACGGCGCCACCTTTCATCAAGGCATATTGCCGGAAACCCGGTCGTATCACCCCGCCCGAACCGGCCCGAACAAGCGTCGCTGAGGTCGAGGTCGCGTAATCGAAACCCGCGATACCATGGCCGCGGGATGACACCAGCTGATCACATCGCCGCGCTGCGCCGCGAGAGTAACCGTATCGCCAGTGCCGCCGAAGGTCGGCTCGACCGGATCGTGCCTAGTTGCCCCGGCTGGCGAATTGCCGATCTGGTGTGGCATGTGGGGATCGTCCAGATGTTCTGGCAGATGGTGGCGCGCGGTGCACTATCGGGTCCCGAGGCCTGGAGCGAACCCGACCGTCCCACCGACGGCGACCTGGTGGCATGGTTTCGCGGCGGTGTGGATGCGAGCGCCGCCACCCTGGAGGGCCTGAGCCCCGACACCCCAGCATGGACATGGGGACACCGACAGGATGTGGGCTTCATCAGGCGCAGGGTGGCCCAGGAAACCGCGGTGCACTGCTGGGATGCCGTCAACGCCATCGAAGCCAACGAGCCGATTGAACAGACCGTCGCCGTCGATGGGGTCGATGAGTTCCTCGACGAGGTACTGCCAGGTCTGTCGCCTGACCTTGACGGCCCAGCTCAAACCATCTGCATGCGCACCAGCGACACCACAGACCGATGGATTGTGCGAACCGGAGAAGGTTGCTCTGAGCTGATCCCAGCATCCGACCAGGGCGACGCAACGGTGACCGCGACCGCATCCGATCTCCTACTGCTCCTGTGGGGTCGCCGCTCACCCAACCAAGTACAGGTTGACGGCAACACGGCTGCGCTGCAACGCTTTTTAACCCGAGCCGACTTCTGACGCTTACCGCGGCCGGGCGTCATCTCGGACCTAAGCCAGCCACATGTTTGACAATTCCTCAGTCGACCTGACCCGTAGCTCTCAAGTCAGCCAGTGCGCGGACAGAATCCATCTCTGATCATCCCCATGCGGGCGAGAGTCGCGGGTGGCCTGCGCCGGGGTCAGACAGCCGCCGGGCCTTCCACCGGGAGGGTGGCATGCGCTCACCACCGACTCCTACGGTGCATCAAGGGCGGTGTCGCGGTCTTGACATTTCAGGACATGTTTTTGACCTTGCAGGACACGCCTCCGCACGCTGGGTCAGCCGGCAGCGCCCCGGCCGACCGCATGGACCACCGCGTGCTCGTGCTGAGCCTTCTCGCAGCGCGGGCTTGCTGGGAAGGAACCGACTCCGCGCCCGTTCCAGATATCAGGCGTTGAACGGCGGTCGGGTGGCCTCCCGCCCCCCGGCTACATGCTCAGCTGGGCTGGCGCGCGCAGCAGCATTGCCATGGCTACGGCGGGTCAGCGGGAGCTGAGACTGCACCCCCCTATTCGGCACGCATCGAGGTGTGAAACGGGCGCCGGGACTGCCATCACGCCGGCACCCACCGGGCGCAACCTCACCACGTAGCCAGCCAACTAGTCAGATCTGACTATCGCAATGCCCGGGAAGATGCCTAGTTGTGGTCATGACGGACCACCACCTCGCCCCATAGCGTCTAGGGATGAAGACCCGCATCCCGACAGAGGGGCGGGGCACGAGCCCCGCAATCCCAATCGGCGAGCCGCGCAGGGGCGTATCCCGGCCGGACGACTCGGGATACCGGGAAGCCGGGACCGCAGGAACCCTGAACCTTAGGAACACAGGGGATGACCACGACGCGCAACAAATTCTCCTGAACGGCCCAGTCGAAAACAGCTGTGGCAGAACGAGACAACCGATCGCCGGCCAGGGCTATACGGCGATCTAAAAAGCTCGCAGATCGACGGTGGTCTGGCGATCAAACCACTCGTCACGACCTCCTGGTCATGACTCGTAGGAAGGTGTCGAAATGTCTCTTGTCATCGCGCTACCGGAAGTGATAGGCACGGCGGCAACAGATTTGGCTGGAATCGGCTCCGCGCTTGATTCGGCGAACGCTGCTGCGGTGGCCCGCACAACGGGTCTGCTGGCCGCTGCCGGGGATGAGGTTTCGGTCGCCATCGCGAAACTGTTCGGGACGTTCGGCCAGGGCTATCAGAGCGCGAGCGCGCAGGCCGCGGCGTTTCATCAGCAGTTCGTGCAGGCGCTGAACGGGACTGCAGGCTCGTATGCGACGGCCGAATCCGCTGCGGCGCAGCCCCTGCAAAGCCTGGTTGACGTGGTCAACGCGCAATTCGTGGCACAGACCGGGCGCCCGCTGATCGGCAATGGCGCCAACGGCGCCCCGGGAACGGGCCAAAACGGTGGCGCCGGCGGATGGTTGATCGGCAACGGCGGAGCCGGCGGGTCGGGAACCTCCACCGCGGGCGCCGACGGCGGAAAAGGCGGTGCCGGCGGAGCCGCGGGACTGTTCGGTAGCGGCGGCGCCGGTGGGGCCGGCGGTACCGCCACAACGGCGGGCAAGGCCGGAGGCGCCGCCGGGGCGGGCGGCTACGCCATGCTGGTCGGCTCAGGTGGCGCCGGTGGCGTCGGAGGCTCCTCCACAGACGCCGGAGGCGCTGCCGGTGGGGCCGGCGGGCGCGGCGGCAACGCCGGTCTCCTCTTCGGGGCTGCGGGGACCGGCGGCGCGGGCGGATTCACCTTCGGCAACGCCACCGGCGGGGCAGGTGGAGCCGGTGGAACCGGTGGGCTGTTCACCGACGGCGGGATCGGTGGGGCCGGCGGGGCTGGCGCCTCTGGCGGTGCCGGTGGCACCGGCGGCGACGGGGGGACGTTCGGCGCCGGCGGCACGGGCGGGGCCGGCGGAACCGGCACCTCCACCACAGCCGGTACCACCGGGGGTGCCGGGGGTGCCGGCGGTGCCGGCGGGACATTCGGTGCCGGAGGCACCGGGGGCAGCGGCGGTTCGAGCCTGGGCAGCACCGGCGGGGCCGGCGGGGCGGGCGGCGACGCCGGCATGTTCGGCCTCGGTGACGGCGGCGCCGGTGGCGCCGGCGGGGAAGGACTCAACAACGGCCAGACCGCGGGCGGGGCGGGCGGAGCCGGCGGCAATGCCGGCCTGCTCACCGGCAACGGCGGGGCCGGTGGCGCCGGCGGCTTGGGCCGCACCACCGGCGGCGCGGGGGGTGCCGCCGGTAACGCGGGCCAGCTGCTCGGCAACGGCGGTACCGGCGGCAGCGGTGGAGCTGCGGTCACCACCGGCGGGACCGGCGGCGCCGGCGGCAAGTCCGCACTGTTGGGCAACGGCGGCAACGGGGGTAACGGCGGGGCCGGTGTGACCACCGGCGGCAATGGCGGGGCCGGCGGTAACGGTGTGCTGGTCGGCAACGGCGGTAACGCCGGCAGCGGCGGGACGGGCGGGGTGACCGCGGGCAAGGCCGGCATCGGCGGAATCAGCGGGCTGCTGTTGGGCGCCGACGGCTTCAACGCTCCCCTGAGCACCAACCCGGTGCACATCCTGCAACAAGATGCGCTCAGGATCGTCAATCAGCCCGTCCAGGCACTGACCGGGCGCCCGCTGATCGGAAACGGCGTTAACGGAACTCCGGGAACCGGAGCGGCCGGCGGGGACGGCGGCTGGCTGTTCGGCAATGGCGGCAACGGCGCGCACGGCGCGACCAACACAGCCGCCGGCGGGGCGGGCGGCGCGGGTGGGGCCGGCGGGGCCGGGGGCATCCTGTTCGGTAACGGTGGCACCGGCGGCGCCGGCGGCATCGCCAACGGAGCCGGCGGAATCGGCGGCTCCGGCGGCTCCGGCGGCTCAGCCCTGCTCAGTGGCGCCGGTGGCACCGGTGGTGACGGCGGGCAGGCCCTCAACGCCGGCAAAGGCGGAGCGGGTGGGCGCGGCGGCAACGCCGGCTTCCTCTCCGGCGCCGCCGGCACGGGCGGGCACGGCGCGGGACCCGGGGCCACCGGTGTGGGCGGGGCCGGCGGCACCGGCGGCCTGTTCGCCAACGGCGGAGCCGGCGGGGCCGGCGGGGCCGGAGCCGCAGGCGGGGCAGGTGGCAACGGGCTGGCCTTCGGTGACGGCGGCACCGGCGGTGCCGGCGGGACAGGTGGCAACGGCGGGGTCGGCGGGACAGGCGGGATCTTCGGCGCCGGCGGCACCGGGGGTGCTGGCGGCTCCGGGCTCAACAACGGCGGGGCCGGCGGCGCCGGGGGCAACGCCGGCGCACTGTCCTTCGGCACCGGCGGCGCCGGCGGCAGCGGTGGCGCCGGAACCCTGACCGGCGGTGTCGGGGGAGCGGGCGGCAACGCCAGCCTGCTGTTCGGCTCTGGCGGCGCGGGCGGCTCCGGCGGCCACGGCGGTGCCGGCGGCAGCGGCACCCAACAGGGCGGCGCCGGGGGCGCCGGGGGCAACGCCGGTCTGCTCGCCGGCTCGGGCGGCGCCGGCGGAGCCGGCGGATCCGGCGCCAACGCCACCGGCAATGGCACCGGCGGCGCGGGCGGCAACGGCGGCAAGGCCGGGGTCACCGGCAACGGCGGTGACGGCGGGGCCGGCGGATTCGGCGCCACCACCGCCGGCAAAGGCGGCAACGGCGGCAACGGCGTGCTCATCGGCGACGGCGGCAACGGCGGCAACGCAGGCAAAGCCGGTGGCACAGCCGGCACCGGCGGCACCGGCGGACTGCTGCTCGGTAACAGCGGAAACAACGGAAGGGCGTAGCCGAATACGGTTGCGCGTGAGGGTATTCGGTCGTAGGCAAGGCTGTTGCCGGCCGGGCGGCAGCGGTTGGACGTCTTCGGCGGTCTCGGGAGTCCACGGGAGCGGGCGCGTCGGCTTGCTTAGTGAATGGCTGCATGCCGGCGTGGACGAGGCACACGGACGTCTCTACCGTTAAGTCGATTCGTCAAACATGCCCGCGCGAGGAAGGGCGGCCTGGCTTCCGGCTGGCTCCGGACGACAAGGCAACACGGTTGTCTCGTCCATCCAGAAGATCAGTGCGGCAAGCGATCCGCCCGGGCATCGTGACTTGATTCACCGTGGTGCTGCGGACCAGACGAATAACGCGGGTGTCCATCTGCGCAGTGGTCAGCACTCGGTCGGCATTTTCTGCTCGTGGCCGCGGGGCAGCTGAACGTGAGATGGCCGAAGCGTGACGGTCCGGGCTGCCGACGTGCTTCGCCGTGCGCGTGCTGTCGGCGCGGGCTATGAAAGTAGGGGTGAGCAACCGCCATGTGAACCTGACCCAACAGGAGAACTCGCTGATCGGCGAGAGTCATCCCGACGCTGTGGAGCGCATGAATGAGAAGCAGCTCAAGGATCTGCAGAGCCGGCTCCGGACCGCGCGGGAGAAGAACTTCAGCCTGCTGCGTCGGCAGGGGGCGGCCCGGGTGGAGGCCGAAGGCGCGCGTGGCGCCGCGCGGCCGGCCAACGAGCGACGTGGTGACAAGGTGGCGGTATTCGACGACGCGCTGGCCCGCGTGAATCAACGTCTCGAATTTCTGCGCCACATCAACTGATCTGGCGTGCCGGCGCCGAAGGCTGCTGCATCATGCGGTGGTGCTCGTCACGCCACCGGGCGTCCTCGATTCCCAAACTCGGGTTCGGCGGTACCGGCATGTCCCACTGGCGGTCCAACCGAGACAGGTTGTAGCCCGGCAAGAAAGGCGTCGCAAGGAACTTCAACAATGCCTTGAGCCTGTTGGCCGCGGTTTGTCGTGCGAACGGCAGGGCGGCGTAACGGCGCGCGGTGGTTTCGAAGCTCTCGGCCGGTATGCCAGTCAAGTCCTCCAGGACATCGGTCACACCCCCGTCGAATTCAAACACACCGGCTTTCATGTCACCTTCGAGGTAACGCAGAAAAGCCGTGACGGAGAGCGGATCGACACCTTGCCGCCGGGCCACTTTGGTGAACAACGCGTAGGGGAGCGGGACAGGGATCACCGAGTGTCCGACGACCTTGGCCACCACGGTGGCCATCTGTGTGGCGGACAACAGTTGCGGCCCACTTGGCCGGTAGGTCTTGCCGGCATGTCGGTCCGGGTCGGCCAGCACCGCAACGACGGCGCGCGCGATGTCCTCGTTGGAGACCGGGGCCGCCCTACCGTCGCCGCTCAGCACCGGATAGATGCCAAGCAGCGCGGCGAAGTCGATCGTCCGCAGGAAGTTGTCGGCGAACATGCCGGGGTTGACGATGGTGTGCGCGATCCCCGGCAGGCCGGCGAACAGATGGTCCATCAACCAGGTCTGCCGTGTCAGGTTGACCGGGTGGCTGCGGTGCGAAGTCCATTGACTCATCTGCACGATCGCCTCAAGCCCGGCTTCCCGGGCGCTGAGTGCGAACGCGACAGCACTTTGCAGCGCGTGGGGGTGGAAGGGCGCCAGGTAGTAGGCGCGGCTGCTTCCGCGTAGCGCGTCGAGAAGTTGGTCCGGATCGAAAAGGTCGGCGACCACCACCTCGGCGCCGGCCCGCCGCAACGCCTCGGCACGCCCGTCGTGCGTCCGCACCAGGGCGCGGACCGGAAATCCCATGGGTAGCAACTGGTTTACCACAGCGCCGCCTGTTTTGCCCGTCGCGCCGGTTACTGCAATCGTCGGCTTGGCCATCGTCATCAACTTCCGTTTAGATTATTACTGTCATCCACAAAGATGATATGTATAATCCAAAATGTCAAGCCGGTTCTCACAGGGAGCGGAAGCCATGCGGATGTCACAGGCGGAGAAGGACAAGACTCACGCGCGCATCGTGACCGGCGCATCACGCCTGTTGCGCGAGCGCGGGGTCGACGGGGCGAGCGTCAGCGATATCATGAAGGAAGCGGGCCTGACCCACGGCGGTTTCTACAAACACTTCGACAGCAAAGACGCATTGGTGGAAAGCGCGCTCGACGCCGCTTTCGCCACCTTCGCCGCATTACTGGACGGCGATCAACCGGACGCGGCACCCGCCTTCCGCGAGTTGTACCTGTCGGGCAAGCACATTCGAAATCCCGGGCGCGGATGCCCGGTCGCCACACTCGGTCAGGACGTCGCGCGCAGTTCCAAACAACTGAAGAGGGCCTTCGGCCGCGGTGTCGCTCAGATTGTCGACGCGCTCGCCAAGGACATGAACGGCACCGCAGAAGCCCGGCGTGTCGCCGCCTTCCAGCAGTTCAGCATGCTCGTCGGCGCCGTGGTCATCGCCCGAGCCAGCGATCCGCAGACCGCCGACGAAGTCCTGTCCGCGGTATCGGCCGCCGTCAGCTGAGCAGAGGAAACGCCCATGAACAAGCCAATCCAAGACCAGTACGCCACCGGTCTGTCCCGACACAACATCGAACAAGCCCTGCGCGCTGCCGGCAAAGACCTCGCGCGTCTTTCCCCGCCCGATCTGGGAATGCTCGAGGACTTCCACACCATGGGCCGCATCGCCACCGCCAAGCTGGTCGACTTTCTCCCAATCACCAGCAACACCACAGTGCTTGACGCCGGAAGTGGAATAGGCGGCACAGCCCGATATGTCGCTGACCGTTTCGGCTGCACGGTGACCGCGGTGGACCTCACCGGCGACTACTGCGACGCCAGCCGGTGGCTCAACCAGCTACTCGGCCTCGACGACCGCATATCGGTGCATGAGGGCGACGTCACCGATCTCCCTTTCGCCGACCACAGTTTTGACGTCGTGATCAGCCAACACGTGCAAATGAACATCGCCGATAAGTCGCGGCTGTATGCAGAAGCCCACCGCGTGCTCGCGCCCGGCGGCCGGTTGGCCCTCTGGGATATTGCCGCGGGCGAACCCTGCGCGCTCGACTACCCACTACCGTGGGCGGATCAACCCGACCGCAGCCACCTCTGGGCCGCCGACGAGTTGCGCGCCGCTGTGCAGTCCGCGGGGTTCGGAATCGAGCACTGGAACGACCTCAGCGACCAGGCTGCACCGTTCATGCAGACCCTGCTGGCCCAACCACAGAACGTGTTGGGCTTACACACGTTCGTCCCTGACTTCGGACGCAAGGCGGCAAACTTGACCGCCGCCCTGGCCGACGGGCGCCTTCGCGCTGTCCAGGGCATCGCGACGGCTCACCCGAACGAGGAGTAGCGCTACCAACCACGCTCGCAGTCGGCCGCCATCACCGCTCTTGCCTGTTTCACCACAGATTTCCACTCGTGCTGTGCGTGCTGAATGTTCAGCGGCGGTTGCAACCGAGCAAGCACCACCTTCTCGACGTCGCCCAGCGGGATCACCACCGCCGGCATCTCCCAGTAGCTCGCCGTCAGGTTCTCACGCATCCAGGTGCTCAGTAGCGCGTCCTGGTCCGCCGACAGTCCGAAGTTGGCAGACTTTTGCGGATTCGCGTGACTGCGGTATCGGCCCCGGAAGCCGTGAGAGGTCCGCAGCATGGCCGAGACGGACCGTCGAAACGTAGACGACCCGGTGATGCTGTTGACGCCTCCGGTGGCAAAACCGAAGTGGGTGCCGACGTCTCGGCTGGATAGTGACCGCTCTGCCTTGCCTATGTAGAGCGGTCGGTCATCGGGTGGGCCGCCAAGTGTCAGCACGCGCCACACCTCGGCAGAGCCATAAACCGCATATAAGCCCGGACGGTGCGGCCATGAGCTGACCGATTGCGCTGTGATCGCTGATTTTCCCAGAACGAGGTGTCGAACAGCCTCAGCACCGAGGTCGTCAGCGGTCGTCACGAAAGTCGACTCTAGCCAGCGCCCGGCACTGTTGGCATCGGCGGGAGACCGACGGCATGATGGGCCGAACGCCGGATTCGAGGAGGCGAGGTCGCATGCTGAAGGTCGCCGCCAAGGTCTTCATCGTATTGGCGCTGTCCTCGCTGTCGTTGTGTGCCGCCGCGCACTCGCCGACTCATGCTCTGTCCGCTGCGCCGGAGCGCTTTGAGCTGTCGAAGAATTGGACCCTGTCTCCTGCGACGAAAATCTCGAACGGCGACGCACTGTCTCGCCTCGGCTATGACGCCGCCGCATGGTACAAAGTCGCCCGCATGCCGGCCACCGTCTTGGAGATATTGCGGGAAAACGGTGTCTACCCAAACCTTTATGTAGGGAAGAACCTTCGTGACCACGTGCCGCAGGATCTCTATCGACAGGATTGGTGGTACCGCACCGAGTTCAGCGCTCCTGCGGGCCGGACAACCTACGTTTTGGCTTTTCCCGGCATCAATTACCGCGGCGAAGTCTGGTTGAACGGGCACTTGGTGGCCGACCGCACGCAAGTCGCCGGCATGTACGTGAGCCACGAGTTCGACGTCACGCCATTGATTCGGCCCGGGCAGTCAAACGTTCTGGCGGTCAAGGTAACGCCCGAGCGTGCGCTTCAAGACGTGGACGGCGTCGAGTTGGCCGACAGCTGGAACGACTGGATCAATTGGGATTACCTGGGCCTTCCGTCGCCTAATGGCGATCCGGACCAGCGCGGAACGTCTTTCGTTGCCGACCGCAATGCCGGCATCTGGAAGCCGGTGTATCTGAAATCGTTGGGAACTGTGGGAATCGGTGCCGCGGCCGTGGAATCAGAGCTTCCGCTGCCGCGCACCGACAGCGCGCGGCTGACGATCCGTGCCGGCGTGCACAACTACTCCACCCAACGCGCACGTGGTCTTCTCCGTGCCACGATCACCCGCCCAGACAAGTCCACAGTCCACGTCGAGCAGGTGGCCACCCTTGCGCCCGGCGAACATCGCCAAATCACGCTGACACCAGATGAATTCGCGCAGTTGAACGTTCAGCGGCCGGAGCTCTGGTGGCCGTACACCATGGGCCGGCCAACTCTGCATGACCTTCGGTTGGAATTCCGGGTCGACAATCGGCCGAGCGATGCCAAGGAACTCCGATTCGGCATCCGTACCGTCACCCAGCATCGCGATGAGGGTTTCTCCGGCGACGGCGGAGACTTCTATCTCCAAGTCAACGGCAAGAACTTTCCGATCCGCGGCGCGGCCTACACCCCCGATCTGCTCTATCGATACGACCCGGACCGGGAGACTGCAATTCTGCGGTATGCAAAGGATCTGGGCCTGAACATGTTACGGCTCGAAGGCAAGCTCGCCAGCGAACACCTCGTCGAGGCAGCGGACGAGCTTGGCATTCCGCTCATGGCAGGCTGGATGTGCTGCAACCAGTGGGAGAAATGGGAGCAGTGGGACCACGAAGATGAGCGGGTGGCCGAGGCGAGTCTGCGCTCACAGATTCAACTGCTCCGATCCCACGCATCGGCCTTCGTCTGGGCAAATGGCAGTGACGGCTTGCCCCCGCCGAACATCCGCGCGCGATACCGGTCAATTCTCGCTGAGTTGCATTGGCAGAACGCCACAGTCGATACCGCCTCCCCCCAGACGCGGGACGGCGACGGCTCAGGGCAGTGGGACGGAATTGACATGACGGGACCATATACCTGGCGACCGCCCACGTACTGGTTCAGCCGCCGATACGGTGCCACCTGGGGCGCATCCGCCGAACAGGGCAGCAATGAACAGATCCCGCCGTTCGCCAGCCTGACAAGATTCATCCCCCCGGACAAGCTGTGGCCGATCAACGACACGTGGTATTTCCACGCCGGCGGGCAGCCGAAGAACGCCGCCCTGCTCAGTGCTCAGCGATCGATCAACCTGCGCTACGGCCCGTCCGACAGTGCCGAGATATTCGCCGCGAATGCGCAATTGGCGCAGTACGAGTCTGCCCGTGCGCAGTTCGAGGCCTTCGCCGCCACTGGATGGGACCGCCACAAGATGACCATCTACTGGATGCTGAACAGTCCCTGGCCGTCATTCTTCGGCCAGCTCTTCGACTACTACCTGCGTCCAGGCGGCGCATACTTCGGAGCCAAGAAGGGGCTGCGGCCGCTTTCCGTCGTCTTCGACTCATACGCCGGTGGCGGGGGCAGTCCGGGGCGCATCAGTGTCGTCAATCAGACACAACAGGACGAGCGCGATCTCTTGGTTCGTGTTCGCATCTACGACCTGCAGGGAACGCTGCAGGCCGATCGAACCTCCAACCGCACCAACGTTTCCGCAGGCAGTGCTGCGGAAGCCATGACGATACCCCGCGGGCTCACCGACTCGCCCGTCTTCTTCGTCCGGGCTCAATTAACTCGCGATACCGGCGAGGTCGTCGGCGACAACGTCTACTGGCAGTCCCAACAACCCGATGACGTGGGGGACCCGGATAACGACCGCGCGTTCGACTCGATGCAGGCCAGCTGGGCGGATATGACCGCGCTGAACTCCATGCCGCACGTGCCGCTGGACGTCACGGCGCACCCGGCCGACGGGAGCGTCGTCATCCGGCTACACAACCCCACGCACAACGTCGCGTTCTTCGAACGTGCCGAGATCCTGTTCTCGCACGACGGCGACGAAATCCTGCCCATCGAGTACGACGACAACTACGTGACGGTGTTTCCGGGAGAGACCATCGAGATCCGGGGAGCCACCGGAAAGCAGGGTTCGTCGGCGCACTGGGTACGAGTAACCGGACACAACACGTCACCGATCACCGTTCCGATCGGGTAGCCTTCGGAAACCTCTCGCAAGCGAACTCCCGCGTCAGCTCGACCGGCGGCCTGGCTGCTGACGGCGGCGGAATCAGCTGTGCCCCCGCTTGCACGTGAGCCCGACGGGTATCCTGCGGAACGTGTCGCGTGTCGACGAACTGATCAGCCTGTCTGCCAAAGACAGTGCCGCATGGGGCGGGCTCCTGCGCACCCACAAGAACATCATGACTGTCATGGGTCAACAGCTCGAAGACAAATACGGCCTTGCGTTGAACAGCTATGACGTGCTGCGCCATCTCGCCTTGGCTGATGGGAAGCGCCTGAGGATGCGTGAGTTGGCAGAGCGGGTGATGATCACGCGCTCCGGCCTGAGCGGTGTCGTCGACCGCCTCGAAGCCGAAGGATTGGTTGAGCGGCAACGCGTCAGCATCGATGGCCGGGGATGGTTCGCAGAGATAACTCCTGAAGGATGGAAGGTGCTGCGCCGCGCGAATGTCATAGTCACCGCCATTATCAAACGCGAGTTTCTCGACCGCTTGTCCGAAGAGGACCTTGCCGCGCTACGAAGCATCTGGCGGAAGCTCGGGACCGCCCAACCATCCGCCGAGACACCGACAGACCTTCATTCGGCTGGCGGTTGACAAGCACTTGCCTGAGCGCTTCCTACGGATGGCAGGGCCGACGGCATCGAGGCGTCTTCGCTCGAGCGCGAGTCGTCTATCGGTTGGTGCTGAACGCGAGGCCACGATCACCTGGGCCGACTCCGCCCTTCGGTTGGGACCAGTCCTTGTCGGCCTGAACACACCAATAGTTGTTGTAGAACAGACGCATCACCTCGTCGCTGGGCGGCGGGAAGTCCTTGGGCGGCAACTCCCGGCGCTCGGCTGGCAGTGCGGACCCCTTAACCACCTGTTCGAATCCTGCAGGGGTATAGGCGTTGAGCACATGGCAATCGCTCAGGGAGGCGAAGGCGTGCACGGTATTGCGGGGTATCCACAGAGAATCACCCGGCCCCGCGGTGAAACGTTCCTCGCCGACGGTGAAGTCGATCCTTCCTTCGAACACGTAGAACCACTCGTCGATGAAGGCGTGAACATGCGGAATGGGGCCCGACCCTTCGCGCATGTATTGCTCGATGAGTGAGAAGCTACCGCCGGTGTCTTCGCCGTCGACCAGGACCTACCACACAATGTCAATGAGCCAGTAGGCAGGCGCATTCGCGCGGTTTTTCGCAAAGGGCGCGCTGATCTCAGGAATCATTCGGGTAGCCACCTAACCTACTCGCGTCGTAAGGCCGCCTGATGGAATTGCGCTCTGTCGACCACGCACAAGTAGTTCGGCCACGAACTAGTATGCCGGACTCGGGCTGGGTTCGCGAGTGTTCGTTGGTTGCTTGTCGCTCCGCAAGCCGGCACTAACGGATCAAACCGACAGCCCACCAGCCGCTACTGCCATAGAACTTGAAGTTTCTCTTTAGGCGCGCCGCTCAAACTCGGTTGCGCGCCGGCGAGAACCGTTCGAGCTGCGTCGGCGGCCCCTCGGCTGACGGTGGCGCCACAAGTGCTGCGATGCCGTCGATCACGCTGGTGACCGTCCGACTCCGGCGGTCCAGGTTTAGGGTGCCGTGCTGGAAATTCTGGGCAGTCCACTCGGGCTCCTGGATCTCGGCGCTGGTCGGCAGTCCGAGCGCACTGTGCTCATAGCCGAGGGCGCCCCACGCAGAGTAGAGCGAGCCGGTGACGGGCTGGGCTCCACTTGCGGGGGACCAGTACATCGCTCCCTTGTCGAAGATGACGTACCGCGTGCTGCCCGCGCCCTGCGATTCCGGGGATGTGGGTGCGCCCAGTGCGCTGTTCATGCCGCCCAACGCCTGCCACCGGGCATAGATCGCGGTTCCCTCCAACGATTGCGCCAGATCCGAGGGACTGGGGCGTCTCGTGAACTGTGCTGCGACATCGCGGATCTGGCTCATCATGACGTATCCGATCTTGCCCGGGCAATCGGTGTCGCTGACGTCGCGGTGGGCAAAGATGGTCGGCAGGTTCACGGCGGCGCCGCGGGGCACGCGGGTGTATGGCCCCCCGTCCGAGTTCAACGAGGTGCGACCCTTCGGGTCGATGCCATCCATGGCCAGCCGCCACCCGAGCAAGCGCCCGACGGTGCGCACCTGAACCGGCGTCGGCCCCGTCGTGTCGAACTCGCCAATCATGCACACCGCCCAGGTATTGCGATTGAAGCCGCCGACGTGGGTGCCCTGAACCGGTCTGGTCATCCCGCCGTACCGGCCCTCGAATACTTGACCGTACTTGTCGACCAGGGCGTTGTAGGCGATGTCCGGCCAGCCCAGATTCCGGGTGTGATAGGCGTAGATCGACCGCACGACTGCGGCCGAGTCCTGCGGCGCGTAGTCGTTGACGGTGGCGGTATGGTGTACGACACCGGCCTGGATTCCGCTGTCGTACACCGGTGCCCGGCTGCGAAGCGACTCGTCGGCGCCCCACTGCTCACGGCCGATGATCTTGGGCGGCTGACCGGGTGCTTCGACCGCCGCAACCAGGACCGGATCCGCTGCTGCGCTCGGAGGCCCGATCAGCGCGGGTGCCGCGGTGCCCAAGCCCAGTACGACCGGCGCCGCCGCAATGTATTTGAACACATCACGGCGCGACACCGCCGGTGTCGCTGAGCACCGGCACCAATTTGGCACGGCAACAAGGTAACTCGTGTCGGCGTTATTCGTGACGCGACCCGCCGACGGCGGAAGTCGTTTGAGCGCAGCGGATTCGCTGTGCTGCCGGCACTGTGTGAGCTGTAAAGCAGTGTCAGGGGCCTGAGGTCATATTTAGGCGAACAGGTTTCGCTACAGGACCCTTTTGGTTGCGCTCAATTGCCTACCGGCCGCAGGGGAAGTCCCTAGAAAAATGGGAGGTTCGAATCTATTCGTTTTGTGCTATAGCAAATCTATGAGGTAACGGCCGCACTCTCAGAGAGGACACCAAATCATGACCGTTCCGGGACGCATTGTCTCTGTCGCCGCGCTTGTCGGGTGGTTGGCTGTCGCGAGGTTGGTATCGCGTCGGCCGATCCAACGATGAGCGGCCACTACGTCTCGACTGTCACCTCGGCATCCGGCGAGACCACCGCGAGCGACTGGTACTTCACTCCGTGCGGTGGGGGATGCGCGTCGGTATCCAACGCCCCGGGCGAATCAAGCTTCGGGGAGGCTCGGATCTTCGACGGACAATGGACACTGGCATGGCATTCTGACGCATTCTGTCCGTCGGGTACTCGGGTGCCCGGGGCTTACTCCACCTATGCCACGTGGGACCCGAACACCCTTGCAGGCAAGAACGAGTCCGGTATCAGTAGGCCGGTATGCGGCTCCGATAAAGGGTTGCCGCGCGTGACCCAGCAGATGCAACTCACCCAGGTCGGATAACTATTCGGCTGAGGCGGAGGTCGATAGCGAGGACACCAGAAATCGCAAGAATGCCCCGCTACTTGTTCCCAAGACACCGCTGACATGCGGACCTACCGGAACGGAGAACACGAAATGCGGCGAATCGCGGTATCCGCCGTATCGATATACGCCACGTGCGCGAGGTCGGGCGACGGCGCCGGCTCGCTGTCCGCCGGCCCGTCGGTGAGCTGACGGCTAGATTTCGGCGTCGCCATGCCAAGCCGTGTACTTGCCTCCGGCGGCGGTGCAGTCGCTTCCGATCTGCGGCCCTCTGACCCAGTTGAACAGGCCGCCTGGATATAGCTCGGCCTTCATATCTGACGTAAGCCACACCAAGGAAGTGCTCGGCGTTACGCCTCCGCGCCAGGGCTCCGTCCGTGGGCGCCAGTCGGGACCTTCGCCGTGGGCGCAAGCGAAGAAACCCGCCTGTTTGCCGTCCGATCCCAGCACGGCAGTGGGTTCGGACGACTTCTTGCCTGGGCAGGGCGCGGGCGTTCACGCAGGATCCTGCAGGCTCTTGGTGAAGCGTCGTACACTCCGGCGTAATAGCGGAACAGCGAATTGGTCGCATACGTCGGACCCCCGGGCAGTGAATTGTTTTGCGGCAGTCCACGGCGGCCAGCGCACTCTTGGGGTTCATCGCTTGCAGGAGTCGCTGCTGTAGCCGGCCGGGAGAATCCTTAGCAAGTCGGCCGCGGGATCTGGCGCCGGCATGCGGCGCGGCGCCGAATGCGGCGACCACGACAATCGCAAAGCAGATAGTGGGCGACGTATGGAGCTCATGGTGAACTCGCGACAGTTTCGCGACACGGACTTTATCCCCTGACGCCTGCGCCGTAATGCCCGACGCCAGCGACGATGCGGGCCCCATTTTCTGAGTCTCAGCCACTTTTCCGTGAGGAGCCAACGATGTTTCCGAAGCTGTCGTCCGATCAGCGCTCGCAGTAGTTCTTCTCTGTCCGATCGCCGTTGCCGTAGCCGGCCCGGCGGCGGCCGAGCCGCAGACGACGCCCCGCGTCAGCACCGGGGAAGGTGCCGACCCGACGGACGTGATTGCGGCGTCGGCCGCACCGACAACCAGCTGCGACTGCCAAAAGCAGGCTTGTATGTCGCGAGTGTGCAGGTAGGCATCTAAGGGGAGGGGTATGTGCCGCCCGACGGGGTCGCGCACTGTGTAGCAGGCCTTCTGGCAGAGCCCGCAAATCTTCAGTGACGCTTGGCTCGATGCCGTGAGCTGGTTCGTAGATGCACCCACAGCACAAATACTCCGGCCAGGACGATCCCGGTCAGGTTCACCCCGAGTTGCATCGCGGACTGCTCGGCGACGCGCCAGTCGCCCACCGTGGCGGCGACCACCGCGAACCCGGCGGCCGGGACCGTAGTCACTGAGATGAAGACACCAACCAGCGCAGCGGATTTCGCGGAGACCAGTGAGAGCATGCCGGCCGCGCCGGCGAACAGCGCGACGACGAACGACAGCGGGCCGACCTGGAAGATGAAGTCGACCTGATTGAGCTGTCCGATCGTTCCCAGCTTGACCCATCCGACCGCCTCACCGCCCAACACGGCGACCGCCGTGACAAACATGGCCACGGGGAAGCCGACCAGCAACGCAAGTGCCGCCCGCCGAGCGAGGTAACCGCGGCGGCGGACGATCGCGACCGCAAGCGCGGCGAGCGGGCCGAACTCGGGACCCACCACCATCGCGCCGACGACCGTGACGGGCGAGTCCGTCACGACGCCGACGGCAGCGATCAGGCAGGCCAGTGCCAGGAACGTCAGGAATGTGGCATTAAGGGTCGACTCTTCCCGGGTTCTCTCGGCCAGTTCGTCCCAGATCACGGCGTCGGCTGGATCGCCGTCGGCCTCCTTCTCGGCGCGATATGCGGCGGTGGACACCACGGTGTCGACGACGTCGAGTGTGATCGCGCCCTGTCGTTTGATCCCGAGCGACTTGAGTTCGTCGATGACGTCGTTGGCGCACTCGCGCGCGATGTCGGCGGTGATCTCGTCACCCCGCGGATCCAGGGCTGCGTCGCGGTGGACGACGATATGAGTCACCCCCACCTCGCGGCGAAGGACTTCGATCACCGAATCACTCGACTCGGTCGGCGCGATCACCCGCAAATGGAGCATTCACCGCACATTAGCGGGTAACCGGAGCGGGTAGACGGCTTGCCGGCTATCGGGGCAGCACGGCCTCGATCGCGCTGATCACCTCGGGCGCGTCGGGCTCCGTCCGGGGCCGGAACCGATTGACCACCTCACCGTCGGGTGCCAGCAGGAACTTCTCGAAGTTCCACTGAATGTCGCCCGCCTGACCGTCGGCGTCGGCGGCCTTGGTCAGCTCGGCGTAAAGGGGATGGCGGTGGTCGCCGTTGACATCGGTCTTAGCCAGCAAAGGGAACGTCACCCCGTAGGTCGTCGAGCAGAACGCCTGAATTTCTTCGGCGGTGCCCGGTTCCTGGCCCATGAACTGATTGCACGGGACGCCGACGACCGTCAGGCCGCGGTCGCCGTAGTCCTGGGCAAGCTTCTCCAATGCCGCGTACTGCGGGGTGAGCCCACATTTGGAGGCGACGTTCACGACCAGCGTTGCACCGCTGGACAATTCAGCCAGCGTTGCCGGTCTCCCGGCCAGAGTGGTCAGGGCGAGGTCTTTGAGGGTCACGTCGTCGACGCTAGCACCACGGGCCCTGTCCGATTCGTGGACGTGTCGCACTGCTCTTCGGAATCGCAGGATTCGCCGCAGCGTCGCTGGAGAGTAGCCCTACACCGTGACGCATTGTCGCGGCAGATTCCCTGTGGAGTAACCGATTTGGGCGGCACTCGATGTCCTGGTCGAAGTCATCAAGCCAGTTCGGCCATATGAGCTCGTGCCGCATTTCACCGTGCTCGACCCGGGCCGTCGCCGCTGTTACCCGCGACGGCACAAAAAGCACGGGCGCGCGGCGTCCCGGTATGCGCTGTGCCCTACGCGGCGCGGAAGCTCCCCGCGAGCGGTTGAAAATCAAGGTGATACAAGCGATGTCGATGAGCGGCGGCACACAGCGAGTCGCCGAAGGTTTCGCAGCGATGGGCGGCGTCGTGCGGGACGGCGACATAATCGAGCGACAATCGACGGGCGTTCGGTCCTGACGGCTGAATCGCCGCTGACCAGTGCGCGCCACCATGTCAGCTCGGCAACGGGCATACCATCCGGCACCGACTCGAAGCATCGGCCTCGGTAGCCTGGTAGGTGATGCCTTCCGCCTTTGACCTGCGCCACCTGGACGTGCCGATCGTGCAGGCGGGCATGGGCACGGTCGCGGGTCACGAGCTCGCGGCAGCCGTATCGGAGGCCGGTGCTCTCGGAACGATCGCCGGCGCGCGCGCACCGATCGCAGCCGAGGTGGCAGCTGCGCGCCGGCTCACCGGACGCCCCATCGCGGTCAAACTCTTGCTGCCTTTCGTGCGTCGGGGCGATGTGCAGGCGGCCGCTGCGGCCGATGTGATCGTGACATTCTGGGGCGTTCCTCGCCGGCTTGCCGCAACCACCTGGTTTCACCAATGCGGGTCGGTCGACGAGGCGAAAGCGGCGGCTGCAGCAGGTGCCGATGGTGTCATCGCTCAGGGGGTTGAGGCCGGCGGCCATGTCCGCGGGACGACCCCGGCGCTGGAGTTGCTCGATCAGGTGCGCAGAGCGGTAGACATACCCGTGCTCGTGGCAGGCGGAATCGTGGACGACCGCGGCGTGCGAGAGGCGCTGGAAGCCGGTGCGGCCGCGGCCGTCGTCGGCACCCGCTTCCTGCTCAGCCAGGAATGCCGCGCGCACCCGGAGTACAAGAAGCGCTGCCTTGAGGGCAGTGAGACGGTGCTGACCGAGTTGTTCGGACTGGGCTGGCCCGATGCGCCGCACCGGGTGATCCCCAATGTCGCCACCCGCCGTTGGTTGGGCACCGACGCACGGGTGCCGCGCTGGATTCGCCTTGGTAACCGGATGATGTCGCCCCTAGCCAACCTGATGCCGGTCGCGGCACAGGGTCGTGCGGTCAAAGCTCAACTGCCGCCGTGGCTGCCGTTCGCGATTGCCCAACCGCCCACCGACGACGGACCGGCAACGCTGGTCGACTGGCGTCCGCTGTATGCGGGTGCGAATGTCGGCCGCATCAGCGATATCAGGCCGGCGGCAGAGCTCGTCCGGTTGCTCACCCCGTAGGGCGATCAGAAACGTTGTGCTGCAGGCATTGCCGAAGAAGATCGGCGGTCGCTACGCCCGGACGAGGTGCCAGGGCTGAATCCCGGGTTGCGGCGCGTTAGATTACCCGCATGCGTATCGCCCGACTGTTCGGTGTAGTGCTGATGACCCTCATCACGGGGTTGCTGCTGGCGACGCCCGCCGGTGCGCAACCACCGTCCAAACTCACCGACCACATCACCGACACCACCGGGGCATTGACCGGACCCGATCGGGCGACGGTCAGCGCGGCGATCGACCGGCTGTACCGCGACCGGCACCTGCAACTGTGGGTGGTCTACGTCGACAACTTCAACAAGTTCAAACCCGACAACTGGGCCAATCAGACCCGCGTCGCCAGCGGGATGGGCGACCAGGACGTTTTGCTGGCCGTGGCCACGAACACGAAGTTGTACGCGTTCAGCGTTGCGCCGCAAGCATTGTCAGCAGACGAGCTGAGCACTCTGCGGACCAAGCAGATTGAGCCGGCCGTGACGGCCAAGGACTGGAGCCGGGCGGCGGTCGCGGCGGCTGATGGACTCGACACGCCGAGTCCGGCCAAGCGCAACTGGCTGCCGATCGCGGTCGGCGCGGCCGTGGCCGTGCTTGTCGTCGTGCTCATCGTCGTGCTCTACCGCAGACGCCGCCGGCGTGCCGGCCACGAGCAGTTGGGCGTCGACTGGCGTTCATCGGGGCAGGCGCTTGCCACCGCGGACGCCAGACTGCGCCAGATCACCGACTACGTGGCCAGGCACCGCGCGAGCATCGGCACCGAGGCGCAAACCCGACTCGAAGAGGCGAAACGGCACCTCGCGGCCGCACAGCGCCGGCAATCAAGCAACGAGCAGGACGCCGTCGCGCACGCGAACAGGGCATCGACGCTGGCTGCTGAGGCGCAAACTCGGGCGAACGCCGACGTGCAGGCGGCGCACCGTAAACGGTGACTTTCCGGTAGGACTGTCGTCGCCCCGACTTGATTCTCAGCGCCACGGCCGCGGAAGCAACATCGGCACCTGCCGGCGGTAGCGACCGTACCGCTCGCCCAGATCCGCCATCAGATCGCGCTCTTCGAACCGCAGCGCAATCAGGATGTAGACGGTATTGGCCACCGCGAACAGCAGGTGTCCTGCCGTCATCGTCGGGGTGGACCAGAAGGCGATCAGGAACCCGAGCATCAACGGATGGCGAACCAGCCGATAGAGCAACACCACCCGGAAACTGGCCTGCGCCTGGGGCTTTGCCTGCAGGTTCCGCAGCACCTGGCGAAGCCCGAAGAGCTCGAAATGGTCGATCATGAACGTCGAGGCGAGCGCGACCGCCCAGCCGACACCGCCGAGCACGGTCAGCGCCACCCGCGCCGGCGCGTAATTGACCTGCCAGATGGTGAGGTCGATGGAGCGCCACTGCCAGTACATCAGCACGAATGTCGCGCTGGAAAAAAGCATGTACGTACTTCGTTCGATGGGCTCGGGAACGTAGCGGGTCCACCACCGTTTGAACCCCGGTCGGGCCATGACGCTGTGTTGCAGCGCGAACAGCAGCACCAGGCCGACGTCGACGATGACGGCCTCGGTTGCAGGCGCGTGGATACCGCGGTCAATGCTGCGCGGAACCACGACATTCACCACGAATCCGACCAGGTACAAGAACACCCCGAGAAAGACGAGGTAGTTGAAAGCGGCGTAGGGCACAGCTGCCATGCGAAGCCACTTCGGGCCGGTCTGCGCCGCGGTACCGCCAGTGTGCCGAACCGGACACCCGGTCATGGCGATGTCACCAACGGTGTTCTGGGTTTTCGATGCTTCGGTCATGTGCTCAGCTCGCTGGTTGGATGTTCTGGTTGATGTGGAAGACGTTGGCAGGGTCGTATTCCGCCTTGACTTCGGTGAGCCGGCGGTAGTTCGGCCCATAGGTGGCGCGGACGCGCTCCTGGCCTTCGTCCATCATGAAGTTGATGTAGGCGCCGCCCGCCGAATACGGATGGGTGGCCTCCCAGTAATCGGCGGTGAATTTCTTCAGCGTGGCTGCTTGCCCCGGATCGGGATCCACACCGATGATCACCTGCGAGAAGTTGACATCCCGGTAGGCCCAGGCGGTTTCGGTCTGACCGATCCGGTGGACAGCGCCGTCGATCGGGTAGAGGTGCATGGCGGAGTGCATGGTGGGCAGCTGTTCGGCGAACCGGGCGTGGGCTTGCACAGCCGCGTCGTCGACCGTCCGGAAGAAGTCACCGCGCCAATACCACTGCAGCCCTTTGGGATACAGCCCGTCGAAAGTGGATTGCAGAGCGGGATAGGGAGCCTCGCCGAGGCCCTCGAAGGCGGGCCGCATCTGCCGCACCGGCGCGAACGCTTCATCGGCCCGAGCGGGATCACCCGTGTAGCACCAGACGACCGAACAGGCTTTCTGCATATGGAAATCGGGCGGGAACGGGTCACCCGGGGGAACCGTCATCGTCGCGAAGAATCCGTAGAGGTCATCATCCTGGGCGGGAATGAAATTCCGGAACCAGCCGAGGATGTCGGCGGTCGCCGACGCCGGCCAGGCTGTCGGGCCGCAGATCACGCTCTGCACCGGGTGCAGCCGGAACGTGAAAGACGTGACCACACCGAAATTGCCGCCGCCTCCGCGCAACGCCCAGAACAGATCGGGGTGCTCCGATTCAGACGCGGTCACCAGGCGGCCGCCGGCAAGTACCACTTCGGCTTCCAGCAGGTTGTCGATCGTCAACCCGTACTTGCGCGACAGATAACCGTGGCCGCCGCCGAGGGTCAGGCCGCCCACTCCGGTGCTGGCGATCACGCCTGACGGCGTCGCCAGCCCGAACGCATGAGTCGCTGCGTCCACCTGACCCCAGGTCGCACCGCCTCCCACGCGAACGGTGCGCCGGTCGGCGTCCACGTCGATCGTGTTCAGCGGCGACAGGTCGATCACGATGCCGTCGTCGACGGTGCCGAAACCGGGTCCGTTGTGGCCGCCGCCGCGCACCGCGACCACGAGGCCGGATCCGCGCGCGAAGTCGAGGGCGGACGCGACGTCGCCGGCGGATCCGCATCGGGCGATCACGGCGGGCCGCTTGTCGACCATGGCGTTGTAGACGGCCCGGGCCCGGTCGTATTCGGGATCGGACGGCAGGATCACCCGTCCGTTCAGCACGTGCGGGCTGAGAGCATCGGCAGCGGTCATCTGGTCATCTCCCCGTCGTAATGTCGTTGCTGCGACGCTATGTGCCGCAGTCGCGCTCGTCATGACCACAACAGGGCATTTTTCGAAACCCGGACCTATGGTCAATTCTGACTATCGACCAGATGACGCCGGTGCCGATACGTTATGCAGATGGCGCAGTGGGTGCCGCCACCGCTTCCGGCCGAACTCGTGGGACGTCGGCGCGGATCGTTCGTCGGCCGCACCGCGGAATTGGCCGTGTTCGAACAGGCTTGGGAGCGCGTCGGCAACGGCAGTCGTCAGGTGGTCTTCATCGGCGGCGAACCGGGCGCAGGCAAGTCACGCCTGGTCGCCGAGGTCGCCGGAAGGTTGGCTGAGCACGGCGTCGCCGTCCTGGTGGGCAACTCGACCGCCGAGGCGGGCGTGCCCTACGAACCGTTCGCGGACGCGCTGGAGCGGCTGCTGTCGGCAGGTCCGGCCGGTTGCCTCACAGAATTGCTGGCGGAGGCCGGGCCGCAACTCACCCGGTTGTCCGCGCAGGTGCACCGGCACCTTGCCGACACCGATACCGCAGCCGAAGCAGGCAATGCCCGCCGGGTGCTCTTCGATGCGCTGACGGGGTTCTTCAAAAGGCTGGCGGCCGATCGGCCGATCGCGTTGATCCTTGAAGACCTGCACTGGGCACAGCTTCCGACGCTCGCGATGCTCGAACACGTATTGGCCGGGTGCGCCGACATCCGCATGCTGGTGGTGGCGACGTTCCGGACGACCGCGCCCGACCGTTCCGATGAACTCGTCAGCCGCATGGCTGAGATGCACCGGTTTGACGGTGTCCGTCGCCTTGATCTGGCGGGGCTCGACACCGAGGCGATCGCGGAGTTCGTTCGCCGGACCCAGCAGGTGTCCGATTCGGCGTCGCGCACCACGGCGGCCCTGCTTCGCGACAAGACCGGCGGCAACCCGTTTTTCCTGACCGAGCTGTGCAACGACCTCGAGAGCCGCGGCGGGATCGCCGCATTGAGTTCCCGACAGTCCGTTCCGGCCTCGATCGGGGACGCCATCGCGCGCCGGCTGGCCGGGTTGGGGACGGTGGTCCGCGGGATCGTCGAGCAGGCCGCGGTGCTGGGTGAAACATTCGACCTCCCGGCGCTCATCGCCAGCAGCGAAACCGATGTGGCTGCGACCCTGGCGGCTGTCGACTCGGCAGAAGGCGTGGGGTTGATCCGGGCCGTGCCGGCCTCGGACGGCGAATTCTCGTTCGTGCACGCGCTGACCCGTGAGGCCGTGATCGACAGGATGGCGGCCTCGCGGCTGCGGATCATGCACGCACGCGCCGCCGAAGCCCTCGAGGGACGCGCGGACCCGTCAGTCATTCCGCGCCTGGCCAATCATTACCTGTTTGCCCACGTGCTCGGATACCACGAGCAGGCGTTGCGATACGCCAAAGAGGCGGCCCGAATGGCCGAACGCAGCCTTGCCTACGAGGACGCGGCGAAATGGTACGAGCGGGCGGCCTCGCTTCCCGAGCTCCAGCTGGGAGATCGCGCGAGGATGAACCTGCGTGCTGCAGCCAACCACGTCCGCGGCGGTGATTTCGCGCGGGCCCGCGGGATGTACGAAACCATCAGCGCAATAGACGATCCGCTGATCCGTCTGGCGGCTGCAGTCGGGTACGAAGACGCGAATTGGCGTCCCGGCCTTGCTGATTCGAAGGCAGCAGATTTGCTGGCAGCCGCCCTGGAATCGTGCGGCCTGACCGCGGAGGATCCGCGCTACGTACGAGCCCTGGGCAGTTTCGGGCGGGCGCTGGCACTGGGCGGCGAGACCATGCGCGCCCGCGGCATCAGCGAGCTGGCGATCGACCATGCGCGGAAGATCAACGATCCCGCGGTGGTGGTGCATGCGCTGGAGACCAGCCTCTGGCACGGCCTCACTCCGGACATGTGCGAAAGTCAGCTGGAACGCTCGACCGAACTCTGCCGAATCGCGCTGCGCCGCCGGGATTACGAGGTGCTCGGTTCGGCCTCGCACTTCCGCGCCCTGGCCAGCTATCAGGCCGGCCGGCCAGATGACCTCGCCGCCTCGATCGCCGACATGCAACGTGCGGCACATTCCGCCGGCCAACCCTTCTTCAACTTCGTCGGCGCCTGTGCGCAGGGCGGAACGGCTTACCTGCGCGGTGATTTCGAGGCCGCCGAACGCTGGGCAGAGATCGCGTTGCGCACCGGCGGTTTGCTCGGTTCGGATACAACCGAGGGGTCCTACGGGGTGCAGATGTTCATGATCCGTCGCGAAACCGGCGATTTGAAGCGGTTCCGGGGTTTCGTCGACGGCAGCGAGACCTTCGCCGGCCGCTGGGTGCCGGGATTGCTTGCCCTGTATACCGAAGTTGAATGCGAGGCCGGTATGGCCCGCGCGCTCAACCAGCTGCTGAGCCGGAACCTTTCCGAACGCACCGAAGCGGCGTCGTGGCCGATGGAACTGACCTTCATGGTCGAGGCCGCACTGGCGCTGGGTGACCGTGAGGCGATCCATACGTTGAGGCATTACCTGGCCCGCTATCAAGGCAAGAACATCATGTCGGGGCAGTTCGTCGCGGTCTTCGGCAGTGCCGACCGATACCTCGGCCGCATCGCCGCCCTCAACGGTGAAACCGATTCAGCGGAGCGGTATTTCACGTCCGCCCTGGAAATGGATCGGCGGATGGGATCGGTGGTGCACGTCGCGGAGACGCTCGCCCACCAGGCCTTGTTCGTCGGTGCCCGCGGTCGCGTCGATGAGGCCAGGCGCCTGGCCGAAGAGGCCCGGTCCATCGCAGCGCCGATCGGCCAGACTCGCGTCCTCGATGTGGTTGCTTCGATGACGACGAGCGGGCCCGACGGCCTGACGGACCGAGAGATCGAGGTATTGCGGCTGCTGGCCGAGGGACTGAGCAACCGGGCCATCGGCGAACGCCTCTACATCAGCACCAACACGGCGGCAAATCACGTCCGCAGCATCTTGACGAAGACCGGCGCCGCGAACCGTACCCAGGCGGCGATGTATGCCGCCGAGCACGAGTTGCTGACCTGACGATCAGATCTCGGCGATCGCGCCGTTGGACAACACCCGGCCGTTGACCTCGACGATGACGTCCGCCGGAAGTCCAGCGCGGTCGGCGGCGCTGCGGATCGCTTCGGGCGACGGTGCCTCATAGAGGCAGTAGGTCTTACGCTTGTCAGCCGACAGGAACGAGTACAGCCAGCGAACGCCCGCTTCATCGTTGATTCGATTGATGCCGTCGGCGGCGTCCAGGCTCGGCTCGAGTTCCTCGGCGTAGTTGCGTTCGACCATGAATATCGGCACGGCGGTCTCCTTCGCGTTGCCGTCGAATCTGCCGCGTCGGCCGCTACATCATACGTCCGCGTCTGTGCGCAGGTGAGCGGCGGGGACGGCCAGCCGACCGCCATCGTGCCGAACCCGACCGGCGCGAACTTCGTGACTGCTTACCGTAACCTCGACCGAGATGACCTCCTCGCCGACGCGCACGCAGCGAAAGCATGG
Organism: Mycobacterium sp. ML4; assembly: GCF_054515735.1. Lineage (NCBI taxonomy): Bacteria > Bacillati > Actinomycetota > Actinomycetes > Mycobacteriales > Mycobacteriaceae > Mycobacterium > Mycobacterium sp. ML4. The sequence goes on from NZ_JBTNSY010000015.1 coordinate 26,900, forward strand.
ACCGGCCCCGGTTGGGGCATACGAAAGATTCGGCTGTGCAGAGATTCTCAGCGCCCGTATATGACGCGCTGCCCGCCGACCTGCCCCACCCGGTCTGACGACCCCGGCACTCCGAACTGAGGACCTCACGCGATGCCCGCCGCCACTGCTGTCCATTTCTTCCTCGAACTCGCCGTCATCCTGGGAACGTGCCGCGTGGTCGGGTTGTTGGCCAAACGCGTCGGTCAGCCGCAAGTCGTGGGGGAAATGATTGCCGGGGTATTGCTGGGGCCCTCACTGTTGGGCCGCATCGCGCCGGGCATACAGCACGACCTGTTCCCAGCGGGCCAGGCGAACACCGTGCTGTACACCATGGCGCAGATCGGCCTGGTGCTCTACATGTTCCTGATCGGGCTCAACTTCGACGTCAATCTGATCAGACATCGCGCCGGCACGGCGGTTGCGGTCTCGGCGGCAGGGATATTGACTCCGCTCGGTCTGGGAGCGCTGATCGCTCTGCCGTTGCTGGCGGGAGGAATCTACTTCGACAAGAGCGTCACGCTCGTGATGGCAATGATGTTTCTGGGCGCATCCATTGCCACCACCGCATTCCCCATGCTGGCCCGGATCATCTACGAACAGCGGCTTTCGGGAACTCCACTGGGCACCCTCGCGCTGGCATGTGGCGCAGCAGACGATGCGCTCTCCTGGTGCATCCTGGCGATAGTGCTCGCCATCCACCGGGGCAATCCTGCCCTGGCCGCCACAGCGATCGTCGGGGGAATCCTCTACAGCCTGCTGCTCCTTACGATCGGGCGAAAATCTCTCAGTGTCCTGGGTTCCATCGCCGAACGCCAGAAGACGGTGTCCGCGCCGGTGCTTACCACGGTGCTCATCCTGCTCATGGCATGCGCCTGGTTCACGGACACGATCGGCATCTACGCGATCTTCGGCGCATTCATTCTCGGCGTCGCCATGCCCTCCGGTTTCTTCGCGGTAGAGCTCACCGCCCGGCTGGAGCCACTTGTCACGACTTTCCTGTTGCCGTTGTTCTTCGTTTATTCCGGACTCAACACCCAGATCGGCCTGCTGAACAGTCCGATGTTATGGGCGGTGGCACTGGGCATACTGCTGGTGTCGATCGTGGGTAAGGGGTTCGCATGCACGGTGGCGGCCCGGCTGAGAAAAGTTCCACTCCGCGAATCTGTCGCTCTCGGAGCGCTGATGAACGCGCGTGGTTTGATCGAACTCATTCTGCTGAATATCGGGCTGCAGGCCGGCATTATCACTCCGACGCTTTTCACCATTCTGGTATTGGTCGCCATTGTCACCACACTTATGGCTACGCCGATATTCGAACGGGTTTATGGTCGCTATCGCACGGACGACCTGTCGGACCGGCCCAAGGATTCCGCTCCGGGCAAGTCTCCCGATTCGGTGCGCGAAGACCGCCGCACTCGAGGTGGGGCCGCGGGGACGGCACGAACCCGTCCCGCTGACACCAGCGCCGGAACTCCACCGAGGTAGGTCGCGGTCCTGCCTTCTCCGATTGCGCGAGGCCCGTTTCGTGTAATCTACTTAACTATTGACTAGGCTGATTAAACCAGCTTGCGGGAGGGGAAACATTTGGACGCGCGAGCACAGCTGTCACAATTGAGCTCGGAGGCACGGGAAGCTCTTGCACAGCGAATAAGGACGCAACTATCTGCTGGCGGCGACGTCTCCGCGCCGGACCACGACGTGGCGATCGTTGGAGGCGGCGTCGCTGCCCACACGCTGGCCCTCGAGATCCGCAGCGTCCGACCCCAGACTCGAGTTCTCATCATCGAACCCAACGTTCACCCCGTGCCAGAGGTCACCCACACAGTCGGCGAGTCCACGGTCGAGATCTCCGCGCATTATCTGCGGGATCGCCTTGGACTCGCCGATCACCTCAACACCTCACAGATCCGCAAAATGGGCCTGCGGATGTTTTTCTCACAGGACGCCAACACCGATATCGCCCGGCGAATGGAACTCGGCAGTTCCTCATTCACCGCACAGGTGACCTACCAGATCGACCGGGGAAGATTGGAAAACGAGCTGAACCGGCGTTGCCGGTCGGCCGGCGTCCAGATTGTGCCCGGACGCGTCACTTCAGTAGAATTCGGCCGCGCAAATCGGCCACACACCATTTCCGTACAAAGCAATAACACAAAGACGCAAACAACCGCTCGCTGGGTGGTGGACGCATCGGGACGCAACCGGGCGTTGCCCCGGCAATTGGAACTGCGGCGCCCCAACGAACACAATTGCAACGCGGTGTGGCTGCGAGTCGCCGCGGAAATCGACGTCGGCCAGTGGAGCGATGACCCGAACTGGCAATCACGGCTGGTGGAAGGTGACCGGGCGCTGTCCACCAATCATCTGATGGGCGAGGGCTACTGGGTGTGGCTCATCCGACTCGCTTCGGGAGCCACCAGCGTGGGTATCGTCGCCGACCCGGCGTTTCATGCTTTCGACGATTTCAACACCCTCGCCAAAGCGAAAATATGGCTACGTGAACACGAACCGCAGTGCGCCGCCGTCCTGTCCGAACTTGATCACCTGATCAAAGACTTCAGAGTCATGAAGCACTACAGTCACGGCGCCGCCCGGGTGTACGACGGACGCGACCGGTGGTGCGTGACCGGCGATGCCGGAATCTTCCTGGATCCCCTGTATTCCTCAGGGCTGGATCTGATTGCGATCGGTAATGGACTCATCACCGACATGGTGGTCCGGGAACTCGACGGCGAAGACGTCGTCGCGCGGGCGGTGATCAGCGATTCGCTGTTCCGTTCGCTCACCGACATGTGGCTCAACATCTATTGCGATCAATACATTCTGATGGGCTCGCCGGCGGTCATGGCCGCGAAAGTGATTTGGGACATCGCCTTCTATTGGGGCTTCCTCGGTCTGCTCTACGCCAACGACCGGTTTGTCACCGTCGCTGACGATCCCGGTGTGGTGCCACACCTCGAGGGAATGATCGCCCTCAGTAACCGCATGCAACAGTTCTTCCGCGAATGGGCCGCGGTCGCCGGTGTCTCTCCGTCGGCGGGGTTCGTGGACTTGTACGCGCCGCTGAATTTCATGGTCACCCTGCACGTTGCGATGATGGGAAGAGCCCCCGATTTCGCCGCTCAGTTCGACGCGAACACGCGCCTGCTTCGTCAGATCGCGGGTCAGTTGGCCGAAACTGTCATCGCCGAACAATGCGAAAGGTTTTCCGACGACGACGTCATGCGACAGGTGCAGGCCTGGCAACGCGATCCGCTCTTGCGGGAACTGAGATCGGTGTACCGCCACGAGCAGAAGACTAATCCGATCAGCCAAGATTGGATCCTCGGCACGGTCCCTGCACTCGAATTCAGTTGACCCGGAAGATTATCCACGCATTATGGAGTCTGGCTCCGGGATTTCCGCATCGCCGTCGGCGATGCCATCCCAGTGGCGTGGGGCCGCTTGCGCCGGCGCGGGACTCGCGTCAGCTCGACGGCGGGAAAGGATGAACATGCGCGGCGAGCAAGGTATTCGAAAACCTCTGGCGATCGTCGGAATCGGGTGCCGCTTCCCGGGCGGCGCTGATACCCCGGAGGACTACTGGCAACTGTTGTGCAGCGGAACGGACGCCACCCGCGTCGTTCCCGACACACGATGGAACGCAGCGAGATATCACGATCCGAACCCGGCGAAAGTCGGCAAGATGGTCACCCGACGCGGCGGATTCCTCGACGAAATCGACAAATTCGATCCGCAGTTCTTCGGAATCTCGCCCCGTGAGGCGAACTTGCTCGATCCGCAGCAGCGGTTGATGTTGCAGACCACCTGGGAGGCGCTGGAAGACGGCGGGATACCGCCGAACACCTTGGCCGGCACCGACGTCGGTGTCTTCATCGGCGGCTTCACTCTCGACTACCAGCTCTTGCAGAACCAGGGTCGCACCAGTCGGTACCGGTTCAAGACTCACTCCGCTACCGGGATGATGATGACGATGCTGGCCAACCGGATCTCGTTCACGTTTGACTTCCGCGGCCCGAGCATGACGGTGGACACGGCGTGTTCGAGCTCGTTGGTGGCCGTACACCTTGCCGCACAAAGCATATGGAACGGTGAATCCAGTCTTGCGCTGGCCGGCGGCGTCAACATCATGGTCGGACCCAACACCGCGATCGCTGAGTCAAAGAGCGGGTTCCTCAGTCCCGACGGCCGCTGCAAGGCCTTTGATGAGTCCGCGGACGGCTACGCACGTGGAGAGGGCGGGGCGGTAGTCGTCATCAAACCGCTCGAGCAGGCGCTGCAAGACGGCGACGAGATCTACGCGCAGATCCTCGGTACCGCGGTGTCCCAGGACGGACACACCGACGGCATCACCGTCCCCAGCGAAGAAGCGCAAGAAGCAGCGATCACAGCGGCCCTGCACAGAGCGGGCGTGCACCCCAACGACATCGGCTATGTCGAAGCGCACGGCACCGGAACCCCGGTCGGCGACCCCGCCGAACTGCGGGCCCTGGCAACAGCGCTAGCCGCGGGGCGGTCGGCGACCAACCCCTTGCTGGTGGGGTCCGTCAAAACCAACATCGGGCATCTCGAGGCCGGTGCGGGTGTAGCCGGGCTGATCAAAACGGCGCTGGTACTCAAACACGGGTACATCCCCGCCCACCTGCACCTGAAGCGCCCCAGCAGTCGAATTTCGTTGGCGGAACTGAATATCGACATTCCGCGAACCGGCCGGGAGTTTCCCCGAACCGAGCGGCGCACCGCGGGGGTCAATTCGTTCGGCTTCGGCGGTACCAACGCTCATGCCGTGCTGGCTGAGCCTCCGGCCGCGGCCGCCATTTCCGCCCCCGGTGATCCGCAACACGGGCCGCTGGCGGTCCTGCCGATCTCGGCGCGCAGCGAAGAAGCGTTGGTAGCGACGGCGCGCAGCCTGGCGCGGCATCTGCGCGCGCACCCCGATAGCACACTGCCAGATCTCGGCTACACCCTCAGTCAACGCCGCGCGCATCTGAACTATCGCCGTGCCCTCGTTGTCGGCAGCGTCGGCGAGGCGCAGGAACAGCTTCAGACCCTCGCCGACGGCGGGCAGATCGCTACCGACCGTACCTACCCCAGCGCGCCGAAGCTGGCCTTCGTCTGTACCGGTATGGGCCCCCAATGGTGGAGGATGTGCCGGGGGCTGCTCGACGTCTACCCCGCTTTCACCGAAAGCATCCGACGCAGCGATCGTGAACTGTCCCGTTATGCCGACTGGTCTTTGATCGATGAGCTCCTCAGCGATGAGGGCCGCTCCCGCATGGCCGAAACAGCGGTGGCGCAACCCGCCAACTTCGCCATCCAGGTAGCGCTGGCCGAGCAACTCGGAGAGTTCGGCATCACCCCCGACGCCGTGATCGGACACAGCGCCGGGGAAGTTGCCGCCCATCATCTCGCCGGCCTGCTCCCGTTCGAGCGGGCCATCGAGGTGATCTATCACCGCAGCCGCCTCCAGCAACGCACCAGTGGATTGGGCCGGATGCTGGCCGTCGGGCTCGGCGCGGAGTCATTGCTGCAGGCCCTGGACGACAAAGCGCGTGACGAAATCGGCCGGCGCGTATCCATCGCCGCGATCAACAGCCCGTCAGCTGTGACCATCGCCGGTGACAGCGACGTTCTGGAGGATATCGCCGGCCAGTTGGACGAGGCCCGGATATTCAACCGGTTCCTGGCCGTGCAGGTGCCGTACCACACGCACTACATGGACGCGGTGAAAGACGACCTGCATGGTGCGCTCGATGGGCTGTCGTCGGAAACGGGAATCGTTCCGCTCTACTCCACCGTCACCGGGGAACGGCTGAACGGCTACGCTGCCGGTGCCGCCTACTGGTGGCAAAACACCCGTGCTACAGTTCTTTTCGAACCCGCGGCGCGCCGCATGCTCGAGGACGGTTACACCCGTTTCGTCGAGCTGGGTCCGCACCCGGTTTTGGCGTCATCGATCATCGAGATCGCCGGAACGCAGCAGGCCGGCCACAAGACAGACATCGTCGTTCTGGCGGCCCAGCGGCGCGACGACGACGATGCTCGCACCCTGATGAATTGCGTTGCAGCACTGCATTGCCACGGCCACCCGGTCGCGTGGGACGCGCTGTACCCACGCCGGCAGGCGCGGCTTGTGAAGCTGCCGACCTACCCGTGGCAGTCCAGACGCTTCTGGAATGAAACCCAGGAAGCGGCCGAGGATCTGCACTACCACCCGGTGCATCCGCTACTCGGACAACCGGTAACCGCGGTGCACCCGACCTGGGAAGCCGAGTTGAGCACCACGATGGCCCCCTTCCTCGCCGATCATCAGGTGCAGGGCAGCACAATCGTGCCCGGGGCGGTGTTCATCGAAATGGCTTTGGCGGCTGCGGAAGTGACCTACGGATCGACAGGCCACTGCGTCGACAATCTGGTGCTCAAGCGCGCTGTCATCCTCGACGAAACCTGCGATCCGATCATGCGGACCACCCTCAACCAGGACACCGGCGCCCTGGAATTCGCCGCTTTCACCGCCACCGCCGACGGCGACCTCAAGTGGACCATCACGGCGACCGCGGAACTGAACACACTTCCACGCTCACCGGAGCGCTGTGAGGGCCAGCAGGACGCGGAGGGCGTCACCACACTCAGCGGCGACGATTTCTACGCCCGTACCCGCGATATCGGGTTCGCTTACGGTGACGCATTTCAGTCGGTCAGCAAGCTCACGTCGGGGGACGGCTGGGCTGCGGCGCAGATCACGGTTCCGGCTCCGATCGCCGGCGAACTCGGCGCCTACCTATTCCATCCAGCGCTGATCGACGGCGCCTTCCAAACGTTGTTCGGCGCCAATATCGCCGGCCAGGACGCAGAAGGCAGTCCCTACCTTCCCACCCGAATCCGCCAGAGCGCCATCTACGCCGGTCCGCAGGAGAACATGGTCGCCCAGGTGCGTGTGGTGTCGGCCAGCAGGGAACAGATCGAATGTGACATCACGATCACCAACGATCTCGATGAGCCGCTGGCCGTCTTCAACGGCTTCACCGTGGAGTCGCTCAGCGCGTCCTCACGCATGACGCCCGAACGCATTGACAGAGGGCTCTACGAGATTCACTGGGTCGCAAGCGAAGAGGTCGGCCAGGATGAGCGGGACGCAGCGGCAACCGAGAACCTGTCCTGGCTCGTACTCGCCGACCAATCCGGTGTCGGAACTGCTCTCGTCGAGCAACTCCGACGGTGCGGCCAGCGTGCCCGGGCAGTGGCACACCAAGATGTCGACCAGCTGACCGAACTCGGCGAAGGCTACGCGGTCGATCCGCAACGGCCTGAGCAGCTGCGCCGGCTGCTCGGAACGCACCTGGACAGCGAAGGCGATCTTGCCGGCATCATCAACTGCTGGCCGCTGGACCTCACGGCGGCGACGGGTGACGAGCTGGGTGTCTTCCCAATCCTGCACTTGGTCCAGGCGTTGGCAGACCTCGACAATGCGGCGCCTCGCCTCTATCTGATCACCGGCAACGCGCAACCGGCGCCCGGAACCGAAACCCTTGCCGTCGACCAAGCCGCGATCTGGGGACTCGGCCGGGTCATCGGCCACCAGGAATTCGCCGGACAGTGGGGCGGGCTGATCGACATCGACGACGCCGACGACCACGTTGGCACCGCCGCGCGAATCTGCGATCACATCCTCGCCCCCGGGACAGAGGATCAAGTCGCCATCCGCGGCCTTGCCCGCTTTGTTCCGCGGCTTCGCTTGTCCGGCAACCTGACCAAGCCCTTCCCGACCAAACTGACTCGCGATGCGACCTACGTCGTCACTGGCGGATCCGGGGCCCTGGGCCGCACCGTCGCCACCTACCTGGCCGAACGCGGTGCACGACACATCGCGCTGCTCAGCAGGACCGAGATCCCACCGCGGAGCAGCTGGCCGTTACTTGCCAAGGACAGTGCGCACCACGAGACCGTCAGCACCATCCGCAAGGTCGAACGCCTCGGCGCTCAGGTGATCACCGCCAGTGTCGATATCACCGACTCCGTCCAGGTGGAGACGTGGCTGAGTAACCACCTCCGGGACGGAGGCCGACCGGTCCGGGGAATCATCCATGCCGCGGGATCTGTTGACGACCAACTCCTGGTGAATATGCGCGAATCCGATTTCGCCGCGGTGATGGCCCCTAAAGTCACGGGTACTCGCATACTGCACAACGCTTTCAGCGGATGCGACCTCGAATTTTTCGTCATGTTCGGGTCAGCGGGGTCGGTCATCGCCTCGCCCGGCCAGGGCAACTACGCCGCGGCGAACGCCTTCCTGGACGCCTTCGCCCACTATCGGCAGGCTCAGGGGTTGCCCGCCCTGACCATAGGGTGGGGCCCCTGGTCGGTAGGGATGGTCGAAGAGCTCGAGCTGGAAAAGCTCTACGAGCAAAGGGGAATCGAACTGATCACGCCCGCGGCCGGCGCCCGGATCCTGGATCGTCTGATCAATCAGAACACACCCAACGTCGTTGCCATCAGCGCCGACTGGAGACGGGCCCGCAGTGTCGGTCTCAGCGGAGAGCTACCGCCGATGTTCTCCGAACTCGGCACATCGGAAACCTCACCCGATCACGCTCACCCGGATTCGTCGATACTCGAGTTTCTTTCGGGGATAACGGAATCCGACAGGCTCGGGGTCGTCGCCGATCAGGTTCGCCAGATCGCTTCGGCGGTCTTCGATCTCGCGATCAGCGATATCGGGGTCGATGACACCCTCAACGACATCGGCCTGGACTCGATGATGGCGATGGATTTCCGGGTCCGGGTGAACACGACGTTCGCGATCGATCTGCCGGTTCTCGAACTGCTACGAGGTGTGAGCGTCAACTCACTTGCCGTTCGCATTCTCGCCGAGCTTGACCTGCCGGGCGCTGACCCGGTGATCGAGCTTCGATCTGAACCCGGCCCGGGCGACGGCGACGTCGAACGGCTCCTCGAGAACATGTCCGAGGATGAATTGCGGGAACTGCTGGCCGAACTCGAAGCGCAACCCACCGAGGAATCAGGAGGAGGGCACTCGTGAGTGCCGCTCCGGGTGCCTCTGCGGGCCCGCCGGCCGCGGTGTACGTCCGCGGTTTGTCCAAAGCGTACGGACAGATTCGCGCGCTGCGGGACCTGGATCTCGACGTCCGGTACGGAGAAGTATTTGCGATCCTCGGCCCCAACGGAGCGGGCAAATCGACGGCCATCGAGATTTTGGAAGGCCACCGAAAGCGCGATTCCGGAGACGTTCGCGTACTGGGTGAAGACCCCGGAAGCGCCGGCAGGTCCTGGCGAGCCAAGATCGGAATCGTGCTGCAGGAAGCCAGTGACTTCGGAATGCTGACCGTCTCGGAAACCGTGCGTATGTTCGCGAAATGCTATGGCCGGGCTCGAATTCCGGCCGAGGCGCTGGAACTGGTCGGACTCGGTTCTGTCATCGGCGCCAAAGTTCGAACGCTTTCCGGTGGGCAACGCCGTCGGCTCGACGTCGCCCTGGGCATCATCGCGATGCCCGAACTGCTGTTCTTGGATGAGCCGACCACCGGATTCGATCCGCAAGCGCGACACCAATTCTGGGACCTGATCAGGTTATTGGCGGCCGACGGGACGACCATCCTGCTCACCACCCATTACCTGGACGAAGCGGCCACGCTGGCCGACCGCGTCGCGGTGATTGCCGGAGGCCGATTGGTCGCCGTGGACTCACCGGCACGGCTGACGGAGTATGTGAACTCCGCCGCGACGGTCCGGTGGGTGGAGGGTGAAGAGGTTCACGTCGAGCAGACACATCACCCGACCGACTTGATCAGGCAACGGTCGATGGATGGCAGGGAACTGAGTCAGCTCACGGTTACCAGACCGACGTTAGAAGACGCCTACCTGCAACTGATCGGCGCGCATGATGTCCGTTGACCAGACCACCCGCGCCGCGCCGAGGCGGCACCGCGCGCGTCAATCGCAGTCAGCGCTGCCGTCTCCGGCGCGTATCGGGTTCTCCCGAGTAGTGCCCGAACTCAAGATGTTTTACCGCCGGCCCGAGCAGGTTGCGCTGACATTTTCGATGCCGGCCGTAATTTGCATCCTGCTGGGCTCGATCTTCTCGGCGAAACTGCCCGACAGCGATACCAGCACGGGCGCCGTGATCGCCGCCAGTATGCTTGCCTACGGGATACTGTCGACGTCCTTCATCAATCTGGGTATCAGCATTGCCGCCGACCGTGACACCGGCGCGTTGCGGCGGCTGCGCGGAACGCCGACGACCGCGACGTCGTATTTCATCGGGAAGATCCTGCTGGTCGCTGTCGCGAGCCTGGCCGAAGCGGTCGTGCTGTTGTCGGTAGGAGTGTTCATCTTCAAGCTGCGCCTGCCGACAACCTTGTTCGGCTGGTTCACGTTGACCTGGGTTTTTCTCCTGGGTATCGTCAGCTGTTCGCTGTTAGGCATATTCATCAGCAACTTCGCCAGCAACGCGGTTTCGGCGGCGGTGCTGACCAACGGTCCGGCGGTGGGCCTGCAGTTCTTGTCCGGTACCTATGTGCCACTGATGGTGCTGCCGGCATGGATGCTGACCATCGGCTCCATCTTTCCGGTCAAATGGATGGCGCAAGGATTCCGGTCGGTGCTGCTGCCGCCGAAGATGGTCGTCTTCGAACCGGCCGGCAGTTGGGAACACTGGCACATCTTTCTGGTCCTGACGGCATGGAGTATCGCCGGACTGTTTGCCTGCCTTGCCGTTTTCCGGTGGTCGGACAAGAAATGACGCCGCCGCCGCGGGAGTAACCGATACCATCCACCGCTGGGCGGCGCTGACGAGGCGCGCACCGGATGGCGGGAGTGGCACCAATGTCGTTTGTGATCGCGCAATCCGACGCGATCGTCGCGTCGGCTTCGGACCTGGATCGGGTCGGCGCACTGATCAGTTCGGCAAACCAAGCCGCGATACGCCCGACGACGCAGATAGCCGCCGCCGCGGGGGACGAGGTATCGCAGGGGATAGCTGCGCTGTTCGGGGCGTTCGCACGCGACTATCACGAGTTCAGCGCCCGGGCGGCGGCGTTCCACCGGGACTTCGCGCGGGTCCTCACCTCGGGAGCGGACAGCTACGCGGGCGCCGAGGCCGCCAGTGCCTTGCTGCTCACGTCTGACCAGACCGCGGCCGCGGCGCCGGCAACCGTGCTGGGACCCGCACTACCGGTCAACGGAACGACGGCTCTGATCATGGGTCCGACCGGGAACCCAGGGCCGACAGGCCACTACCTCCGGCAGGTCTACAACCTGTACGTCCGCCCCTTTTTCGCCGGCTCGATCCCGCGCGGCTTGACCACGCCCGAGCAGTTTCAACCGTTCAGCGGAATCCCCAGCTTGACCTTCGACGAATCGGTAACGCGGGGGGCTGCCATTCTGCACGGGGCGATCATGGCCGAGTATCGAGCGGGACGGGACGTCGCCGTTCTCGGCTTTTCTCAAAGCGCCTCGGTGGCGACGATGGAAATGCGTCACCTGGCGAGTCTGCCGCCCGATTTGCGGCCCGGCCCGGATCAGCTGTCGTTCGTGCTTCTCGGTGATCCCAATAACCCCAACGGCGGCATACTGGCCCGATTTCCCGATGTGTATCTGCAACCTCTCGGCCTGACGTTCTCCGGTGCCACGCCGGACAGCGATTATCCGACGACGGTCTACACCCGGCAGTACGACGGCTGGGCGGACTTCCCGCAATACCCGCTCAATGTGGTGTCGGACGCCAATGCTCTGCTGGGAATCATTTATGCGCACGGGACCTACCAGGAGTTGACACCCGCGCAACTTTCCACCGGTGTTGTCCAGCCGGTGTCTCCGACGGCAACCGACCTCACCTACATACAGATTCCCACCACGAATCTGCCGTTGCTGGAACCGCTGCGGGGTGTGGTCCCTGAACCGCTGCTCGATCTCGTGCAGCCGGATTTGCGGGTCATCGTCGAATTGGGTTACGACCGAACCGGATACGCGGATGTGCCCACGCCGGCAGGCATCTTCCCCGCACACCTCGATCCGTTTACCGTGATGGGCGATCTCACCGCGGGCACGCACCAGGGAATCAATGACGCCCTGGCCGATGTCGGGGTGTCCGGCCTTCCGGATCTGCCGCACCAGACGCATGCTTCGTCACTGACTGTGCCTGCGTTGCCGGCCGTACCCGGCCACATCCCGGTCCCCGCGCAAATCGGCGGCGCTGTCGGCGGTCCGCTCGACCAGCTGGATCGACTGGTCAGCACCGTCATCAACGAGAGGATCGATCCCATCGTGACCTCGAGCATCTACCAATACGGCGATTCACTCACCGATTTGGCGATCAGTCATAACGCCCCGGCAGCGGTGGTCCATGCGGTCGGCGTCGGTCAGCGAATTCTGCCGATTCTGGTTGCAGGGCCCGGTTATTTCGTGACCTCGGATCTCCACTATTTCGTCAAAAGCATCGACGAGTTGGCAGCCGGTGACCTCGGCGGCTTCAACCGGTATGTGCAACTCATCCCCGCCACGAACTTCATGTTCGGCGTTTTCGGTGTCGGCCTGGGGGCCCTCGCAGTCGGTGCCGTAGTCACGGGTCAGCAGTTCCCGTTCACGTCCTGATCGAGCCGTGGCCGGTCGGCCCGGCTGTCGAATGGGCGCCGTAATGCAGCGGAACGAAGTTGACATGGCCAATCCGCGGCACCGTAAACTGGCGAAAGACGCCGGCCAGCTCACCCCGCATCGCCGCGGCTCATCCGCTAGTTTTGGTCACCGCTTGGAATCGGCCGCATTAATTCAACAGGGAGTCGAAATGAAATTCAGGCTCGCGCGCCGTGGCGCTGCCATATTGGGTTGTGCCGGCGCCTTTGTGTTTCCCACCGCGGTTGCCAGCGCTGATCCGCCTGATCCGCACCAGCCGGATATGACGAAAGGCTACTGTCCGGGCGGTCGATGGGGCTGGGGCAATTTGGCGGTGTGTGACGGCGAAAAGTATCCGGACGGGTCGTATTGGCACCAGTGGATGAAAACCTGGGTCGTCGGTCCGCAGTTCTACTACGACTGCGTCAGTGGCGACGAACCGCTGCCGGGTCCGCCACCGCCCGGTGGCTGCGGTGGGGCAATCGGTCCTGATCAGCCGGCCGAGGCCGGAACCTGATCACGCGGGCGGTCGCGTTCACGAAGCCGCCCGAGTTCAGTCATCGCCGGTGACGGTCGGAACCGGCCGACGGTCACGAGTTCGGCGTCTTGCTCCGCCAGGACAGCACGACCAGCGTCAACGGATTTGGCGGTGTCGAGCGAACGGCGATGACCCGCTCGATCAGAAGTCGGTGAGGCATGTCTTGGTGGTCGATTGCTTGCCGGCGGCGCGTTTCGCACCGACTGACCTCAGCACCGAAACAGGAGGACTGCTACTCGCGTTTTCGACCCCGGGGCAAGAGTTGTCGTGCCGGTGCGAGTTCAATGGTCTGAGCATCCGTCCCGGACAGAAATGAGGCACGCGCCATGACAGGAGATCTGCCCGGCACCGCGCTGGAGCTGCGCTCATTGGTGACTTCTGATGGCACGCTGCGACTTTCGCTACAGGAGGTTCCCGTTGCGCCTGTGAGCGCCAATGACGTGCTGGTGCGTGTCGAAGCCGCGCCGATCAATCCGTCGGATCTGGGCCTGCTGTTGGCGAGTGCGGACATGACCAAAGCGACAGTGGGTGGCACGCCGGACCGTCCCGTCGTCACCGCACCGATCGGGCGCGCTGCGCTGAAGGGACTTTCCGCGCGCCTCGACCAATCCCTGCCAGTCGGCAACGAGGGCGCAGGGACGGTGGTGGCAGCGGGGTCCTCCGAAGCGGCCCAGGGGCTTCTCGGCAAAACAGTGGCGATCGCCGGTGGCGCGATGTACTCGCAATTCCGGGCGGTCGACGCATCGGCCTGTCTGGTCCTTCCGCCGGGAGTCTCGGCGCGGGACGGGGCCTCCTCGTTCGTCAACCCGATGACGGCACTCGGAATGACCGAAACCATGCGCCGCGAAGGACATTCGGCCCTGGTGCACACGGCCGCCGCGTCGAACTTGGGTCAGATGCTGAGCAAGCTCTGCCAGAAAGACGGGATACCGCTGGTCAATATCGTGCGTAAGCCCGAACAGGAAGAGATACTGAGATCGCTTGGCGCGCAATACGTGTGCAACTCGAGCTCCCCGTCGTTCGCGGCGGATCTGCTGGAGGCGCTCAAGGCCACGTCCGCGACCCTTGCGTTCGACGCCATCGGCGGCGGGACGCTGGTGAGCCAGATCCTCAACGGTATGGAAGAGGCGGCCAATGCCACCGCAGCGCAGTATTCACGCTACGGGTCGAGCGTGCACAAGCAGGTCTATATCTACGGAGCGCTCGACACCAGTCCGACCGTGCTCACCAGAAACTTCGGCATGGCCTGGGGAGTCGGGGGATGGCTGCTCACGCCGTTCCTGCAGAGCGTGGGCGCCGAGACCTTCGCCCGGTTGCGGGCTCGGGTGGCCGACGAACTCACGACCACTTTCGCCAGTCGCTACACCCGCGAGGTGTCGTTGGCGGAAATGCTGCAGCCCGATGCCTTCACCGAATACGTCAAGCGGGCGACCGGAGAGAAGTTTCTGGTAACCCCGTCTTAGCCACCCGGCGCGACATCGGAGGCAGGCGTGAGGACCACCACGGGGATCTGTCGACTGGTCCGCTGCTGGTAGTCGGTGAAGTACGGATACATTTCGACGAGCCGGTGCCAAAGTTCCGGGCGCCGATCGGCCGCGACCGGCTTTGCTTCGACGACAAATCGCTCGTCGTGCACCTGCGCCACCGCGCGGGGATTGCGCTGTAGGTTGAGCCACCAGGCCGGATCGGTGTCGCTGCCGGCGTACGCGGCGGCGATCACGAAGTTTTCACCCTCTTTGATATAGATCAGCGGGACGGTGTGCTGCCTGCCGGTCCTGCGGCCGGTAACCGTGAGCAGCATGGTGGGGTACTTCGGGTTTTGCGCTTTGCCGCGGCTCCATCGATACATGGCCGCGTGCACAGCGCTGAATGCGCGGGTCACCGGTCGCATCGCGGGTCGGCTGAGCAGTCGTCCGGCGGCCGAGAAGGCTGCGGATTTTCGTTGCTGCTGTGTCATCACGATCTCTCCTCGCGGGCCGGATGGGTGGTGCGCCCTCCATCTCAGCAGCTTCGGCGGGAAGGGAATAATCGCCTGTGCGCGTTGCCAGGAAGCCGGCCGACAGGAGTAGTGCGATGAAGATCGGGATCTCCACATTCGTCAACGACGACTGCATCGACACGGTGTCTCTGGCCCAGGCGATAGAAGAACGCGGTTTCGCATCGTTGGTGGTTGCCGAACACACCCATATCCCGGCCAGCCGGGAATCACCGTATCCGCTCGGCGGCGAATTGCCGAAGATCTACTACCGGACGCTCGACCCGTTCGTCACGCTGGCCGCGGCGGCTGCCGTGACGTCGAAGATCGAGCTGTTCACGGGGATTGCGTTGCTGATCCAGCGCGACCCGATCATCACCGCCAAGGAAGCCGCCAGCATCGACCTGATCTCCGGGGGGCGGTTCGTGTTCGGGGTAGGGGCCGGCTGGAACCTCGAGGAAATGCGCGACCACGGCACCGACCCGAAGACGCGCGGCGCAGTGCTCGATGAGCGGATCGAGGCGATCAAGGCGCTGTGGATCGACGAACCCGCCGAGTATCACGGCAAACACGTGAACTTCGCCTCGTCGTACATCCGACCCAAGCCGGTGCAGCAACCTCACCCGCCGATCTTCATCGGCGGCAACTCCGACGCCACCGTGAAGCGCGTAATCCGGCACGGGGCCGGCTGGATATCCAACCCGTTCCCGATTGAGGGGATCCGGCGGCGGGTCGAGCAGTTGCGCGAGGCTGCGGGCCATGACGTCCCGTTGGCGATGTTCGGCACGCCGATCGATCTCGACTACTGGCGGGCCGCCGAGGATCTGGGCTTCGGCCAGCTGGCGCTGATGTTGCCCACCAAGCCGCGGGATGATTCGCTGCGGCTGCTCGACCAGTTCGCGGCCAAGGTGGCCAAGTACCGCAGCTGAGCACCTTGAGCGCGAGCAGCCGCAAAATCTGTCTGGAGCATGCGCTCCGAGGTGATTTTGCGGCTGCTCGCGAAGAGCGATTGCCTCGACCTGATCGGTAGTTACCGCTCAGCGCGGTGGAACCCGACAAAGTTTGCAGACCGGTCTTGGTGGGTACGGACGCGGGTGCTGTGATTGACCGTATGGAGCGTGTCTGCTGCGCAGAATGAAACCAAACGACTAGGTACGAGACTATGAACAACGACCGGGATGAACGGCAGCCGGCTGTTCGGGCAGGCGCGCGCCGGTGACTCAATTCCAGGAGCAGCTTGACGAGTTGGTGGCGGCTCGTGACCAACTGCAGCAACTGGTACGGGTCATCGTCGAGATCGGGTCGGATCTGGACCTGGACATAATTTTGCATCGCATCGTCAACGGGGCCATGGAACTCACGGGTGCTCGGTACGGAACGCTGGGGCTACGCGCAAACGACGGGTCCTTGTCCCCCTTCATCCACGAGGGGATCGACGACGCGACATCGCAGCGTCTCGGCGCCCTGAACGTGGGTGAGGGTTTGCGCGTCGACGATCTGAGTGCCTATCCCGAGTCGACGAGTCTGCAGGCGGACGACCCGCCGATCCGGGCGCTGCTTGCCATTCCGATCACTGTCCGTGCCGCCGATTTCGGCAACCTTTACCTGGCCGATGACCGGCCTGGCCGGGTCTTCTCCGATTTCCAGCAGGAGGCGGTGCGGGCCCTGGCCAGGGCCGCCGCCGCCGCCATCGACAACGCGCGGCTCTTCGAGCGCGAGCGTGAGTCGGCGCGATGGACGAACGCCAGCCGCGAGATAACGACCGCACTGCTGTCCGGCGATCCGCAGACAGGACCGTTGCAGCTCATCGTGAACCGGGCGCTGGAATTGGCGGATGCCGAGCAAGCGATTCTGCTGGTGCCCGGCGAGCCCGACCTGCCGGCTTTCGAGGTCAACACCCTTGTCGTGGCCGCGACGGCCGGCCGCTACTCCGCGCAGGTGGTTGGTCAGCAGGTGCCAATGGACGCCTCCACGACCGGCGGTGTGGCGCGTCGGGGGCTACCACTGATCACTGACTCGTTCCAATATCCGATCGAGGGTTTCACCGATGTCGGTGAGCGGTCGGCGATCGTCATTCCGCTGATTGCCGACGACTCGGTGCTGGGCGTCATCGCTGTCGCACGCCATCCCCGGCAGCCACCGTTCGGCAACGATTACCTCGAACGGGTCAGTGACTTCGCCCGGCATGCGGCCATCGCTCTGGCGCTGGCTGCCGGCCGCCAACACGCGCTCAATCAAGAACTGGCACTCGCAGATACGGTCGACGACGCCGTGCACGCCGCCGCTGAAGAGTTGCGCCGCCTGTGGCGGGCGCGCCGGGTGCTGGCGGTCACATTCCCCACTCGCAATGAGGCCACCAAAGCGGTCGGTTACGGTGAGCCACAGGTGGCCTCCGTCGGCGAGCCGGCACAGTGGGCGGACCTGCCGTCGGATGTCCGCGAGTTGCTAATTACATTGCGCGACGGCGACCTGCTCACGCCCAACATCACCCGGCCCGGCACAGCGAGCATCGCGCTGCAGCATCCCGAGGGTGTGCTGGTCGTCTGGATCGATCTGTCCGAGCAACGGCCGTTCACCCTGGAGGACCAGACCCTGCTGACCGTGCTGGCGGGGCGCCTCGGGCAGGGATTGCAGCGGGTACACCAGGTTGATCAGCAACGCGAAACGGCACTGGCGCTGCAGCACGCGATTCTCGGTCCTGCTCAGCTACCGAACGGTTTCGTGGTTCGGTATCAGGCTGCCAGCCCGCCCCTGCAGGTCGGCGGTGACTGGTACGACATCGTCGACCTGGACGACGGGCGTATCGCCCTGATCGTCGGTGACTGTGTCGGACATGGGCTTGCCGCAGCAACGGTGATGGGGCAGGTGCGCAGCGCGTGCCGCGCGCTGCTGTTCGACAATTCCAGCCCCAGCGCCGTATTGGCGGGAATGGACCGCTTCGCCGCGCGGTTGCCCGGAGCCCCGTGCAGCACCGCGGTTTGCGTCGTGCTCAACCCGGACACCGGTGAACTGGTGTACTCCAGCGCGGGCCACCCGCCGCCCATTCTGGTTGGCTCCGACGGAACCATCTGCAAGCTCGACGAGGGTCGCACCATCGCGCTGGGCATGCGGCCCGGCTGGCCCCGGTCTGAAGCCCGGGCGACGATGCCCGCGCGCGCCACCCTCGCCCTCTACACCGATGGTCTGGTCGAACGGCGCCGCGTCCCCATGGAGAAGGGGATTTCGCGCGCCGCCACGTTCATCCATGACGGCCGTGCCGCCGCACTCGACGACTTGGCCAACCAGATCATGTCAGGCCTCGCGCCGAACGACGGCTACCAAGACGACGTTGTCCTGATGCTCTACCGTCACCCCGCCCCGCTGCAGTTGACCTTCGCGGCGGACCCGGAAAATCTGTCCGCATCACGCAGTGCCTTGCGCGGTTGGTTGACTCGGGCCCGGCTGGATCAGGAGCAAGCGGCCAAGGTGCTTCTGGCGGCCGGCGAAGCGGTCGCCAATGCCATCGAACACGGCCACCGGCACAGTCGCGGGGGCATGGTCACCCTCGGCGCGAGGGCACTGGATGACCAGGTGCAGCTGACGATCACCGACACCGGCTCGTGGAAAACACCACATCCGGACTCCTACCCCCGGCGTGGCCGCGGAATCATGCTCATGCGGGCGCTGATGCACGACGTCACCATCAACTCCGGCACGGCCGGAACCACGGTCCACCTATCCGCGAGGATCACCTGATGCCCACGTCGCTCAACCTGGACACCGCCCGCGCCAACGACGGTCATCTCGTGCTGTTGGCCACCGGGGAAATCGATTTGAGCAACATCGACGCATTCGATCGAGCCCTGTCCGCCGCTGCCAACGAGGCCGCGAGTCGCGGCGGGGAGCTCACCGTCGATCTCAGTGCCGTGGAGTATCTGGACAGCGCCGCCATCCATGCGCTGTTCACCCACGCCGACAACATCAACGTGATCGCGCATCCGTTGCTCATGTCGATTCTATCCATGTGCGGTCTCACGGAACTGATCGCCACCGAACCCGCGCCGCAATCAGAACACTGAACCGGACCGCTTGATCCAGGCCCGCCATGTGGATTCCCATCCTGGTGATGGCTTTTGCCGTGAGCCTGGAGCCGTTCCGGATCGCCATGACGGTACTCGTGCTGAACAGGCCCAGACCGAAGTTGCAGCTGTTCACATTCCTGTGCGGCGGGTTCGCCATGGGCATCGCGGTGGGTTTGTTCGTCATATTCGTGTTTCGGCGGCGCCTGACCGCGTCTGGCGATCTGACACTGGCCGCCGTCCAGATCCTGATCGGCGGGCTTGCTGTACTGGCCGCGATGATTCTGGCAATTCGCGCCGCTGTCAGTCACTTTCGCCGCGATAGCCCAGACGCCGCGAAACGTCCGACCCGAGCGCAACAACTTCAATCACGGCTTCGGCAGCTGCTGACCGGGACGCACCTGTGGGTCGCGGCGGTGGCCGGTCTGGGTATTGCGCTGCCGTCGGTGGACTATCTGGCCGCGCTGGCGATCATCCTGGCATCGGGTGGCGCAGCCGCCCAACAGGTGGGGGCATTGCTGTTGTACAACGTCGTTGCCTTTGCCCCGGTTGAGGTTTCACTTCTTGCCTACCTGCTGGCGCCGGGTAGGACGCGCCGCTCACTGATCGCGCTCAACAGCTGGGTGGCCGCACGGCGCCGGATGGAAGTCGTGGGTCTGCTCCTTGTCGTCGGCACTGTCCTGCTCGCCGTCGGCATCGCCGGTTCATGATCGGCAGCTCGTCTGATCGCGTTGCCGTACCAGTCTTTCGAGGACGTGTTCGAGCAGCGCGGCGTAGCGGCCGGGCTGGAAACTGCAGTGGCTTTCCGGAGTTGTCCGAGACCGGCCACTTCGGGGCCGACACCGTAACGAATGCGCGTCGCGCAGGATATGTCGCGTTCACTCTGGGTGGGAGCGTTCTCAGCGCTCAGACGACCACGTCGCCGTGCCTCCGGGTAATGCGGCGGGATTGGCCATGCCGGAGCGGCTCACTTCGGCCCCGACGGCGAAGTGAGACACCACATCGGCCGACACGGACTCTCGCGCAACAGGATACCGGTAACGTTCGCCATGTCGGTGCGTTCCTGTCGCGGCAGCCGCCAAGTCATCTGGTCGGCCCCCGCCCACCTGCGTCGTCAGGACCCTCTTCGTTGACACCTGTGGGAGCAGCGCGGGCATTCCGGCGTTCGAAGCGCCCCAGCTGGTCGAAAACGACATTACTGGCACCAATCATGCTGTGTGTCATGGCAACACGCAACGCGGACGGCCGCCGACTCACTCCACGGGCTGGCTCGGGTTCACCGGTTCACCGATCGTGGCGTTGTACTGCGGGCAGTAGGCCAGGGTCGCCGCGTTGACGATGTTCAGGGCGGTCTGCTCGTCGCCGACCTCCGACCCGCTGGCCAGGCCCAACGTTTCAACACCGCTGCCGGACAGCACGATGGTGGCAGCCTGGAGATCGGTTTGACCCTGCTCCCGGGCGGTGCAGACCTGTTGCGCCAGTGGGATTATCGATCGTGCTGCGGATTCTGTGACCGGCGGGTTGAACACCCGCGTCAGGTAGTCGACGAAGAAGGTCTCGCCACTGCCCGGCCCGGGCTCCGCGGCGGCCGCCGGGGCCATCGCCACCGCCGACGTTGCCAGACCGGCTACCACCCTACGTACGTTGCGCGACACTCTTCCTCCCGGTCAGCCCTGCGTCAGTGGACAGCCGAAAGTAACACCGACATCGCCTGGACGTTGAGAAACGCGCTGCATTAGGGCCATGCGCCCTCGTGAGATAGACTGTCCACAACGTTGGCCTTCCATTACTACCGCCAACACGTCGTGGAACGTTCCTCATCCCACCCGGCGCCAGCCCGAAATCGGGGCTCAGCGCGTCGTGTCCAGATGATCTGTGCGCCCAGCACTACGATCTCGCGGCGATCGATTTTGCCTCCCGGCAATCTCGCCAGAATTGTGCCCGCTGTGCGCGACCGTCGCGACACGGGCACACCGATGCCCGAAAGGCACCTGAGTGACCTCCGACAAGACCTTCGCCGACCTCGGCGTGCGTGCATCCCTGATCAGCGTGCTCGCCGCGACCGGCATCACCACGCCGTTCCCGATCCAGGTCCAGACCCTGCCAGACACACTCGCCGGGCGAGACGTGCTCGGACGGGGCAAGACCGGTAGCGGCAAGACCCTTGCGTTCTCGATTCCGTTGGTCAGCCGGCTCGCGTCCGCGAAGCGGCGCCCCGCGCGACCCTCTGGGTTGGTACTGGCCCCCACCCGTGAGCTGGCCACCCAGATCACCGCGACGCTTCAACCGCTGGCGGCCGCTTGCGATCTACGCGTGACCACGATTTTCGGTGGCGTATCGCAGAATCCGCAGGTGGCGGCGCTGCAATCCGGGGTCGATATCGTCGTGGCATGCCCGGGCCGGCTCGAAGACCTGATGAAGCAGCGCTTGATCAGCCTTGACGCGGTCCAGATCACGGTCATCGACGAGGCCGACCACATGGCCGATCTCGGGTTCTTGCCCGGCGTCACCCGTATCCTGGCCGCCACCCCGGCCGGGGGTCAGCGGCTGCTCTTCTCCGCGACCCTGGACAACGGCGTCGACAAGCTCGTCAAGCGTTTCCTGTGCGATCAGGTTCTGCATTCCGTCGACGAAGTGAACGCACCGATATCGGCAATGACCCATCACGTGTTCCACGTCGCCGGTGCGGAAGCCAAGAAGGAACTTGTGCACCGCCTGGCCTCCGGCGGTGGACGTCGAATCCTGTTCATGCGCACCAAACATCACGCCCGTAAACTCGCCAAGCAACTCACCGAAGCCGGTATTCCGTCAGTTGACCTGCACGGCAACCTTTCTCAGCCGGCGCGTGATCGCAATTTAGCAGCGTTCAGCACCGGTGAGGCCAGAGTTCTGGTCGCGACCGACATCGCCGCGCGGGGTGTGCACGTCGACGAGGTGGAGCTGGTGGTGCACATCGATCCGCCCACCGAGCACAAGGCATATCTGCACCGGTCCGGGCGTACCGCCCGAGCCGGAAACGCAGGCGACGTGGTTACTCTGGTATTGCCCGAGCAGCGCTCGGACACACGCGCGCTGCTCCGTAAGGCGGGTGTCCGCGTTGAACCGCAGCACGTGACGGCCGACTCCGCCCAAGTCCAGGCGTTGGTGGGTGAGGTTGCCCCATACCAGGCTCCTGCACCCAAAGCCGTTGCACCACAACAACGGTCTCAGCGACGTGGGTCGGGAGGCGCGGGGCGGCGGCGCCGTCGCCGACCCAGCGAGCTACAAAGAAGTGCTCGCTAGGCGGCGGAGTGGTCAAATCAAGCCGACTCGCATTCCGGGATCGTGACGTTCCTGAGTTTCAACTCATCGCAGTAGGCCTGGAAGTTCCGACCCTGCGCCTCGTCTTCGGCGATCTGATTCTCGAGACCGCAGGTGTTGTTCAGCAGACACGGGTCTTCCGGCGTTGCGGTGATGGACGTTGGTGCACTGTTACCGAGCGTCTGGGCTTCGGCCGCGCCGAAGCTGACCGCCACGCCACCGATCACCGCGGCAATCCAGATCAGCCGGATTGGGCGGCGCACCTGCCGAGGGCGCGACTGTGCGTTTACTGACATTTGCTCGGACATCTACCACTCCTTGATAGTTGACGGATCGTTTAGGCGTTTCCGGCTGCATTGGCGTCCCGCCACGACGCCAACGTTCGGGATCGTAGCTGCTCAGGCGCGAAACCGCCCGACGTAAACAAGCCTAGCGCAACTATTGCATATGGCATGATTTGCTGTCAAGGAGGGGTCACGGTCCAGCGGTGCCTCCGTCCCGCTCCAGCGGGACGTACCTGTCAAAAGCGGATGAGGCCCCGTAGATTCACCCCGGCATGCATGTCGGCGTAGCCCTCGTTGATCTCTTCGAGCGCGTATTCGCGGGTAACCAGTTCGTCCAGCTTCAGCCGCCCGGCCCGGTACAGGTCGAGCATCCGGGGAATATCGCGACGTGGGTTGGAAGAGCCGAAAAGCGATCCCCGGACCTGTTTTTCGTACAGCGTCAAATCGAACAGCGACATGGCGACACTGGCGTCGCTGGGGTGGGGGATGGCTGTCATCACCACCCGGCCGCGCTTGCCGACCAGGCTCAAAGCCTGTGCCACGTATTCGCCCTCGGCGGAGTCGGTGCTGACCACGCAGACGTCGGCCAGCTGACCGCGAGTCAGGTCGGTGACGAGGGATTGCGCCTGCTCGACGGTCGCCGCAGTGTGGGTGGCGCCGAATTCCAGCGAACGGGTGCGCTTGTACTCGATCGGGTCGAGCGCGACGATGACGCGCGCGCCGGCGATGCGTGCGCCCTGGACCGCGTTCATCCCGATGCCGCCTACACCCATTACCACGACGGTGTCGCCGTCGCCGGCTTCACCGGTACGCACCATGCTGCCGTAACCGGTGGTGACCCCACATCCGACGAGCGCCGCGGTGTCCAGCGCGGTGCCCTCGTCGACCTTGATGACCGAGGCCATCGGGACCACCGTGTACTCGGAAAACGTTCCCAGCACGCACATTTGGCCCAGCCCCTGGCCTCTGGCGTGGAACCGGTGGGTGCCGTCGAGTTGCGGCCCGGCGATGATCGCCGCACCGAGCACGCACAGGTTGCTCATGCCGCGCGCGCAGGGTTCGCAGCGGCCGCATGCCGGGATGAAACTGAGCACGACCGAATCACCTTCGGCGACCTCGGTGACGCCCGGGCCGACCTCGACCACCACCCCGGCGCCCTCGTGCCCGCCGACCACCGGCAACTGCATCGGCATGTCACCGGTGATCAGATGATCGTCGGAGTGGCACAGTCCGCTGGCGGTCAGCTTGACCAGAACCTCGTTTTGCTTAGGGCCGTCGAGGTCGACCTCTTCGACCTCCCACTTCTGGTGCAGGCCCCACAACACAGCGGCTTTGGTCTTCATCGTTCCGGCGTCCAGGTCGCGGGCAGGCTGTTGATGCCGTTGATGAAATTGGCGAGCGCATATTGGGGTTCGGGTGCCGAGATGTCGGGGATGCGGGTGTAGACCTCGGTAAGCAGCGCCTTGAGCATGGTGCGTGCCAGTGCGGCGCCGAGGCAGAAGTGCGGGCCGCCGCCGCCGAACGCAATGTGCGGGTTCGGGTTTCGCAAGATGTTAAAGGTGTGCGGATCATCGAAGACGTCTTCGTCCCGGTTGCCGGAGTAGTACCACAGCACGACCTTGTCGCCGGCCTTGATCTCCGCATCGCGCACAGTGACGTCCCGGGTGGCGGTGCGGCGCATGTGGAGCAACGGTGATCCCCAGCGCAGCACCTCCTCCACCGCAGTGCCGACCCGGCCCTCGACGTCCTCGACCAACAACGCACGCTGGTCGGGGAATTTGGACAGGGCCGCGATCGCGTGCGCCGAGGCATGTCGGGTGGTGTCGTTGGCCGCGACGCCCATCAGGACGAAGAAGGCGCGCAGTTCGTCGTCGGTCATCTTCTTGCCGTCGAACTCGGCCTGCACCATCCAGGTCATCAAGTCGTCTCCGGGGTTGGCCCGACGCTCCGGGATCAATTCCGATGCCACCGCGTGCAGGTCAAGCACGGCGCCCATGAACAGCTCCAGTTCGCTCTGCTCGCCGCGGATGTTCGGGTCGGTCCAGCCCACCAGCCGCTGGGCTGCGGTGACGGCCTTGTCGCGCAGATCGCCTTCGGGTAGGCCGAAGAAGCTGCCGAAGATCCGGCCGGGCAGTTTCACTGACACCAGTTGGACGAAGTCACCCTCGCCGAGATGAGCCATCTCGCTGACCAGGTCGTGCGCGTGGCCACGGATCCAACTCTCCAGCCGCCGCACGTTCTTGGGCTTGAACGCCTCGGTGGTGATGCCGCGCAGCTGGGTATGCCGCGGGGCGTCCATCGCGATGAACGACTGCGCGATCTCGACCGCCTCGGGAGCGAAGTCTTCCATCGTGATGCCTTGGGCCGACGAGAAAATCTCCGGATGGCGGCTGGCCATCCGGATGTCGTCCTGCTTGGTCAGCGACCAGAAGCCCCGGTTGTTGAGCTCCGGCGGCAGCAGGTCTGATTCCGCCGCCCGGCTCCACGGCACCGGGTTCTCCGCGCGCAGCACCGCGAAGGCCGCATCGCGCTCCTCGGGAGGTTTGGCCCAGAACGCACGGGCGCTCAGGTCGATGTCCTTGTAGGTGGGGTTGGTGGTAGGTGCGGTCATCCGAGGGTCCCTTTCTCGCCCGATGGACCCTATGGTGACCAGTGGGGCGGCGCAGCGTCACCGATGCGCGTGCCAATCACTGGCCTGTACGGGCCAACGGGTCAGCCCACCGGGGCGCGAAAGGTGGCGACCAGCCCGCCGCCGTCGCGGGCCGCGAAGTCGACGCGACCTCCCATCGCCTCGACGATCTGCTGGACGATCCAGAGGCCCAGACCGGCGGTGCCGCGCCGGCCGCCGAGGCTGACGTATTTGGTGGTCAGCTCGCCGAGGCTGTCGGCCGGGATGCCCGGACCGCGGTCGGCGACGGCGACCACCAACTCGTCGCCCTCGTGCGAGCACGTGACATCGACGGGTTCGTCTCGACCGTGCCGCGCGGCGTTCTCCAGCAAATTGGTCAGCACGCGCCGCAGTGCCTGCGCGTCCACCCAAACGGCACCGGCCTCGATGCTCAGCCGCAGCCGCGGCGGTGCCAGACCCGCGGCGTCGGCAGCGGCCAGAACCACGTCGGCGACGTCGACGCGGCGCACCCGGCCCGTCGAGAACGTCGGACGCCGGCTCAGCGCGACGTCGGAGAGGGCGTCGAGCATATCGCCGATGTGGTGCACGTGCCGCGCCACCAGTTGCAGACTGGTCTCCCGGTCACCGTCGGACATCGGTTGCGGGGCGATCAGCGCCTCGGTGAGTGCCTCCAAAGAGGCTACGGGCGTGCGGAATTCATGTACCAGCACCTGGAGTCCGTCTTGCTGGGATTGATAGGAGCGCAGCAGGCGGGCCCGGAGGTCGCGTTCCTCTTCGGCGGCGGCATGTTCGGCTTCGGCCTCGACCAGCGTCGTCAGTCGGGATCGGTGTTCCCGTTCGGCGAGCGCGGCCAGCCCGGCGGTGATGATCGCGACGAACAGCAGATACAGCGCCGACCAGCCGGCCAACAGCGCCGGCGCCGCGGTGACGGGCCGCCGTGGCGATGCCAGCAGTGCCACCGCGATATACGCGACCCCCAAAAGCACTGCAGCGGATAGGGTTTCGATCAAAGACAACCTGGCGGCCGAGGCGATGACGGCCAGCGCCAGCACCGATACCACCGGGCTGTAGACACCGCCGCTCAACGCGATCAGCGCGAGGGTGAACGCCGAGTCGAGTGCGGTGACCAGCCACGCGTACCGGGTGCGGCGAACCTCCGGCTGCGGATACGCCATCAGTGCGGCGGCATAGGCCATCGCTCCGCCGAGCACCACCACGGTGGCCGCGGCGTGCTCGCGGACCCAGTATGGTCCGATCGCCAACAACGCACCGATCGAGATCACCACGGCGACCCGTACCGCCACGACAGTGCGGGCCAGCCCGTAGTTCCCGTCGTCGAAGTCCGTCCTGAGCTGATCGAGCGGTCTCACCCGGCCGACCATAAGGTTTGGTCTAGCATCACGGCAATGACCCGCTCGCCGTACGTGGTGGTGATCGTCGACGACCACGAGCTGTTCGCGCAGGGGCTGGCGCTGTTGCTCACCCGCGAATGGGGCGAGTTGTTCACGGTAGGTGGCCAGACGACGTACGTCGAGGAGGCCGCCGATCTGGTAGCCCGCTGTAAGGCGGACGTGGCGATCATCGATCTCTCGATGCCGCCGCTGGGCGGGGTGGCGGCGATCCGGCACATCAAGGAGCGCCACCCCGGTACCCGGATTCTGGCGCTGTCCGGGACCGACGACCCGGGCCTGGCCGAGGGGGCGTTGCGGGCCGGCGCCGACGGGTTCCTGTCCAAGACCGCGCGCCCGGAGGCGCTGGCCGGGCCGTTGTGGACGATCGCTGAGGGGCTGCGGGTAATCGACGGAGCCCTACTCGACGCACTACTGAGCAACACCCGCAAACCGCCGCCGGCACTGTTGGAAAGTCTGAACGCCCAGGATCTCAGGCTATGGACGCTGCTGGCGACCGGCATGGAGACCGGCGACATAGCCCACCGGATGCTGGTGTCCGAGCGCACCGCCAAACGCATGGTGGCCGCGCTGCTGCACAAACTCGGGGTGGGCAACCGCATAGCCGCCGCGGCGCTCGCCGGTCGCTTCGGGATCCTCGATGAGGTTGCCGAAACCGACCGGCTCAGTTAAGGATTCTGATCGCCTGCGCGGGACACATCGCGGCAGCTTGAATCACCAACGGACGCTGGGCTTCCGGCGGATCCGGGTTGAGCACAACCGCCTGACCGGCGCCGTCCGGCAGATCGAACACCTCCGGTGCGGCCAGCAGGCACTGACCGTGGCCTTCGCACACCTCATAATCGACAGTGACGCGCATGAACACCTCCGGATTTGGCTGGTTGCGATCAAGTATCCGCGCCCCGGCCGAGGCGATGAGGGGTCCGGCCGCGCCAGAAGTGGCCTGCGCGGGCCAGAGTCTCACGACGTCGACTTCAGCAATTCGTTGATTTTCCTGAGCCGCTTGGTAACCAGTGCCTCGATATCCACCGAGCGGTCCGGTGAACAGGTCACGATCTCGGCAGCCACATTGGCCTTCGCGATCATCGCGAATTCGCAGATCCATTGCTGCCCAGCCAAGTTCGTCGTCCACTGGGCAACCTCGGATGGGCTCTGTGCCAACGGCGCCGGGTTCACCGTCATCTTGCGCTCGTCATCACCCCAGGCGGTGACGGGATGTTGGCACCTGGACACCGACTTTCGCACCGAGTCCAGGAATGCCGCAGCGTCGAAGTTGCCGGGATAGGTCGCCGACACCTCCAGCAGTTGGTGCTGGTCGGCTCGGTGGTCTTGCTGGGTGCGGGCCTCGCGGCCGGTGTAGTTCGTCGGGAACAGCGGAAAGCGGCCGAACGCGACGACGCCGTGGCACTCGGCAGGGTCCGCACCGATGAACAGCGCGGACTGCATGTCGTCCTCGGTGAGCGGGCTGTTCGCCGCCACCGAGAACGACCCGGATGGCGTCAGCAGATCCTCGAGTTGCGATGGCTGGATGGGCCCGCGGGAAGACGGACCCCCGGTCTTGGCCCGCGGGCTGCCGTCGACAACACTGGTGCAACCGGCAAGCACGACACAGCAGACCACCACGAGCCACCCAGCGGCGCCGGCATGCCGCCCGGCGCAGCGGCGCGCCGGAACGGAAAGGGAGCCCACGTCACGCACCGTTCCAGCATCCCCGATCGGTGCGCCGGACGCGCATTGAGGTGGCTTAACTCGTCAGAAGTGGACTCGGCTCGGCTGACCGCGGCGGCGACGAGTCCAAACATTGACAGTGTCATGGTAACAGTGTCAGGATCAGGCCATGCCGGAACAGGCGGCCTGGTCGTTGGACGAATTGGTGGGCCGGGTGTCGGCTGCGCTGGCTACCTCCGCGTACCCGGGATCGCCTAACGGGCGGGTCCGCGACCTCCCTGACCGGCGCGCCGTGCGGTGGTATACCACCACAGGACTGGTCGACCGGCCGGTCATGCAGGGACGCAACGCGATCTATCGGACCCGGCATTTGCTCCAGATCGTTGCGGTCAAACGCCTTCAGGCAAAAGGCTTGTCTCTCGCCGAGATCCAGGCCGAACTTGCCGGGGCGACTGACGACACGCTGCGCCGGCTTGCCGACCTGCCCGACGAAGTGCTCACGGTGCCGCCGGCGCATTCGCCGGCTATGGCGAGCCGGCGGACCCGCTTTTGGGCTGAACAGCCCGCGAAACCCACGACCGACGAGGCTGACACGGTCACGGCGCTGGCGGCGGTGAGCCTGCCCGGCGGCGCGATGTTGATACTGCCGGCACCGCCCCGAGACAACGACATCCCAGCGATTCGCTCGGCCGCCGCGCAGCTGCTGGAACTACTGGCCGATCGCGGCCTGCTATCCCTCGATGATCGGAGTTCCCTATGACCGTCCGTATCACGTCGATGACTGACGCCGAGACGCAATCCGACGACACCAGTCTGGGCGCTCTCTGCACCGAACGAGGCGGCCTACCGCTCGACCGCATCGATATACGTGCCGACATCACGGGGCTCACCAGCCAGGTTGAGGTCACTCAGGACTTCCTCAACACATTCGACGTACCTCTGGAAGCCAGTTACGTGTTCCCGCTGCCGGACCGGGCTGCGGTGATTGGAATGCGCATGACCGCGAACGGCCGCGTCGCGCATGCCGAACTGATCGAACGCGAGGCAGCCAGGCAGGCTTACGGCCGTGCCCTCACGTCGGGCCGGCGAGCATCGGTCGCCGAGGAGGAGCGGTCCGACGTGTTCACCATACGGGTCGGCAACATCCTTCCGGGGGAAAAGGTCAGCGTGGCAATCACACTCGTCAACCCACTGACCTACGCGGACGGCGAGGCGACGTTTCGGTTCCCGCTTGTCGTTGCGCCGCGGCACATCTCGGGCGAGCCGCTGGACGATGTCGCGGTCGGAGACGGCTATGCCGACGACACCGACGCTGTACCCGACGCCTCCCGCATCACGCCGCCGGCGCTGATATCCGGTTTCCCGCACTCAGTTCCGCTGACCATCGACGTCGGCATCAACCCGGCTGGGTTGAACCTGACCGGGGTGCGCTCCAGCCTGCCTACCCAACCATGCGGCGAGGGCCGCATCCGGGTACTGCCGGGGCAGCGGCCAAACCAAGATCTCTTCCTGCGCTTGGGATATCCCGCCGACGACTTCCCCAACTCGCTGATACTGGTCCCCGATGCCGACGGCGACGAGGGGACCTATGAGCTGATCGTGCTTCCACCGAATTCCAGCGCGCCGGCGCGGCCCCGAGATGTGGTTCTGCTGCTCGACTGCTCGGCAAGCATGGGTGGCTGGAAGATGCTGGCCGCACGGAGGGCCGCGGCGCGCATGATCGATACGCTGACCGAACCTGACAGGTTCGCAGTGCTCACCTTCAATGACGGCCATGACCGCCCCGCGGGTTTGCCCGATGAGTTGGTCGAGGCCACCGACCGCAACCGGTTTCGTGCGGTGGAACATCTCGCCGGAGTCGAAGCTGCCGGGGGCACTGAGCTTTTCGCGCCCCTACGGAAGGCGCTGGCGCTGCTGCGTGCAAGCGCCGGCCGGGACGCGGTCGTCATCCTGGTTACTGACGGTCAGGTCGGCAACGAGGACCAGTTGCTGGGCGGACTCGCGGCGGACTTGCGCCGAGTGCGTCTCGTGGCGATCGGTATCGACCAAGCGGTGAACGCCGGCTTGCTCGGGCGGTTGGCCAGTGCCGGCGGAGGCCGATGTGAGCTGGTGGAAAGCGAGGACCGCCTCGATGAGGCGATGGAAGCCATTCACCGTCGCCTCGGCGCACCGCTGGCTCATTCGCTGACACTGCGCGGGGAAGGTCTGACCGTCATCGACGACAGCATGACTCCGGCCAGGCTGCCGGACGCGTTGCCTGGGGTGCCGCTGGTGGTCAGTGGCCGGTATCGCGGAGCCGCCGACGGTTCAATCGTCCTGAGCGGGACGAATAACGAAGGTGCCGACTGGTCGATCGCCGTCGCCGGACAACGGGGAGATGCTCCCGCGGTGACGGCTGCGTGGGCGCGGGCGCACCTGCGTGACCTCGAGGACCGCTATGCCTGGGCAACGGGCGGATCAGCGCAGGGGTTGGCGAAGCGCATTGTCACTGCGTCGCTGCGGTTCGGCGTGCTGAGCCGGTTCACCGCCTACTTCTTGGTAGACGGGCGAATCGTCGCGAGCGGGGAAGCGCCGCACCGCGTCCTGCAGCCCGTCGAAGCCCCCGCGGGATGGGACCCGGGCCCGGGGGAGCCCGCAGCGTTGCACCCCGGACTCAAGTCGTCGCAGGCGCGGACGGTCAGGCTGCGCACCGTACTTGTGGTGGCGGTGGTCAGCGTCTTGGTCCTGGGCGGCGGCTGGGTGTGGTCGGTCGGACGGGGCGGTCTGCCGATGTCGACTCGCGACGGTGTCGTGGGCGGCAAGTTGACGGAGACACCGGAACAGAGCCGCTCCCGGCCCAACGGCCAGGTTCCGGCGACGGTGGGCGGCGGCATTGCCGATCAGACCACCCTCAGCCCGGCGCCGCTGGCACCACCCGCCGACAACAACGTCAAACGCGACATCGTCACCAATGGATCGCTGCAGCTGGTCGCCGCCAATCCCGGCGCCGTGGCCGACCGGCTTGCCGACTCGGTCAATGATGCTGGGGGACGAGTGGATTCGCGGTCGGAGCAATCCGGTGCCTCGTCGCCGCTCGTCGGTCTCGTGGTGCGCGTCCCCGTGGACAAACTGGACGGGGTGTTGGCCGCCGCGAAGAAACTCGGTCAGGTCCAGTCGATGTCGATCAGCCACACCGACGTGACCACTCAGCGCGTCGACCTCGATGCCCGCATCGACGCACTGCAGACGTCGGTCAAGCGCCTGCTGGAGCTGATGAGCAAGGCGGGCGATGTCGCCGATCTGCTGTCGGCCGAATCTTCGCTGACCCAACGACAAGCCGAGCTGGACTCGCTGAAAGCGCAACGCGGCACGCTGCATGACGAAATCGATTACGCCACAATCAATGTCAACATATCCGCTCCGTCGATGGCGGCCGAACCGGGATTCTTCGGCGAGCTGGCGCGAGGGTGGCACTCGATGATGACGGCCGCTCATGGCGGCTTTCTGACGATCGGTTTCCTGCTGCCATGGCTGGCGCTGTTGGCGGTGCCGGTCCTGGGCCTGGTGTTGGTGATGCGGCGGATTTCCTCGCCGCGGGTGCCCGCGGTTTCGCTGGCCGAAAGGGACTGAATGGAGCCAGCTCCGTTTCAATTGTTTCAATAGGCCCGCTCCGGGATAGGATGTCGACATGTCTCCTGTCAGTGCGCTCGTCAGCCAAGTCGAAGAACGGGTCCGGCGGGATCCGGATTTCGCGAAGCTCCTCGACGCGCTGCTGGACGTGCCGACGGCCCCCATGGCGGAACTGCGGCGCGTCGCCGCGCGCAAGCTCAACAGCAAACGTCGCGAGGCGGTGCTCAGCGACTTCCGGGCCGGGGCGCTGCCCACCCGGGAGGTGCAGGCGAAGCTGGGCTATGAGACACCGCAGGCGGTCCACGAGTTGCGCCGGCGCGGCAAGGTACTCGGCTTCACCGTCGGCAACAGCACCTGGTTTCCTGCGTGGCAGTTCGACGATGACCGGCTTCGTCCGGACCTGCCGGAAATTCTGGTCGTCCTGACGCGATTCACCTCCGACCCGGTTATCGCCGATCGCATCATGCGGATCAAACGCGACGAGTTGTCGGGCGCGTCCATCTCGGAGACTCTGCGCCGCAAGAAGACCGCAAGCACCGCGTGGCAGCTGCTCAACGCCGTCGGTGCCTAGCCTTTCCGGCGGCTACCGTCATCCACTGCCGCGGCAGCGTCCGGCCGGGCTGGCAAGCCGGACGGTGCCTGCGGGCGTGCAGCTGTGGAGAGTGGAAGCCGCCGAACCCGGGGACTGGACCTGGCGCGGTTTTCCCGAACCCCGCTTCCGGTTCGATCCGAAATCGGGTGGTTTCCGCACCCGCTATGCAGCAACGGCTGCTGAGGGCGCTTTTCGCGAACGTTATCGGGACACCGGCCGGACCGTACCCGCCGACCACGCAACGCAGTATTTGATCCGGCTCGTTGCCATCCGGCCGCTGCGCATATTCGACCTGAGGACCCAGCGCAATCTCGATGCCCTCGACGTCGACGACCAGATCAGTACGGGCCAGCGCATCCGGGTCTGGCGGCAATGCCATCACC
Organism: Mycobacterium sp. ML4; assembly: GCF_054515735.1. Lineage (NCBI taxonomy): Bacteria > Bacillati > Actinomycetota > Actinomycetes > Mycobacteriales > Mycobacteriaceae > Mycobacterium > Mycobacterium sp. ML4. Next base: position 59,993 of record NZ_JBTNSY010000015.1, read on the forward strand.
TCGCCGACGCGGTCCGCCGCTGGTGGCCCGATCTCGACGCCATCGTGTACCGGTCGCGAACCACGCCTGAGACTTCAACGAACTACGCCTTCTTCAGCCATGCTCCGTTCACCACGGAATCCTGGGTGCTGAAAAGCCGGACCGATATCCTTTTCGACTTGGTGCTGCGGCACGACTTCACGGTCAATTGGGAGATCTGACCCGGTATCGTCGCGGGCCGCGTACCGTGCACGCACAGCCGTTTTGGTGGGGAGCAGCATGTCGGAGACTCAGACGCCCGGGGCGCCGCTGAATCAGCGGCTGCGCACCGCGTTGCGCGCGTTGGCACGCGCGTCGGCCCCCCGTCCGGCCGCGGCCCGGCGGGCCGCGAAAGACTTCGAGAAACCGCTGCTGCCGGCGGTGTGCGCGGAGGTCCGCTGGGCGTTCCATCCGCCGCGTACCTGGTTGTCGGGTGTCATGGCGAACCTGGTACTGGCGGCCGCATGGCTCTTGGTTCAGCCGCTGTCCGTCGTGCACAGCCATCACGTCACCCGCCATTTCCATCACAGTCAACTCGACTGGGTGGTGTTGGTCAGCACCTACTTCTCTTCATTCGTCCTCGCCGATGTGACGACCACTAATCTGCTTGGCGGCGACCATTATCGAGTCGCACGCGGCTTGTCGGACGGTGTGGCGCTATGGCGGATCCTGTTGATCAAGAACCTCGCCCTGATCGCGATCGTCGGGATGCCCACTTTCGTTGTCGCAGCGGCTCTGACGGTCTGGAAGGAAGGCGTACCGCAGATGGCGATGACGATCCCCAACGTTGCGGTGCCCGTCCTGTCCTGGCTCGGCGTCGGCAATGTCATCTCTGTGATGCATCCGGTGGGCGCCGACCCGCTTCTTCGCCGGTGGCGGCAGCGGCGCCATCTGCGGCGGACGGCTGGCTGGCTGACGGCAATCACGCTGCCCTACGCCCTGTATTACGTTGCCGACCCGATGGGCGGCATCGAGCATCGCGTGATGTGGACGCAGATCCCCGCGGCGATCGGACCGGTATTCGGGCGTGACACGAAAAGCTTCCTACATCTCGTCATGGCCGCCGGGGTCTGGATCCTCGGAACGGCCTTCGCGGTGTTGTGGGCGCGAAATCGCGGATTGCGGTTCGAGTGAGTCCGGCCGAGGCGTACGAAAACCCTTCCGCAAAGCGGACAATCGAGGCGACAGTCGACACGGGGTGGCACGATGGGCAATGCCCGTCGGCGCTGCGCAGTCGGCGCGTTCCTTTTCTCGGTCGCGGTGTCGCCGGCCTGTGCGGTGCCGGCGACCAGTCGGGCCGATGACAGCGCGCCCGGATGGGCGTGGAGCCCGGAACTACATGAATGCGTGTGCTTCCTGCCGCAGCCGGGCCCGGCGGACCCCGTGGACCCGGGTCAACCGAGCGGACCGGGCCGTTAGACCGCGGCGCCCGCTCGAGTCGCGGCGCTCCTTCGACCCAGTGATTAACCTAGCTAAGTGTTAAACTGGCTAAGTATTGTTCGGTCTGACATTGGAGAACAGGCGTGCCACGCACAGAAAATGACAGCTGGGACTTGGCGACGAGCGTGGGAGCCACCGCGACCATGGTGGCCGCCGCCCGCGCGATCGCGACCAACGCGGATAACCCCGTCATCAAAGACCAATTCGCAGAACCGCTGGTTCGGGCCGTCGGTGTCGACTTCTTTACCCGCTGGGTGACCGGCGACCTCGCCGCCGCCGACGTCGACGACGAGGAGTCCAGCTGGAAGCTTGGGCACATGCCCGCGGCGATGGCCGCCCGGACGCGCTTTTTCGACGCCTTCTTCCAGGACGCGACGCAGGCTGGCATCCGGCAGGCCGTCATCCTCGCCTCCGGTCTGGATTGCCGGGCCTACCGGCTGAGTTGGCCGGATGACATGACGGTGTTCGAGATCGACCAGCCGCAGGTCATCGCCTTCAAGACGAGCACGCTGAATGAACTGGGCGCAGCGCCGAAGGCTGACTTGCGCACCGTCGCCATCGACCTGCGGCAGGACTGGCCCGCGGCCCTTCGCGACGCAGGTCTGGATCCCCGGCGCCCAACGGCCTGGATCGCCGAGGGTTTACTCGGGTATCTGCCGCCCGAAGCACAGGATCTGCTGATGGACAACATCACCGCACTCAGCGCCGACGGCAGCCGGCTTGCGGTGGAAGCCATCCCGCCGCGGCCCGAGCTGGATGGCGAGCAGGCGCGCGAGATGATGCGCAGGTCCACGGCGAAGTGGCGTGAGCACGGCTTCGAGCTGGACTGGGACGAACTCGGCTTCGAAGGAGAGCGCAACGATGTCGCCAGTTACCTGGACGGGTTGGGCTGGCATTCGGTCGGTATACCGATGAGCCGGCTGCTGGCTGACCTGGGCCTGGAAGCCGTCCCGCAGTCTCACGACTCGGTGTCGATGGCGGACACCGTCTACTACGCCTCGGTACTGGGTAAGTGAGCGCACCGCGCCGCACCCTGAACGACGCCGTCACCGGCCTGTGGAGTTTCCTGTCCCCGGTCTACGACCTGCCTTTGCTGCAGCACTGGGTTTACCGGCCGTCACACGACGAGGTGATCGCCCAACTGCGTGCTCGCGAGTCCCGCCGGATTGCCGACATCGCTTGCGGCACTGGCATTCTCAGTGATCGAATCGAGCGTGAACTGCGGCCCGAGCGAATCTACGGCGTTGACATGTCCGACGGCATGCTGGCTCGGGCTCGAGCCAGGTCCGATCGGGTGCGGTGGTTGCGAAGCCCGGCCGAGCAGCTTCCCGTCGAGGACGGTGCGCTGGACGCGGTGGTGACGACCTCGGCGTTTCACTTCTTCGACCAGCCGGCGGCACTGCGCGAGTTCCACCGCGTGCTCGAGCCCGGTGGCCTGGTCGCCGTCGCGACCCTGAGTGCGCGCCGAAACCTCGTGCAGGTTCCGAGCCGTTGGAAACCGCAGCACAATCCGCCGCCGCAGGAAATGCGGGCGCTTTTCGAAGACGCCGGATTCACGGTCAGTGACCAGCACCGCATCCGTCGTCCGATCTGGACGAAGGCCATTTCCGATCTCATCACGGTCGGCAGAAAGACCTAGCATCCTGCGCCTTCGCTGGCCACTTCGGCGTGACGGGACGGTCACGATCGCACCACAGCTCCCCAAAATCTATGGGGGACCGATCACATCAGGTGTACCCGCTGAGGCAATCGGGTAGCCGACTTGCCGTGAGCGGTTCTGCGTCAAGCGAATTCATCGGCATCGGTGATGCCGATGGGCTGCGGCTTTCGCACACCGGCACTGCCGTCGCGCGGACCGTGGTCGCGTTTCGGCACTCGTTCAGCCAATGGTTGGAGCTTCACCTCGAGCTCAGCGAAGAGCGCGTCGCCGACGTCGTTCTGGCCACTGACGAAGCGATGTCCAACTGCGCAGATCATGCCTACCGGGTGACCGACGACGTTGGAAATATGACGCTGGAGATCGCCTACTACCCGGTCACCAGGGAGCTCAAGGTGTGTGTCGTCGACCACGGCCGCTGGCTTGAACCCGACTTCCCGCCGTCCACTCTGCGCGGCCGCGGCATCCATCTCATGCATGCACTCGCCGATGACTGCACCATCGACGGGGGCCGGGAAGGCACCACCGTGCGCCTGTGCTTCGGCGACTGTTCGCCGAAGAGTTTCGTGCTCAGCCAAGCCAGTTGAAGCCCGGCCGCGCGAGCCGGTGAGCCATGGGGTTTCAACAACCGCGAATACGGCTAAACCTCGTCAGGTTGCAGACACGGGGCCGCTGATGGTCGTCCACCGTCGTGGTCCCTGACACTGAGGAGCGCGTGATGAGTCTTGCCGCCACCGAGGTATTCGCCGCCCCATTGCGTCTGAGCCCGCGTCTGGTCTCCGAACTCGGGGCCGAGACCAGCACATTACGCGCGGCGGTACAGGGCTTCGAGGCTGCGGTCATCGTCTACGCCGGTGGTGAGATCGACGCTTTCAACGACGACACGTGGCGGTTGTTGCTTGCGGAGGCGTCGGCGTTTGCCGGTCCGCCGCAGGTGTTCATGGTCGACGTGAACAGCGTGGAGTTCATGTCGTGCTCTTCTTTTCTGGCGCTCGCCGACGAGGCGAGCCGTTGCCGGGAGCGCGGAATCGGCCTGTGCCTGGTCAGCCTGCACCCGTCCGTCGCCCGGACCGTGGCGGCGTGCGGCCTCAGCGAGGTACTTACGGTGCACGAAACCGCGCCGCAGTGCTTGCAACTCGTGCAGCGCAGGCGCGAGCAGGCTAGCTGACGGCCTGTCCTCACGGCCGGCGCAGGGCGACGACGGTGACGTCGTCGTCGATGTTGTCTGATGCCATCTCGGTCCAAATCCAGGAAGCCGGTGCAGTGCCGGAGTTGCCGAGGGTTCGCGCCAGGCGGTCCAGACCGTCGTCGATCGACTCGCCGCGACGCTCCACCAGGCCATCGGAATACAGCACCAGCCCATGTCCCGGCTCGATGATGAACGCACTGGGCTCGTACCTGACGCCCTTGACGCCGATGGGCGGCGACAGCCGAATCGGCGCCTGAATCGCCCGTGCCGGCGAGCGGGTCAGATAGGGCATCAAGTGTCCCGCGCAGGCCGCCTCCACGTGCCCCGAGCCGAGATCGACCCGGGCGGCGACGACCGTGGCGAACGCGCTGGGCAACATGTGCAGGCAGAAGTCGTTGAGTTGGCTCAGTGCGTCGGCCGGGGTGGCGCCGGCGAACAGCTGAGCCCGCAGCGCGTTGCGCAACTGCGCCATGGTTCCGGCCGCCGTGATGCCGTGTCCTGCGACGTCACCGATCAACACGACCAACCGCCCGTCCCGCAGCTCGAACGCGTCGTACCAGTCGCCGCCGACGTTGTCACCCGCGGCCGGCTCGTAGTGCGCGGACAGATGCCATTCCGGCAGCGCCGGAATCGATTCCGGTAGCAGGCTGCGCTGTACCCGCTCGGCCACCCGCAGCGCGCCCCTGGTGCGGCGGTACAGCGATTCCACCAGATGGCGGCGCAAGGCCTCCGCGGACTCCGTCTCGCTGATGGTCCAGGGGTCGCTGCGCAGACGAACGACTTCACGCCATCGTTCGAAGGACTTGCGGGGGCTGAGCCGGACCTCGTCACCCGCACCGACCACGAGGGTCTTGTTGTGCGGGTCACCGCCCCAGTCCACCGAGCGCGGCACCTCGCGCCGGAACCAGATGGCGCACTGTCCGTCGGGCAGGTTGAGCGCCAGTGCACCCGCGGCCACTTGTTCGTCAAGGTCCAGTTCGGGCAACTCGTAGGCCAGGCAGTCGGTGCTCGCGATCTCGTCGCCGGCACCTCGCGCCCACTCGGCGACGGCGGACACGACGTGCGCCGGCGGAACCGATCCGTGGGTCCGGTAGTCGCCCTGGATGTCCACGACGACACCCCCGGCGGGCACCAGGTCCAGCAGGTCGGGCGCACCGAGCAGCGCAGCCGAGAGTGGTTCGCCGTCGTCCAGCGCGGCAGCGGTCAGCTTGGCCAGCACCGCCTGCGCGGCCAGTCGCTTGTGCAACTGGTCGCCTTCGAACCGGTCGACCAGCCGCAGCGACAAGGTGGATCCCAAGAACTCGGCCGCCGCCCGGGTCCCGAAGGGGGGCAGATGGGGTCCGGCGTAGTGGTGGCAGGCGATCAGTCCCCACAATCGGCCGTGGCGGAGCAACGAGATCGACATCGACGCATGCACGCCCATGTTCTGCAGGTACTCGATGTGAATGGGCGAGACACTGCGCAACGTGGCATGCGTGAGGTCCAGCGGCGCGCCGGACTCGGGGTCGAGGATCGGCACCAGCGGTGCGGGTGTGTAGTCGACGTCGGAGATCAGCCGGAGCCAGTTCTTCTCGTACAGCGCACGCGCCTGCGCCGGGATGTCGGTCGACGGGTAGTGCAGGCCCAGGAACGAGTTCAGATCGCTGCGCTTGCATTCTGCGACGACTTCGCCGTTGTAATCCTCGTCGTAGCGATACACCATGACCCGGTCGAAGCCGGTGAGCTCGCGGACTGCGCGAGCGGTGATCGCGTAGAGCTCGGCGAGTGTCCCGGCGCGGTTCAACTTCTCCACCGAGCTGCGAACGGCCTGATAGGTGTTGGGGAACGAGAACGGGCGCTCACCAAAGGCGACTTCAATCTCGACCAGCAACATGCGGGCGGGCGCGCGGTGCAGGATGGCGTCGAACGCGCGCGACTCGCCGGCGACGTCGATGTCGATCTCGAGCGGGTTGCGCTGGCTCAGATCGCTGAACGTCGATGCTGCCTGCTCGATGCGTCCGGCATTGTCGGCACCGACCAGAGCCATCAGCGGCCGACCGACGACGGTATCGACGCTGCGACCAAGCAGCTCGGCGACGTTTGCGCTGACCTGGCGCACCTCGAAGTCGGGTTCGCGGACCACCGCGAGCACCCCCCGGGGCTGGATGCTGCCCGGGATGTGGATCGGCTCGCGGGCGCAATTGGCCAGATCGATGGGCGTACCGGCCGGCAGCAGGTCAGAAACCGCCCCACCGTCCGGCATCGGCGACGTGACGCGCGACTCGTTGCTGGTCACATGACCGCCGAATCGGTTCCGGTCACGGCCTGCTCGGCAGGGGGCCGACGCACAAGCACTGAAAATTCCCCCGCGGCCCCCGAAAGGAGCATCGCTTTATCGGCGGAAGACAATTCGGTCGGATGCCCGCATCCGAGAGTTCACTCCCGCAACTTCTCCGTCAGGCTGCGATCTCAACCCCATAGACAATCTACGCATATGCACGCCGACTTGCCACGCCAGCCGTCGGCGCTGCCCTCGTCGTGAGGCATGTCGGCCGGCCGCCCTGATTCCCTGCGCGAATCGCCGGTCCGGAAATTTCCCGGAAATGCTCTGCGGGCCAATTGATTTCGTCATCGTCGTCGAGACGCAGACGATATTGCACGATGCCGCGCCGATAACGACCATCGCCAATCTCACAGCACCGCGCTACCGCAGTCGCGTACCCGACGCGGCGAACTGCCGCAACCAGTCGAACCACGCGTTCATGCCTTCGCCGGTGCGGGCGCTCACCGGCAGAATCGTTGCCGTCGAGTTCACCTGCCGAACATGCTCCATATAGGTGTCGACATTCGCGTCCAGGTGCGGAACCAGATCGATCTTGTTGAGCAGTACCACGTCGACCGCACGGAACATCACCGGATACTTCAGCGGCTTGTCCTCGCCCTCGGTGACCGAATACACCATCGCCTTGGCGTGTTCGCCGACGTCGAATTCCGCAGGGCAGACCAGGTTGCCGACGTTCTCGATGATCACCAGGTCAAGCTGTGGCAGGTCGAGGCCCTGAAGCGCGCGGTTGACCATCGGCGCGTCCAGGTGGCACTCGCCGCCGAATCCGTTATCGGTATTCAGCAGTGAGACCTGGGCGCCGCGGCCGCCGAGCTTGGCGGCGTCGAGGTCGGTTGCGATGTCGCCCTCGATCACGCCGACGGCAAGGTCGCCGGACAGTTCATCCAGGGTCGCGGCAAGCACCGTGGTCTTGCCCGAACCCGGCGAGCTCATCAGGTTCAGCACCCGGATGCCGTTGCTCTCGAACGCCGCACGGTTGATGTCGGCGCGCGAGTCGTTTTCGGCGAAAATCGACTCCAGGACCTCGATGCGCTGCGAACCGGTCGCATAGCCGCTGTGGTCACCGTGGTCACTGTGGTCATGCTCGTGGTCATGGCTGTGCACCGTGCCGTCGTCGTGTCGGTGAAACCTACCCATGTATCCGACCTTTCATGACACCTCTACGGAGGTAACGAGAAACTCGTTGCCGCGTACCACCTCGACGTCGGCGCTATCGCATGCCGGGCACCACACTGACCAGCGGGACTCGATCTGCGAACGTTGTCCGCAACTGCGGCACAGCACTTCGGCGGCGATCATCTCGAGTTCCAGCGCGGCGTCGACCATGTTCTCCTCGAGATGCTGGCACACCAGTGACCAACAGAAATCCAGCGACTCGGGCACCACTTGGCGCAGGGCGCCGACCTGCACCCGGACCACGTCGACGTGACGTCCCGCCGCGTGCGGCTTGACCACGCCCGCGATCGCATGGCAGAGCGACAATTCGTGCACTACACCATGCTGCCTTCCCGGGGTTATCGGTGTCGCGAAGATTGAGTGCGGAAAAACGCAGACTTTGTGTGCGAAATTGTGATTGTCGGCAGATTCGGGGCAGGTCTAGCCTGAGCGAGACCGCCCGCGTAGCCAGCCCTGTAGGCGTGGGGGTCCATTTGCTGCTCAGGAGGTTCAGGTGGGCAGTCGAAGTGGCACGGTGACGAGGGTGCGGTTGCGACTCGACATCGCGGGCGTGGTCCAAGGCGTCGGATTCCGTCCCGCCGTCGCGCGCATCGCCACGCGGCACGGTCTGTCCGGCTGCGTGTACAACGACTCCGGGTCGGTGCATTGCGAGCTGGAGGGACCGCCCGACGCGGTGGATGCCGCGGCGCACGCGATCAGCACCGACCACCCCCCGATGGCCCGCATCGACTCGATCCTGACTACTCCCGTGGCGCCGACCGGTGAGTCCGGGTTCCGGATCGTCGGTAGCCGAAGCGGCGAGGACCGCCGCACCCTGGTCCCGCCCGACATCGCGATCTGCGACGACTGTCTGCGCGAACTGCGCGACCCCGACGACCGTCGTTATGGCCATCCGTTCATCACCTGCACCAACTGCGGCCCGCGATACACGGTCATCACCGACCTGCCCTACGACCGTCGCGCGACCACCATGGCGCGATTCCCGATGTGCGGGCGGTGCGCGGCCGAATACCGCGACCCGCTCGATCGGCGCTTCCACGCCCAGACCATCGCCTGCCCGGGGTGCGGGCCGACGCTGTCCTGGCACGGCCCCGGCCCCGGTGACGATCCGGCGGCGGCGGCTGCTGCGGCGCTCAATGACGGCCTGATCGTCGCGGTGAAGGGGATCGGCGGGTTTCACCTTGCCTGTCGTGCCGACCGTACTGCCGTGGTGTCTGCGTTGCGGCGACGGAAATCCCGGCCGGCCAAGCCATTTGCGGTCATGGTGCCCGATATCGCTGCGGCAGAGGGCATCTGCGCGGTCGACGGGGAGGCGGCGAACCTGCTGCGGTCACCGGCTGCGCCGATCGTGTTGCTGCCCGGGCTGGACGCTTCGCTGCAGGCCGCGGTGGCCCCGGGTTTGTCCGAAATCGGTGTGGTGCTCGCGTATTCGCCGCTGCATCATCTGCTGTTCGACCGGTTGGGTCCGGTTCCGCTGGTGATGACGTCGGCGAACAACGGCGGCTCTCCCATCGTCTTCCGGGATGATCATCTGAGCTGGATCGACGGGCTGGCCGATGCTGTGCTCACCCACGACCGGCCGATACACGTACCGTGCGAGGATTCGGTGCTGGCCGTCGACAGTGACGGCGGTGTGGTGCCGATCCGGCGTTCCCGTGGTTACGCACCATTGCCGGTCGCGGTACCAACCGCGACGGGCGCGGCGATCCTGGCCACCGGCGGGGACATCAAGACCACGTTTTGTCTCATGTCTTCCGCGGGACATGCGCACATGTCGTCACACCTGGGCGACATGGCCGACCCACGGACCCAGACCAGCTTCGAATCCGCGCTCGATCACCTGGTTTTCATGACCGACTGCCGTCCCGAGTTCATCGCCTGTGACCTGCATCCGGCATATGCGACCACCAGCTGGGCGCGCCGGCAAGCTCGGCCGGTGGTGCAGGTGCAACACCACCACGCCCATGCGGTGTCGCTGTTGGCCGAGCACGGACGGCTGGGCATGCCGATGCTGGCGGTCGCGTTCGACGGCACCGGCTTTGGCACCGATGGCTCCATCTGGGGCGGTGAGCTACTGATGGTCACCGATCCGGCGTCCTTTACCCGGGTCGGACATCTCGAACAGTTTGCGCTACCGGGTGGCGACGCCGCGGTGCGCCGGCCCGGCCGGATCGCCATGGATCTGCTGCATCGTGCCGGAATCGGTTGGGCGCCCGGCATTCCGGCGGTCGACGGTCTGAGCGACCGGGATCGTCACGTGCTGGCTCAGCAGATACCGCGGTCCATCGGTTGTGTGCCGACCAGCAGCATGGGCCGGCTGTTCGACGCGGTGGCCAGCCTGCTCGGTGTCTGCCAGGACGTGACGTACGAGGGTCAGGCGGCAGTCGAACTCGAGCACCTGGCCCGGCGAGGTCGGCAAGTCCCGCTGGAGTTGAATGTGCAAGCAGGCATTCTGGACCCGGCGCCGCTGATCGTCGGGTTGGTGCACGGTCTGCGGGCAGGCACGCCCACAGCTGATCTGGCCGCCGGATTTCACGCCGCGCTGATCGCTGCCACCGTGCAGGCGGTGTGCCAGACCGCGTCAGGCATCGCAACGGTGGGCTTGACCGGGGGTGTCTTCGTCAACCGACTGTTACGTGAAGGTCTGCGTAATGAATTGGTGAACAGAGGTTTTGAAGTGCTGACGCACGCGGTGCTGCCGTGCAACGACGGTGGTCTTGCGTTGGGTCAGGCCGTGATCGCGGCGCAGCGACGAGAAAGGGGGACCAGCGTATGTGTCTCGGAATTCCCGGCAAGGTAGTCGACACCTGGGATGAGGCGGGGACGCGCATGTGCACCGTCGATTTCGGTGGCACCACCAAGACGGTGTGCCTGGCGTACCTGCCGGACATGCAGATTGGTGAATACACGATCGTGCACGCCGGATTCGCGATTACCCAACTGGATGAGGCCTCGGCTCAGGAGACGCTGCGGATGTTCGACGAACTCGGAGTGCTCGACGAGGAGTTGTCCGGTTCAGAAGGGCAAGTGGCAGGGCAGAGCAGGAAGGAACCGGCATGAAGTACTTGGACGAGTTCCGCGACCCGGTGGCCGCACGGACCCTGGTCGACCATATCAAACGGCGCGCCACCAAGACTTGGACCGTCATGGAAGTCTGTGGCGGACAGACGCATTCGATCATCCGCAATGGCATCGACCAGTTACTGGACGGCGCGGTGGAATTCATCCACGGGCCCGGATGCCCGGTCTGCGTGACGCCGCTGGAGATGATCGATCGCGCCTTGGAGATCGCCGCCCGCGACGACGTAATCTTCTGTTCCTTCGGCGATATGTTGCGGGTGCCCGGCAGCCGGCAGGATCTGTTCGGCGTCCGTGCCCGGGGCGGCGATGTCCGCATCGTCTACTCGCCGCTGGACGCCACCCGGGTGGCCGCGGACAACCCCGACAAGCAGGTGGTGTTCTTCGGGGTCGGCTTCGAGACCACCGCACCGGCCAACGCGATGGCCGTGGTGCACGCGCAACGCCTTGGGCTCACCAACTTCTCGATGCTGGTCTCGCACGTGCTGGTGCCGCCGGCCATGACGGCGATTCTGAGTTCAGCGACCAACCGCGTCGAGGGCTTCCTGGCCGCGGGGCACGTGTGCACGGTGATGGGCACCGGTGAGTACGGCCCGCTCGTCGATGAATTCCGCGTTCCGATCGTCATCACCGGGTTCGAACCGCTGGACCTGCTGGAGGGCGTCCGGCAGGTGGTCGATCTGCTCGAGGCCGGAACGCCGGAGCTACGCAACGCCTATCCGCGTGCGGTGACCGCCGCGGGCAACATCGTTGCGCAGCAGACACTGGCCGATGTCTTCGTGGTGACCGATCGGCAGTGGCGGGGAATCGGCATGATTCCGAAATCGGGGTGGACGTTGTCGCCGCGCTATGCGCAGTTCGACGCCGAATTGAAGTTCGGGGTCGGGCATCTGCGGGTCGCCGAGTCCGCGGAATGCCACAGCGGTGAAGTGCTGCAGGGACTCCTCAAACCCAACGAGTGCCCGGCCTTCGGAAAATCCTGCACGCCGCGGACGCCGCTCGGGGCGACCATGGTGTCCAGCGAGGGTGCCTGCGCGGCCTACTACCAGTTCCGGCGATTGGAAGCGTCCGCGCATGCCTGAGCCGCCCGTGGCGATCGACCCCGCCGACTGGGTGTGTCCGCTTCCGCTGCGCGAGACCAAACGCATCATCCTGGGCCACGGTGGCGGTGGCGTCCTTTCCGAGGAACTGATCGAAAACCTCTTCCTGCCGGCGTTCGGTGGAGTGGCCGGTGCGGCGCGCGATTCGGCGCTGATCGATGTAGCCGGCGGGCGCATCGCGCTGACCACGGATTCCTATGTGGTGCAACCGCTCTTCTTTCCCGGGGGCAACATCGGGGATCTGGCGGTCAACGGGACCATCAACGACTTGGCGTGCAGCGGAGCCCAACCCGTGGGCCTGACGGCCGGATTCATCCTCGAGGAGGGATTGGAGCTCGATGTGCTCGGCGCCGTCGCCGAGACGATGGGTAAGGCCGCATCGAATGCCGGCGTCGGCATCGTCACCGGTGACACGAAGGTGGTCACCAAGGGTGGCGCGGACCAGCTCTTCGTCAACACCGCCGGGATCGGGGTCGTGCCGCCCGGTGTGCACATCGGACCGGAACGCGCCCGGCCCGGCGACCACATCATCGTGTCGGGCAATCTCGGCGAACACGGCGTGGCGATCATGAGCGTGCGGGAAGGCATCGATTTCGGCACCGTCGTCACCACCGACAGTGCCCCACTGCACCGTCTGGTCGCTGCCATGCTCGAAGTGGCGGGCGGTGCTCTGCATGTGCTGCGGGACCCGACCCGGGGCGGATTGGTGGCGTCGGTCGCCGAGATCGCTCGTGCCGCTTCGGTCGGCATCGATCTGGAGCTGGCTGCGATTCCCGTCCCCGAAACGGTGTCGTCGGCGTGCTCGTTCCTGGGCCTGGACCCGTTGCAGGTCGCCAACGAGGGCAAGATGGTGGCGTTCGTCGACCCGTCGTGCAGTGAGGCGGTGTTGGACGCGATGCGGGCCCGCCCGGAGGGCGCCAACGCGGCGATCATCGGGCGCGTGGTTGCCGAGCATCCGGGCATGGTGGTCGGCAAGACACCGTTCGGAACCACCCAGGTCATTGAACGTCAATTGGGAGAACAGCTTCCACGGATCTGCTGAAGCGCACAGCCACGAAGCGCAGATAGCCGACGTCGTGCGAAGTCTTTCATGGATCTCGCTTCCGGACGGTTCGGCCGTGCTTACGCTTCTCAGCGTCTCAGGATGACATCCATGTGGGGGGAACATGTCTCGATTACTTGCCGGCACTGCTGTCCTGGCGATTACCATGAGCTGTCCAGTTGTTGCCAGTGCACTCTTTGCCGGTTCCGGCGGCGAGACACCGTCGCCGGTCCGTGTTGCCCAGTGCCAGTCGGGCTACTACAAGAACAGCAGCGGAAACTGCGTCGAACGACCGGACCAGAACCCGGACGGTGGGACGGCGGTGTGCCGCGACGGTACCCAAAGCCACAGCCAGACCAGGAGCGGTACGTGTTCCGGTCACGGTGGCGTTTCCCACTGGAGTGGTTGGGACCGCGAACATGCCACCGGTTCCGTCACGGTGTCGGTCTGACAGCCGGAGGCTGACGAAACCGGTTGCGCACCGGCCGAAAAGCTCTCCCGGTCAGCGTGCCCGGTCTGACCACCACCGGTGGAGTAAGTCGCGGCAATCCTCGACCAGCAGCTGACCGGGTTTGTCGAACCCTGGTCGCACCGCCGCCGCGCCGGTGAAGTCCTGGTCGACGGTGTAGTCGTTGGTCACGACCAGTGTGGCCAGGCCGGCCGTGCGGGCCGCCCGCAATCCGATCGCTGAATCTTCAACCGCCAGAACATCTTCGGGGGCCAATGCCAGCTGGCCCAGCGCCGTCAGGTACGCTTCGGGGTCGGGTTTGAGCCGTCGCACGTCGTCGCCGGTGACGATCACCTCCGCCACACCGTCCCCGACCACGTGACGGACCAGCGGTTCGACCCAACGTTTCCGGCCGGTCGTCGCGATGGCCACGCGGACATCGGATCGATGCAGATCGGCGATCAGCTTCGACAGTCCGGGACGGCCGCAGATCGCGCCGTTGAGGACGCGCATGGTGAACAGGGCCGTCTTGGTGCGGTGCACGTCCTCGGCCAGCCGGCCCGCGCGGGCACCGAACCCCCTGGACCGCAGGTCATGCATGATGCGGGGGCGCCCACCCGCGATCGCCAGCAGCCGGCCGTAAACCTCTGGCGTCCACACGATGTCGAGGCCGTGTTTGGCGAACGCGTCGTTGAACGCCAGCCGGTGACCGTTGCGTTCGGTGTCGGCCAGCGTCCCGTCGACGTCGAAGATGACAGCCTGTAGCGCCACGTGTCACCCGGATGCTCGCGCGATGCCGCGCAGCGCAGCTTCGGCAACCGCGGACGCGGTCAGGCCCAAGTGTGCGGCCACCTCCGGTCCCGGTCCACTCGCACCGAACTGGTCGAGGCCGATCACCGTGTCGTACGGTCTCGCCAGCGCCCGCCACCCGGTGGTCACCCCGGCCTCGATCCACACCACCGGAAGATCAGGCAACGCCGCGATTCGTTCCCGCCACATCGCCGAAACCACGATCGCGGCTATCCCTCGCTCGCCCAACAGTTCCGCGGCCTGCAACGCCAGCGCGACCTCAGACCCGCTGGCCGCCAGCATCACATGCGGGGTGTCGGCGACCGGGCGCACCACCCGCATGCCGTAGTGGCGGACGTCATCCAGGCCGTGACCGCCGAGCTCCGGCAGGTCTTGCCGGCTGAGCACCAAAACCGTTGGGCCGTCGATGTTGTCGGCCGCGATCTGCCACGCCAGTGCTGTCTCGGCGGCGTCGGCCGGCCGCAGCACGGTCAGGCCGGGGATAAGTCGCAACGACTCCAGCTGCTCGATGGGCTGGTGGGTGGGACCGTCCTCACCGACGTGTACCGAGTCATGGGTAAAGACATACACCACCGGCAGCTTCATCAGCGCCGAAAGCCGCAGGGCCGGCCGCAGATAGTCGGCGAAGACCAGGAAGGTGCTGCCGAACGGACGCAGCCCACCGTGTAGGGCGATGCCGTTCATGACCGCCGCCATGGCGTGCTCTCGGATACCGAAATGAATTGTACGACCGGTGAAGTCGTCCGGCGTGACATCGCCGCCGGGGATGGCGGTGTTGGTCGAGGCGGCCAGGTCCGCCGAGCCGCCCACCAGACCAGGGTAGACCCCGGCCAGCGCATTCAACGCCCTGCCGGAGGCCTTGCGGGTGGCCGACTTTCCGCCCGCGGCGGCACCGTCGGCCAGAGGTGTCAGCACCGACAGATCGTCGGCAACCGGAACGCAGTCCAACGGGAAATCCGCGGAGAGCTGCGGATGGTCCACCTGCCATGCGGCGTGGTTCCGGGCCCACTGCGCGTGCGTCGCGGCGCCGTGGGCGGCAGCCATCGCCGCTGCGGCGCCCACTGCACGCGGCACATGGAACTCCTCGTCGGGCCACTCCAGGCGGGTGCGCATCGATTGGATCACACCCGAACCCAGCGGGCTGCCATGGGCTTTCGAAGTGCCCTCGACCCCGGGAGCGCCAAAGCCGATGGTGGTGCGCACCCGGATGAACGTGGGTCTGCCATCGCCGTCGCATGCCTCGGTGAACGCCCGGTCGAGGGCAGGCACGTCGTTGCCGTCGGCAACGCTGAGCACCCGCCAGCCGTAGGCGGCGAACCGGCCCTCGGCGTCGTCGGCGCAACTCTGCGAGGCGGGTCCGTCGATGGTGATGTCGTTGTCGTCGAAGATCACGACCAGTTTGCCCAGCCGCAGCCGCCCTGCCAGTGAAGCGGCTTCGTGGCTGATTCCCTCCATCAAGTCGCCGTCGCCGGCGAGCACCCAGGTGCGGTGGCCGACGACGGTGTGCTGGTCGGTGTTGCACCGGGCAGCCAGCATCCGTTCGGCCAGCGCCATGCCGACCGCGTTCGCAATGCCTTGTCCCAGTGGACCTGTCGTGGTTTCGACACCCGGCGTATGGCCGTATTCGGGATGACCGGGCGTCGAGGAGCCGAGCTGCCGGAACCTGCGCAGCTGGCTGACCGGCAGGTCGTAGCCGAAGACGTGCAGCAGCGCGTAAAGCAGCATCGAGCCGTGTCCGGCGGACAGCACGAACCGGTCCCGGTCCGGCCAGCGCGGGTCGGCCGGATCGTGGCGCAGGTGGCGTGACCACAAAGTCCAGGCGATGGCGCTGGTGCCCAACGGCAGCCCGGGGTGGCCGCTGTTGGCCGCCTGTACCCCGTCGGCACCCAGGAACCGCAAGGTGTTGATTGCCAGCTGGTCCAATTCGTCCGTCAGGGTGGATGTTTCGCGGGTAAGCGGCGCGATGGTCATTGGGTAACCATTCTCTCGTTGGTTTCGCGGGCGGCGGCGCGGAGCGCCACGGCGCGCTCCGGCATGGAACCGGCGAACAGGGCGGAGCCGGCGCAGAAGACGTCGGCACCGGCTGCCGCGGCCCGGCCGATGGTGGAGGGGCCGATACCGCCGTCCACCTCGAGCTCGATACTCATTCCGCGACCGTCGATTTCGGCTCTGGCGGCCGCGATCTTGGGCTCCATGCTTTCCAGATAGCGCTGCCCGCCGAACCCCGGATTGACGGTCATGATCAACAGCAGGTCGGTGATGTCGAGGACGTCGATGACCGCGGCCAGGGGAGTGCCGGGGTTGAGCGCCACGCCGGCGCGCGCGCCGAGGTCGCGGATGGCCGACAGGGTGCGGTGCAGGTGCCGGCACGCTTCGGCGTGCACGATGACGATTCCACAGCCCGCCTCGACCCACCGCGGCAACATCGGGTCGGGATCCTCGACCATCAGGTGCGCCTCGAAACCGATCGTCACGATGTCGCGGCACGCGGCAATGACGTCGGGTCCGAACGTCAGGTTCGGCACGAACCGGCCGTCCATGACATCCCACTGGATGCGGTCGACGCCGGCGTGTTCGATCTCCGCGACGTCGCGGCCGAGTTCGGCGAAGTCGGCCGGTAGCACCGACGCGACCAACACTGGGTCCATCACCTCGAGCACCTCCCTTCCTGGGTCAATCTAAGATCACCGGTGATCGAGGGAATCCCCCATCGCGGGGGTGATGGGGGTGGTTTTACGACCGCCGAATGTGAAAGTCACGACGGTCCGCCGGCGCGTCGCGTCGCGTAATTCACGCTCGGCCGGATAAGAGGTTGCCTTCGCGCTTATCGTTGACGCATGACGGTGGTAACCGCGACACCCGTTCGCGTCGTATTGGTCGATGATCATCAAATGGTCATCGAGGGTCTCAAGGCCATGCTCGCCTCGTTCAAGAACCGGGTACGCGTCGTCGGGGAGGCGGTAGGCGCCGAGAACGCGATCGGAGTCATCCAGAGCCTGCAGCCTGACATCGTGCTGTGCGACGTGCGTATGCAGGGCGCCAGCGGGCTCGATCTGTGTCGCACGATCCGGGAACGCAACCCGGCATCCAAGGTGATTCTGCTCTCGGTCTACGAGGACGAGCAGTACTTGTTTCAGGCGCTGCGGGTGGGGGCGTCCGGCTACCTGCTCAAGGGCATCAGCAGCGACGAACTGGTGCGCCAGCTCGAGTATGTGCAAGGCGGTTCGACGGCGATCGACGCCGGCCTGGCGGCCCGCGCCGCCGACACCGCGGCCCGTCTGCAGCGCGACGAATTCTGGCCGGGAGCGCGGCAGGGCCTCAGTCAGCGCGAAAGCGAGATCCTGTCGTTCGTGGTCGCCGGCCTGTCCAATCGGGGCATCGCCGGCAAACTCGTCATCGGCGACGAGACGGTGAAGAGTCATCTGCGTTCCATCTACCGCAAGCTGGGCGTCAACGATCGCACCGCGGCGGTGGCGGTGGCGCTGCGCGAGGGGATCTATCGGTGAACATGCGGGGTTTGGTGGACGCCGACCGCGAGGTGGCGCTGCTGCTCGACATCGTGGCCGCTACCGGCAGCGGTCCGGCGGTCGAGCCGGTGGCGGCGGCCGTCGCCGGGCTCATCACCGCCGCCACCGCGTCCGACGTCTGCTTCGTCCACGTACTCGACGACTCCGGCGGCTCGCTCACGCTGGCCGGTGCGACTCCACCCTTCGACGAATACATCGGCCAGGTGCAGCTGCGACTCGGTGAGGGCGTCTCCGGCTGGGTCGCCCAGCGCCGCGAACCCGTCGTGATCACCAGCGGAAAGGACGAGGACCCGCGCTACGTCCCGATCGCGGCGTTGCGCGGATCGGACTTCACCTCGATGGCGTCGGTCCCGATGGAGACCGGCCTGGGGCGGCTCGTGGGTGTGCTCAACGTGCACACCGTGGCCCGCCGCGAGTTCACCGAACGCGACATCCAACTGCTGTTGGCCATCGGCCGATTGACCGCCGGCGCTCTCGACCAGGCGCGGGTGCACCGGCAGCTGGCGGCCAAAGAACGGGTGCACGGGAACTTCGCCGAACAGGTGATCGCCGCGCAGGAGTCCGAGCGCCGCCGCCTGGCCGGCGACATCCACGACGGCATCAGTCAGCGACTGGTCAGCCTGAGCTATCGGCTCGACGCCGCCGCCCGTGCGGTCGAAACCGAGGACTCCGCGCAGGCCACCGAGCAGCTGGAGAAGGCCCGCGACCTGGTCGACCTGACGCTCGCCGAGGCGCGCTCGGCGATCGGCGGCCTGCGCCCACCCGTCCTTGACGACCTGGGCCTGGCCGGCGGTCTGGCCAGCCTGGCCTCGACGATCCCGGAAGTCGACCTGGATCTCGAACTGGCCGACGAGCGGCTCTCCGAACACGTCGAGGTGGCGTTGTACCGCATCGCTCAGGAGTGCCTTCAGAACGTTGTCAAACACTCGCGCGCGATGACTGCCCGCGTCCGTTTCGCAGTGTCCGACGGCGAGGCCCGGCTGGAAGTCGCTGACGATGGCGTGGGTTTCACCTCGGCGCCCAGCCGGGCGCCCACGAGCTACGGGATGTTGTCGATGACAGAGCGCGCCGAGTTGGTGGGCGGGCGGCTGGCGGTTCGGTCCACGCCGGGATCGGGAACCACGGTGACCGTGACCGTGCCGCTGGCGGGTCAGGCCGGCTGAAGCTCACCCCGCAGCCGCAGCGCCGCGGCATTGGCGCTCACGTGGCTCGACAATGCGTCCTGCGCCGCAGGGATCTTCAGCTCGTCACCACGCCATGCCTGCAGCGCGGGGGACACCAGGGCCCGGCCGAACGAAAACGTCAACGGCCATGGCGTGCGGTGGTACTGCAGCGCGGCGAGGTTTGCTGTGGCACGCTCCGGCGACTGGCCGCCGGACAGGAACGCCACGCCGGCCAGGTCGCCCGGCCAGGCGCGCAGCACCGAGACCGTCGCCTCAGCCACCTGATGCGCGGTGGCCTGGACCGCGTGGTCCTCGCCCTCGATCACCATGTTGGGTTTCAGCACGATGCCGGCCAGATCAACGTGCAGCAGGCCGAGTTGCTGGCGCAAGGCGGCGTGCACGCTCGCGGTCACCTCGGCACACCGTTCGATGCCGTGGTCTCCGGTCATCAGGACCTCGGGTTCGACGATCGGCACGATGCCCGCTTCCTGGCAGGCCGCGGCGTAGCGGGCCAGGGCGTTGGCGTTGCAGGCAATCGCGCCCCAGCTCGGGGTGTTGTCGCTGATGGTGAACACCGCGCGCCACTTGGCGAACGCTGCGCCCATTGCCGCGTACCGCGTCAGCCGGGCCGGCAGGCCGTCCAATCCCTCGGTCACGGTTTCACCGGGCAGGCCGGGACACGGTTTGGCGCCCGTGTCGACCTTGATGCCGGGCAGCATGCCGAGTTCGCGGACGGCCTGGGGAAACGGACGGCCGTCGCTGAACACCTGGGTGAGGGTCTCCTCGCAGAAGATGATTCCGGAGACTCCCTCGGCCAGACCCGGTGTGCTGGTCAGGAGCTCACGGTAGGTGCGGCGACTGTCCGCGGTCGCGGTGACGCCGGACTGCTCCAGCCGGCTGGACATGGTCGCAACGCTCTCGTCGGCGGCCAGAATTCCTTTGCCGGGTGCGGTCATGGCCCGGGCGATCTTCCTGCATGTGTTCATGCGGGACACCGTAGGAATCGCATCGGCACCCGGTCCTCACCCGAACGGTGGAACCTGCGGGGGACCGCCGATACTTAATCGTTTACTTCAGAATTAATGCTCTATTGTCGATAGACAGCTTCAGTATCGCACTGACACGATTCGAGCCATGAAACAGAGATGGAACGCGGGAGTGATCCCGTACGCAGAAATGGGTTACTGGCAGCCGGACTACGTGCCGAAGGACACCGACGTCTTGTGTGCCTTCCGGATCACCCCGCAGGAGGGGGTTCCCCCCGAGGAGGCCGGCGCGGCCGTCGCAGGCGAATCGAGCACCGCGACGTGGACGGTGGTCTGGACCGACCGGCTCACCACGTTCGAGCACTATCAGGCCAAGTGCTACCGCGTCGACGCGGTGCCGAATACGCCCGGACAGTGGATCGCCTGGATCGCCTATGACCTCGACCTGTTCGAGGAAGGCTCGATCGCCAACCTCACCAGCTCGATCATCGGCAACGTGTTCGGGTTCAAACCGCTCAAGGCGCTGCGGCTGGAAGACATGCGGATACCCACCCACTACGTCAAAACCTTCCAGGGTCCCGCTCACGGCATCGTGATGGAACGCGAATACCTCGGCAAGTTCGGCCGGCCGCTGCTGGGTGCCACCACCAAGCCCAAGCTCGGACTCTCGGCGCGCAACTACGGCCGCGTCGTCTACGAAGGCCTGCGCGGTGGCCTGGACTTCACCAAGGACGACGAGAACATCAACTCGCAGCCGTTCATGCGCTGGCGTGACCGCTTCCTGTTCTGCATGGAGGCGGTGAACCGGGCGCAGGCCGCGACCGGTGAGACCAAGGGGCACTACCTCAACGTCACCGCCGGGACCATGGAGCAGATGTACGAGCGGGCGGACTTCGCCGCCGAACTGGGCTCGGCGATCGTGATGATCGACCTCACCGTCGGCTACACGGCGATCCAGTCCATGGCCAAGTGGGCACGCGACAACGGCGTCATCCTGCACCTGCACCGCGCCGGGCACGGCACGTACACCCGGCAGAAGACGCACGGAGTCAGCTTCCGGGTCATCTCCAAGTGGATGCGGCTGGCCGGCGTGGACCACATCCACGCGGGAACCGTCGTCGGCAAGCTCGAGGGCGACCCCAACACCACCGCGGGTTTCTACGACACGCTGCGTCTCGACAGCGTCAAGGCCGACCCGGTCAAGGGCCTGTACTTCGACCAGGAGTGGGCGTCGATGCCTGCCGTCATGCCGGTCGCTTCCGGAGGCATCCACGCCGGTCAGATGCACCAACTCATCCACTACTTCGGCGACGACGTGGTGCTGCAGTTCGGTGGCGGCACGATCGGCCACCCGATGGGCATCGCCGCCGGTGCCGAAGCCAACCGGGTGGCGATGGAAGCCATGATCAAGGCCCGCAACGAAGGCCGCGATTACTACCACGAGGGTCCCGAAATCCTGAAGAAGGCCGCATCACGCAACCGGGCGCTGGATACCGCCCTGGCCACCTGGGGCGACATCACCTTCAATTACGAATCCACCGACACCCCCGACGTCGTCGCGACGCCAACTCCGATCTAAGGAGCCACTCATGCGAATCACTCAGGGCACCTTCTCCTACCTGCCCGACCTCACTGACGAGGAGATCACCGCCCAGATCAACTACGCGCTCGGCCACGGCTGGCCGCTGTCGGTGGAATTCACCGACGACCCGCATCCGCGCAATGTCTACTGGGAGATGTGGGGGCTGCCGATGTTCGATCTTCAGGACGCGGCCGGCGTCCTGCTCGAGGTCAACGCGTGCCGGGCGGCCAACCCGAACAGCTACATCCGCCTCAACGCGTATGACGCGAGCCTGGGCAGGCAGACGACGGCGCTGTCCTTCATCGTCAATCGGCCCGCCGAAGAGCCCGGCTTCCGGCTGGAGCGTGCCGAGCAGGCCAACCGGAAGATCGGCTACTCCACGTTCGCGTATGCCACCCAGCGGCCGAGCGGGCAGAGGTACGAGCCGTCATGACCGCGTTCGGCTACCGCCCCGGCGCCGTTGCCGAGGAACCCGAGCCCGAGATTCTGGACCCGGATGCCGTCGTCGACCTCGCGGCGGTCCGGTCCACCTCGGGCGTCGACGAGGTGCTGACCGGGCTGGACCGCGAACTGATCGGTCTGGAGCCGGTGAAGACCCGCATCGCCGAGATCGCCGCGTTGCTGCTGATCGACCGGATGCGGGAACGCTTCGGCGTGCAGGCCGCGCAACCGACTCTGCACATGTGCTTCACCGGCAATCCGGGGACCGGCAAGACCACCGTGGCGATGCGGATGGCCGGCCTGTTGCACCGGCTCGGCTACCTGCGGCGCGGGCACCTGGTCAGCGTCACCCGCGACGACCTGGTCGGCGAATACGTCGGCCACACCGCGCCGAAGACCAAGGACGTGATCAAGCGGTCAATGGGCGGCGTGCTGTTCATCGACGAGGCCTACTACCTCTACAAGGCCGAGAACGAGCGCGACTACGGCGGCGAAGCCATCGAGATCCTGCTGCAGGTGATGGAGAACAACCGCGACGACCTGGTGGTGATCCTGGCCGGTTACGCCGACAAGATGGACCAGTTCTTCTCCGCCAACCCCGGGATGCAGAGCCGCATCGCGCACCACATCACGTTTCCGGACTACACCGTCGGCGAACTCGAGGACATCGCCGGGCTGATGATCGCCGGGTTGGGATACCGGTTCTCCGACGACGCGCGGGCGGTGTTGCATCAATATCTGCACCGGCGCCGCGACCAGCCGTGGTTTGCCAACGCGCGCAGCGTGCGCAACGCGTTGGAGCGGATGCGGCTGCGGCACGCGCGCCGGCTGCTCGCCGATGCCGACACGCCGGTGGGGCTGTCGGCGCTGATCACCATCGAAGCGGCAGACCTATTGGCCAGTCGGGTGTTCGAGACACGAGAGACGGCGTGACCACCAACGCGCGCCTGCGGGCCCTGGTCGAGGTAGCCGACAGCGGCTCGGTGCGGGGGGCTGCGGAGCGTCTGGTCGTCACCGAGTCCTCGATCTCGTCGGCGCTGCGCGCGCTGAGTCAGGATATCGGGATCACGCTGGTCGACCGGCACGGGCGGGGAGTGCGGCTGACACCGGCGGGGTTGCGCTACGTCGAATACGCGCGCCGCATCCTCGGACTGCACGACGAGGCCATCCTGGCCGCCCGCGGCGAGGCGGATCCCGAACACGGCTCGATCCGGCTGGCCGCCGTGACGTCGGCCGGGGAGTTGCTGATCCCGGCAGCGCTGGCGTCCTTCCGCCGCGAGCATCCCGGGGTGGTGCTACACGTCGAAGTGGCCGCGCGCAGCGCGCTGTGGCCGATGTTGACGCGGCACGAAGTGGACCTGGTGTTCGCCGGACGTCCGCCCGAGGAGTTGCGCAAGAAGGTGCTTGTCCGGGCCGTCAGCCCCAATACGCTGATCGTGGTGGGCCGTCCGGCAGTCGCAGACGGATTCGCCCCGGCGGCGGCCACCTGGCTCCTGCGTGAACAGGGGTCGGGCACCCGTTCGACGCTGATGACTTTGCTCGAGGACCTGGACGTCGCACCGCCGCAGCTGGTGTTGGGATCGCACGGCGCGGTGGTCTCGGCGGCGGTCGCCGGGCTGGGCGTGACCCTGGTGTCGCGCCAAGCGGTGCAGCACGAGCTGGACTGCGGCGCGCTCGTCGAGCTGCCGGTGCCGGGCACGCCGATCAAGCGGCCCTGGCATGTGGTCAGCCAACCGACCCCGCCGATGGCCACCGAGCTGCTGATCCGGCATCTGCTGTCTCATCAGGAGCTGGGTTGGCGGCAGGTCAGTGCGGTGCGGCGCGCGTCGTAATAGCGTCTGAGTGTGAACGTGGGGAGTTGCGTGTGCGCCTACCGCGCGATCTCGTCGATTTTCGCGCGGTAGGCGCACACTCGACGCGGTAGCTGCACACTCAGCGCCGCAGCGTCTCCGAGGGCGCTTCCCCCCACCGCTTGCGGTATTCGACAGCGAAACTGCCCAGGTGGTTGAAACCCCAGCGTTCCGCGACCGCGGTGACCGTCACGCCGTCGGATGGCATGGCGTCCATCAACTCTTCATGCACCCGCTCCAGCCGGCGCTCCCGGACGTAGGTCATCGGTGTCATGTTGAGCTCCTCGCGGAAACCCTGCTGGATCGACCGCACGCTCATGTGCACCGCCTTGGCGAGGTCGTCCATCGTTATGCGCTCGGCCAGGTGGTCGTCGATGTAGTTCATCGCGTCGTGTACCACTGCCCGGCGCGGATCCGGCTGCACCGGCTGCAGGAACTCTTCGTGGTAGTTGGACGGCTGCAGCTGCAGCAGCGTGCTCATCACCAGTTCCTCGATCGCGCCGATGCCCTGTCCGCGCTGGATCAGTGAACCCGGATGGAACACCTCGCTGTGGATCAGCTGCACCGCGGTGTGCCAGCGCATGGCGGCCTCGGTCGCCAGGTCGAACTCGGGATCGAAGGCCAGCGGCTTGGTCAGACTGCGGCCCAGCAGCCGGGTGAGGTGTGCGGCCATCGCCCGTTGTTCGATCCTGATCAGCAGCTGGGGGGAGTCGAGGTCGAACTGGATGCGCAGCGCCTCGCCGGGACTGGTCACCAGCGCCCGGATGGTGTTGGACTCGAAGCTGTGGCCCCGATGGTCCACCAGCGCGCGTCCGTTCATCGGCATGTGCACGCCGAAGTATTGACCAAGCGACGGAATGTCGATGGTGGCGGCCACGTGAAGGTCAAGGTAAAGCATGCTCACGTTGCGCAGCCGCA
Organism: Mycobacterium sp. ML4; assembly: GCF_054515735.1. Taxonomy (NCBI): domain Bacteria; kingdom Bacillati; phylum Actinomycetota; class Actinomycetes; order Mycobacteriales; family Mycobacteriaceae; genus Mycobacterium; species Mycobacterium sp. ML4. The sequence continues at coordinate 84,741 of NZ_JBTNSY010000015.1, forward strand.
CCCCGTGCATGGTCGCAGCAAACCCCCCGGCATCTTCGGGGCCGACATGCAACGAAAGCGGAGCCAGCGCCTTGGCCAGCAGCCGGGTGGCCTCCGTCGGGTTCTCCGTATAGAAGATCTCGTTGTCCGCCAGCGCCGGCGGGACACCGCGCGAACGCACCTTGCGGCGCACCGGATGAGAGGTCCGGCGGACGTCGATGTACCCCAGCCGGGTCAGTCGCGACATCGCTTCGGATCTCGGTAACCGGCAGGTAAACCGCCTGGCAGAGGCCGCCGCGATGGTGAACCGTTCTCTAAAGAATCGGTGGCGATCATGCAAGCCTCTCGGTCAGCGAGCGCGCGCCAACGCGCTTAACTCTTCGCAATCCTGACAGCTGCTGCGCGAAAGCGATAGGCACAGTCCGAAGCGGCGGCTAGTTTGTGATCGAGGCCACAGTCTCTCGGAATCGGGACTCGGCCCGCCCGATTCGCCTAGGAGGTTCGCATGTCGGCAAACGGTCAGGTTGTCGCGTTGGCGCCGGGTGACCGGTTGCGCGACCGGCTTGACGACCCGGCGATCGCCGCGTCGCTCAACAGCCTGCTGGACCATGCCGACCTGCTGGCGATCCTGGTGACCGGCCTCGACGGCATGGTGCGACGCGGTGATGAGATCAGCGAGTCGGTGGCCTCGGCCGTCAGCGAGATCCGGGGCGCATCGTTGACCGTGCCCGGCTTCGACGAGGTGAAGGCCGAGTTGGGGTCCGTGGACGTGCAGGCGCTGGCGGGGACTCTGACGTCGCTGGCGTCGGCGTTGGTGGCCGCCGCGCCCACGTTGAACAAGGTCCTCAATTCAGCCCTGCTAGATCCGCAGGCGGCCGACGTTCTCGTCGAGCTGGGCGGGGCACTGATCGAAGGCAAGGCGGCCGCGGCCGCCGACCCGGGTGGTCCCAGGGGTCTGTTCGGGCTATGGCGGGTCAGCAAGGACCAAGACATCAACCGCGGCCTGGGATTTCTCATTCAGGTAGCCCGGGCTTTCGGTCGGCGACTGCCCAAATAGCAAAAAATCTCGGCTCAACATCAAAAACGTGGTCGCGCCCTCGGCCGCAATTCGAGAGGAGTTCTGATGGCTTCCGTTTTATGGTTTCAGGGCGGGGCATGTAGCGGTAATACCATGTCGTTCCTCAATGCCGAAGAGCCTAATGTCGTCGATTTGATCGTCGATTTCGGGCTCGATCTGTTGTGGCACCCGTCGCTGGGCCTGGAACTGGGAGAGAATGCCCAGAAGCTGTTCTGGGACTGCGCCAAAGGCGAGCGACCGCTGGACATCTTCGTGTTCGAGGGCACGGTCATCGAGGCGCCCAACGGCAGCGGCCGGATGGACATGTTCGCTGACCGCGCGATGAAGGACTGGGTCACCGACCTGGCCGCCGCGGCCCAGATCGTCGTGGCGATCGGCGACTGCGCCTCTTTCGGCGGCATCCCGGCCATGGAGCCCAACCCATCGGGGTCGACTGGCCTGCAGTTCCACAAGCGGGAGAAGGGCGGGTTCCTGGGGCCGGACTTCAGGTCCAAGATGGGCCTGCCGGTGATCAACATCCCGGGCTGCCCCGCCCACCCGGACTGGATCACCCAGATCATCGTCGCGCTGGCCACCGGGCGAGCCGGTGACATCACCCTCGACGAGCTGCACCGGCCTGAGACGTTCTTCAAGACGTTCACTCAAACCGGTTGCACCCGTGTGCAATTCTTCGAGTACAAACAGTCGACAATGTCGTTCGGCGAGGGAACCCGCACCGGTTGCCTGTTCTACGAATTCGGCTGCCGCGGACCGATGACCCACTCGCCGTGCAACCGCATCCTGTGGAACCGCCAGTCCTCGAAGACCCGTGCCGGCATGCCATGCCTGGGCTGCACCGAACCGGAATTCCCGCACTTCGACCTGGCACCGGGAACCGTGTTCAAGACCCAGAAGGTCAGCGGCATGATCCCCAAGGAAGTGCCCGAGGGCTCCGACCACCTCACCTACATGGCACACGCCGCGGCCGCGCGGATCGCGGCCCCGCAATGGTCCAAAGAAGACATGTTCGTGGTCTGACGACCAGCACGCCCACAGCCTGGTACTGCACGAAAAACATTGGGAGGATTCATGACCGCGCTCGACCTGTATGTCAGCCCGCTGGGCCGCGTCGAGGGAGACCTCGACGTCCGCGTCACCATCGAGGACGGTGTCGTCACGTCGGCCTGGACCGAGGCGGCGATGTTCCGCGGCTTCGAGATCATCCTGCGGGGCAAGGACCCGCAGGCCGGCCTCATCGTGTGTCCGCGCATCTGCGGCATCTGCGGTGGCAGCCACCTCTACAAGTCCGCATACGCACTTGACACCGCATGGCGGACGCATATGCCGCCCAACGCGACCCTGGTGCGCAACATTTGCCAGGCGTGCGAGACGCTGCAGTCGATCCCGCGCTACTTCTATGCGCTGTTCGCCATCGACCTGACCAACAAGAACTACGCCAAGTCCGCGCTGTACGACGAGGCGGTGCGCCGGTTCGCTCCGTACGTCGGCACGAGTTATCAACCGGGCGTTGTACTTTCGAACAAGCCTGTGGAGGTGTACGCGATCTTCGGCGGCCAGTGGCCGCACTCTAGCTTCATGGTTCCCGGCGGGGTCATGTGTGCGCCGACACTTTCCGACGTCACCCGCTCCATCGCGATCCTCGAGCACTGGAAGGACAACTGGCTCGAAGGCCGCTGGCTCGGTTGCAGCATCGACCGCTGGCTGGCGAACAAGACCTGGGACGACGTACTGGCCTGGGTCGACGAGAACGAATCGCAGTACAACAGCGACTGCGGCTTCTTCATCCGCTACTGCCTGGACGTTGGCCTGGACAAGTACGGCGCCGGGGTGGGCAACTACATCGCCACCGGCACCTACTTCGACCCGTCGTTGTACGAGAACCCCACCATCGCGGGCCGCAACGCCGCGCTCATCGGCCGCTCCGGTGTCTTCGCCAAAGGCCAGTGGCACGAGTTCGACCAGGCCAACGTGCGCGAGGACGTCACGCACTCGTTCTACGAGGGCAGCCGGCCGCTGCACCCGTTCGAAGGGGAGACCATCCCGATCGACCCCGAACAGGGCCGCAAGCAGGGCAAGTACAGCTGGGCCAAGTCGCCGCGCTACGCCGTCGGCGACCTGGGCAACATCCCGCTGGAGGCCGGTCCGCTGGCGCGGCGGATCGCCGCCGGCGGTCCCAACGCCGCCGGGCATCAGGACAACGACCCCCTGTTCGTCGACATGTACAACAGGATCGGCCCGAGCGTCATGGTCCGCCAGCTCGCCCGCATGCACGAGGCACCGAAGTACTTCCGATGGGCCCGCGGGTGGTTGGACCAGCTCAACCTCAAGGAGAGCTTCTACTCCAAGCCGATCGAGCATGCCGAGGGCATGGGATTCGGCTCCACCGAGGCCGCTCGCGGCTCGCTGTCGGACTGGATTGTGCTTGAGGACAACAAGATCAAGAACTACCAAGTGGTGACGCCCACCGCGTGGAACATCGGGCCCCGGGACGGCTCGCAGGTGCTCGGCCCGATCGAGAGCGCCCTGGTCGGCTCGCCGATCGTGGACCCCGAGGACCCGGTGGAGCTGGGTCACGTGGCGCGCAGCTTCGACTCGTGCCTGGTGTGCACCGTGCACGCCTACGACGGGAAGACGGGGCGAGAGCTGTCCAAGTTCGTCATCAACGGGATGGTGTGATCCTGACCGCCTTTGATTGCGGACTCGGGGCCCCCGACGATGACCAGGACCTCGCTGAACCTCCCGGGTCATTCGGAGGTCCCAGCTTCGCCTCGCCTCCGCCGGCCCCGGGGCCGACTCCGGCGAGCCTCGCTGAACCTCCCGGGTCATTCGGAGGTCCCAGCTTCGCCTCGCCTCCGCCGGCCCCGGGGCCGACTGCGGCGAGCCTCGCTGAACCTCCCGGGTGCGAGGTACTGGTGGTCGGCTGCGGCAACCTGCTGCGCGGTGACGACGGTGTCGGGCCGGTACTGGTCCGGCATCTGTGGGAACTCGGCGTTCCCGAGGGGGCGCGCCTGGTCGACGGCGGTACCGCGGGCATGGATGTGGCATTTCAGATGCGTGGCGCGCAGCGGGTGGTGATCGTCGACGCCGCGGCCACCGGCTCGGCACCCGGCACGATCTTCAAGGTGCCGGGTGAAGAGTTGCAGGAGCTGCCTCCGCTGCAGGGCCTGCACACCCACTCGTTCCGGTGGGATCACGCCATCGCCTTCGCCCGCTGGGCGCTCGGTGACGAGTGCCCCACCGACATCACCGTCTACCTGATCGAGGTCGCCGGCGTGGAGCTCGGCGCTGACCTGTCCGAATCCGTCGAGACCGCAATGGAACTGGTCATCGACCGGATCGAAGCCGAGTACTTCGCCGACCTGCGGCCCGCGGCGGACAGTGAAGTCACCGTCGAGTTCACCGCCGATGGCTACCTGCGTCTCGACGCGTCCCTGGCAGCCAGCCGGTTTCCCTCCGACGCGGTGGTCGCCGTAATCCGTGAGGGCGATCTCTGGCTGATCCCGTTGCGGGGCCCGCGCAGCGGCGGGCTGCTGTTGAAGCAGCGCAACCCCGCCGGCGACCGCTCGCTCCTGATCCGCGAGGTAATCGAGGGCCGGGTCGGCGTGACTGGTGCATTCTGGGACGATGCACAGAAGTCGCTGCGAATTCCTCTGAATGAAGGGCTGCACGACGAAGCGGAGCCGCCGGGGTGATTCTGATGGTTGAGCGTCCGACCGACGAGGGGCGGCAAGAGGAGCGGGAGCGCCCGCCGACGGTGGTTCGTGCCGACAGCTCAGCCGACGAAGCCCTGGAAGTACAGACCCTGGTGGTGGAGGAAAACGGCCGGTGGGCCGTGGAAATCGTGGTGGTGTTCGCCGACGGCGTGGTCCGGCGCCGCATCGACACCCACCACACCAAGCGGCGCGCCGAAATATCGGCCGCACTGATCAAGCGCGCAGCCGAGCGCAATATCGGAGGACCGATCAATGGGTGAATGTCATGACCACAGCGCCTGACTTAGCGCGAGCGGTGACCATCGCGGCCAGGCCGCAACCGTTAGGCGCCTTCCCCCTGCCGCTGGGCTATCTGCTGATCCCGGCGGGTGCCGAGGAAGTCCGCGCGACACTGCTGGACGGCAAAGAGCCGGACACGTGGCCCGAAGAGCTTCGGGGGCTTGAATGTGCCCATGGCGGCGACGTCGAAGCGGCGCTGGAACACCTCACCGCGCAGGATCCCGTCACCCGCTACAACCGGTTCGTTCTGCAACCCGAGGGCATCGACGCCGACACGTTACGGACTGATCTCGGTGAATTCGGGGTGCTGGTCGACCTGGTGCTGTTCACCATCGGACGGCGCGAGACCCCACCCGAGACAGTGGATGTCACCGGCGAACTGGCCGCCGTCGCACTGTCCGCTCAGGCCAGTCATGCTCTGGCCGAGGGGGATTCAGCCACGGCCCTGGCGTTGCTGGAGCGCGCCGCCGAAGCGGCGGCCCCGGTGTCGCGGTGCCTCGAGGCGACGATGGTCGGTGCGGCCGGATCGGTCTGCCGCGACATCGACGACCCGTCCGCCCAACAGCGACTCGAGCGGGCGTTGCGGCTGCTGGACGGCGCTGAGGGCCTGCGCATCGCGCGCGCCGAATTGCATCTCACCATTGCCGGGCTGTTTCATGAACGGGCGCAGGATAATCCGGGCCTGCTGGCACAGGCCATTCCGCACTACCACTCCGCGCTGCAGCTGGTGCTGCGCGAGGAAGCGCCGCTGCTGTGGGCGTCCGCGCACGCCAATCTCGCGACCGCGTATCTGACCATGCCGATGGTGGAGGCATCCGGACAGCTGCGTCTCGGAGTTGCGGCGCAATCGTTGCGCTCCGCGCTCAAGGTGTACACACGCGAGGAGTATCCCGAGCAGTGGGCCAGTGTCCAATTGAATCTGGCCAATTCGCTGGTCTACACGCCCTCCCAGCATCAGGCCGAAAACCTTTTGGAGGCAGTGGAATTGTACGAAGGAGTGCTCGCCGCACGGGGCCGTGAGACCGACCCGCTGGGTCGGGCCAGGGTATTGGCCAACCAGGGCAATGCGCTTGCCCACCTCGGGTTATTCGACCAGGCCAAAGCCAGCCTCTACGAGGCACGATTCCTGTTCGAGGAGCAACTGGATGACGACTCGGTGCGGGCCGTGCGCGGCGTACTGGACGAAGTCGCCCGGCAGCTCGCGCTGCTGCGTACCGGGGACGACCAATGACCACCGCGTTTGAGCCCGGCCTGGAGGAATTGGCCAAGCGGGTCGATGACGCGGTCGCGGCCCTGGCCGACCTCGATCCGAAAGCCCGCGCCGTCGCCGAGGAACTGAAGTCCGCGCTGGAAGCCGTGCACCGCGCCGGTCTGGTGACCATCGTGCGCGGCATGCGCGAAGACGAGGCCGCCCGGACGGTGCTGTTCGAGTTGGTGGACGACCCGGTGGTGCACCTGCTGCTGTCGCTGCACGGCATCATCCGACCGGATCCGGTGAGCCACGCCAACCAGGTGCTGATCTCGGTACGGCCCCAATTACAAAGCCACGGAGGCGATGTCACCCTGGTCCGAGTCGAGGACGGCACCGCGTACGTTCGCTTGGAAGGCGCCTGCAACGGCTGCTCGATGTCGTCGGTCACGCTGCGCAACCTGGTGCAGGAGGCCTTGGTCGACGGGGTTCCGTCGATCACCGCCGTCGAGGTGCTGCCCAACGAGCCGTCGCCGACGCTGATCCCCGTGGAAGCACTGCGGGTCGGGCCGTCCCGGGACGGCTGGGCCAGACTCGGACCCGCCGCCGACGTCCCGGACGGCGACGTCACCGTCCGCGAACTCACCACCGATGCCGGCGAGAGCGCCGACGTGCTGGTGATCAGCGTCGACCGGCGGCTGTCGGCCTACCGCAACGAATGCGCCCATGAGGCAATGCCGTTGAACAATGCGATCCTCGATCTGGACAACGGCACGCTGACCTGCCCGTGGCACGGCTTCTGCTACGACGCGTCCTCGGGTGAATGCCTCAGTGCGCCCGGGGCGCAACTCGAACAATTGCCGCTGCGGGTCGACAACGGAGACGTCTGGGTCCGAGTGCGCGGATGAGCCGCTACACCGTCCGGCACAACATAGCCGCGTTGCCACCGCGCGTTGATCCGGTCGCCACCGCGGACCTCACCGGCGGCTGGTCGCCCGATGTCTGGCTCGGCGCGCCGGCCCCCGGCGGCTTGAGCCTGCCGGCGGCCAAACCCACGATGGCATGGATGTATTCACCGCGCGGGGTGTTCCTGGGCGACCAGCACCTGGTGGTCGCCGACTCCGGTAACCACCGCGTGCTGGTGTGGCACGGCATCCCGACCGGCGACGAGCAACCGGCCGACGTGGTGCTGGGACAACCGGACGGCGAGACCGAAGGCCGCGCGGCCGGTGGCCGCGGTCCCGAACGCGGCATGAACCTGCCCACCGGGGTGCTCGTCCACGATGGGCGGCTTGTCGTCGCCGACGCGTGGCATCATCGAATCCTGATATGGGACAACGTCCCCGACGCCGGTGACGTCGCGCCGGACGCCATCCTCGGGCAAGCCGACGCGTCCGGCGTCGAGCCCAACGCCGGCGCCGAATGTTGCGCGTCCTCGTTCTACTGGCCGTTCGGCATCGCGATGATCGGCGATACATTCTGGGTGGCCGACACCGGCAACCGGCGAGTGCTCGGCTGGCGCAACGGGATTCCGGATCCGGGACAACCGGCTGATGTGGTGCTCGGACAGCCGAGTCCCGCACACCGCGAGGAGAACAGGGGACAGGCGGCGGGGGCCGCCAGTTTCCGGTGGCCACACGACATCGCGGGACGCGGGGATCTGTTGTTGATCGCGGATGCGGGAAACCACCGCATCCTGGGCTGGTCGCCCGCGCCCGACGCCGACCGCGCAGCCGACATCCTGTTGGGTCAACCGGATTTCACCAGCGCCGAGGAATGGCCCTACGGACCGCACACCGGCGACCGCTTCCGGTTCCCCTACGCCATCGGCCTGGCCGAGGACCGATTGGCCGTAGCCGACACCGCCAACAACCGAATCCTGTTGTGGGACGACGTTCCCACGGACGGCCGCGCGGCCGACCATGTGCTGGCGCAGCCAGGCTTCGGTGCCAACGGTGAAAACCGCTGGACATCGGTGCAGCACGACACGTTGTGCTGGCCGTACGGCTTGTCGCTGCGCGGTGACCGGCTCGCGGTCGCAGACTCCGGCAACAACCGGGTCGTGCTCTGGCGGCGGCGGTGAGGCCGCGCATCGTACAGGCCGATGGGCAGATCGGCTTCTTCTGGGCGACTCCCGGCGGGAAGCGCATCTCCCTGCAGGCGCTGGTGGCCCTGGAAGTCGAAGCCGACGAGGCCGACCGGTTGGTGGCCACCCACCTGGAAGCCCTCGATGACGCGTTGATCGTCGCCGCGGAGCGGTTCGGCGAAATACTCGGCGGGGGAAGGGGTCCCGCGGACGCAGACGAGCGCGACGATCTGGTCAATCTGCACCGCGCCCTGGACCGGTTGTGCTTCGAGTACGCGGCGGCCGCCGAATCAGCCGGAGTAAAGCCTGATCTGCGGGCCGGCAAGATCATCGGGACCGCGGCGCTGTTCTCGATCCGAGCCCGCCAGCCACTCGGCCTGTTGGGCCCGGCGCCGCTCGAGGACGAACTCGACGAACCCACTCTCGGCGTGGTGGGCGGATTCGGCGAGATGCACCAGGTGGACCCGGCCCGGCCGTGGCTGGGGGGCCGGTGGGTGGTGCGAACGGAAGCGGGGCAACGCTTTCCGCTGACGCTGTCGATGCTCATGTTCGACAGCTCCGGGGTGAACAAGGATGCCGCCCGCAAGGAGCACCTGGAAGCACTGCAGTCTGTTATCGCCTCGGCGCAGCGCGCGGAAGCCGACCCACTGGCCGTCGCCTGTGCGGTGGACTGGTTGCTGTACGACTGGGTGATGGCGCATCGCGACGGGCCCGACAGCGCCGAGATCGTGTTCCCGAAAGGTCATGAAGCCGACGCCGGGGTCGTGATAGCGGCGGCCGCCACGTCGGTGACAGCAAGGGCGACGTTCGACCCCGGTTTGGTGGGCCTGGGCTGATTTGCGGCCCTCAATCACCAACCGAATCCCCCGATTCGGGGTTAAGCCGGTCAGCGTCACACCCGCAAGATGTCAGGTGTGGACTTCTCTATCCTGATCATCATGGTTCTGGCGGCCGTCGCTGGGGCCGTTGGGTTCGAGATGTTGGTCGGTTTAGCCATGACCGTCATGGTCAAACGCGACCAACCCGAACCGGACGACACTCGGCTAGTGGGGCGTTGACCGCCGTGGCCGTGTGGCTGCTCATCGCGCTGCCGCTGACCGGCGCGGCGGTGTTGTTGCTGGGCGGCCGACGCGCCGACGCCTGGGGGCACCTGCTGGGATGCGCGACCGTTGCCGCGTCGTTCTGTTGGGCTGCAGTGCTTTTCGCCGATCTTTCCGGGCGCGCGGCGGCCCAACGCGTCATCGGTGAAACGCTGTTCACCTGGGTACCGTCGCTCAAGGTGGACTTCGGCCTGCAACTGGATGCGCTGAGCATGTGCTTCGTGCTGCTGATCACCGGTGTGGGTGCGTTGATCCACCTGTACTCGATCGGCTATATGCGCGAGGACCCGGGCCGCCGTCGTTTCTTCGGTTACCTGAATTTTTTCGTGGCCGCCATGTTGCTGCTGGTTCTGGCCGACAATTACCTCGGACTGTACTTCGGCTGGGAGGGTGTGGGTTTGGCGTCCTATCTGCTGATCGGCTTCTGGGCGCACAAGCCGGCGGCCGCCACCGCCGCCAAGAAGGCCTTCATCGTCAACCGCGTCGGCGACGTCGGACTGGCTCTGGCACTGATGATTATCTACACCCAGCTCGGAACACTTTCTTATGCAGGAGTTTTCGCATTGGCGCCGACAGCCTCCGAGTCCACTGTGACGGCCATCGGTCTGACGTTGCTGTTGGCCGCGTGTGGCAAAAGCGCTCAGGTCCCATTGCAGTCCTGGCTTGGCGACGCCATGGAGGGCCCTACCCCCGTCAGCGCCCTGATTCACGCGGCGACCATGGTCACCGCCGGCGTGTACCTGATCGTGCGTTCGGGGCCGGTGTTCGACCTGGCGCCAGTAGCGCGGACGGCGGTGGTGGTGGTCGGCGCGGTCACCTTGTTGTTCGGTGCGATCATCGGATGCGCCAAGGACGACATCAAGAAGGCTTTGGCCGCCTCGACGATGTCGCAGATCGGCTACATGGTGCTGGCCGCCGGCCTGGGGCCGGCGGGCTACGCGGTGGCGATCATGCATCTGCTGACCCACGGGTTCTTCAAAGCCGGCCTGTTTCTCGGGGCCGGATCGGTGATGCACGGCATGAACGACGAGACCGACATGCGCCGCTATGGCGGTCTGCGCACATCCATGCCGATCACATTCGCCACCTTCGGGCTGGGATATCTGGCGATCATCGGTGTGCCACCATTGGCTGGATTCTTCTCCAAAGACGCCATCATCGAAGCGGCGTTCGCGGCGCACTGGCTGCTCGGCACCGTGACGTTGCTGGGCGCCGGGATCACGGCGTTCTACATGACCCGCGTGATGGTGCTGACCTTCTTCGGCGAAAAGCGTTGGCACCCGGGCACTCATCCGCACGAGTCCCCGCCCGTCATGACCGCGCCGATGCTCGTCCTGGCCGTCGGTTCGGTGGGCGGTGGGGCGGCGCTCGCCGTCGGCGGCACCCTGCAGCGCTGGTTGCAACCCGTGACCGGCCCCGCCCACACCGCGGAGCCACATCCGGCCATCCCCGGGTGGGCGCTCACCGCGGTCACCCTGGCTGTGGTCGGCATCGGCATCATCGTCGCGGTGGTCAAGTACGTCGCTCGCCCGGTGCGCACGACCGCGTCGGAGTGGGCCTCGGGCGCCGTCATCGCCGCACGCCATGACCTGTTCGGGGACAACGTGAACGAGGCGGCGTTCATGCGCCCGGGTCTGCGTCTGTCGCGGGCAATGGTCGGCGTGGAGCGGGTGGGCATCGACGGTGTCGTCGAGGGCATAGCCCGGGTGATCGGTAGGACGTCCACCGGTGCCCGGCGGGTGCAGACCGGCTTCGCCCGGTCGTATGCGTTGACTGTCTTCTGCGGCGCCACCGCCCTGCTGTTGAGTGTCGTGCTGGGGAGTTTGTCATGATCTTGACTGTCTTGTGGCTGACGCCGCTGGCCGGGGCGATGCTGGTGGCGGCGGTGCCGGCCGGCCGGCCGGCCGCTGCCAAGTACACCGCTCTCGGCATCTCGGCGGGGGTGCTGCTCGTCGTCGGCGTGCTGGTGGTGCGCTTCGACCCGGCCGACCCGCAGTACCAGTTGGTGGAAAGCCATTCTTGGATCAAGTCGTTCGGCGCCGGGTACATCGTCGGCATCGACGGTGTCGCGATGGTGCTGGTCTTACTGACCACGGTTCTGATGCCGCTGTTGTTACTCGCCGGATGGAACGACGTCTGCCGGCCCAGCATGTACCTGGCCCTGATGCTGGTCATCGAGTCGATGATGCTGGTCGCCCTGGTGGCGCTGGACGTCTTGCTGTTCTTCGTGTTCTTCGAGGCCATGCTCGTCCCGATGTACTTCCTCATCGGCCGCTACGGGGGAGTCGGGGCGCCGCGGGCGGCACTGAAGTTCCTGCTGTACAGCCTGTCCGGCGGGCTGCTCATGCTGGCCGCACTCATCGGCCTGAATCTGACCATCGGAACGTTTGATTCGCGCACCATCGCGGCCGCGATGGCGTCGGGCCAGATCGCGGCTGACCCGAATGTCATGCACTTGTTGTTTCTCGGCTTCCTGCTCGCCTTCGCAGTCAAGGCGCCGCTGTGGCCGCTGCACACGTGGCTGCCGGGAGTGGCGGCTGAGGCGACACCGGTGACCGCGGTTCTGATGATGGCCGTCGTCGACAAGATCGGCACCTTCGGCATGCTGCGCTATTGCCTGCGGCTCTTCCCCGACAGCGCGGTCCTCTTCCGGCCATTCGTGATCGCGCTGGCCGTGATCGGCATCATCTACGGGGCCCTGGTGGCGATCGGTCAGAGCGACATCATGCGCGTGATCGCCTACACCTCGATCAGCCACTTCGGGTTCATCGTGCTGGGTATCTTCGCCATGACCAGCCAGGGACAGTCCGGCGCAACGCTGTACATGGTCAACCACGGGCTGGCGACCGCCGCGCTGTTCCTGATCGCCGGTTTCCTGGTCTCGCGTAGCGGGACTCGGCTCATCGCCGACTACGGCGGGGTGCAGCAGGTGGCGCCGGTGCTGGCCGGCACCTTCCTCGTCGCCGGCATGGCGTCACTGGCGCTGCCCGGCCTGGCGCCCTTCGTCAGCGAACTCCTGGTGCTGATCGGCACTTTCGCCCGGTATCCGGTGTTCGCCGTGCTGGCGGTGACAGGACTGGTCCTGTCGGCGATCTACATCCTGTGGCTCTACCAACGGGTCATGACGGGTCCCCGGAGGGGCGACATGCGCGACTTGGTGCCCCGGGAGATGACCGTCATCATGCCGCTGTTGGCCATGCTCATCGTGCTGGGTGTGTATCCCAAACCGGCGCTGGACGTCATCGACCCGGCGATCGGACATACGGTTGGTAGCCGCTGACGGGGCACGAGTAGACGCAAACTCGCACGTTCAGCGGGCTGAACGTGCGAGTTTGCGTCTGCTCGCCACAAGCCGGAACTCGTTAGCGGGCCGCCGCCAACTGCGCTCTGCGACGTTCCAGCAGCCGCAGCACCATCGGGGTGAAGATCAACTGCATGGCCAGGTCCATCTTGCCGCCGGGACAGACAATGGTGTTCGGCCGCGACATGAACGAATCATGCAGCATGGCAAGCAAATACGGAAAGTCGATACCGTGCGGGTCACGGAATCGGATGATCAGCATCGATTCGTCGGCGGTCGGTATGGACCGGGCGATGAATGGGTTGGAGGTGTCCACCACCGGCACCCGCTGAAAGTTGACGTCGGTCTGCGAGAACTGGGTGCACATGTAGTTCACGTAGTCCGGCATCCGTCGCAGGATGGTATCGGTCACCGCCTCGGAGGTGTATCCGCGAGAGACTTTGTCGCGGTGCAACTTCTGGATCCATTCCAGGTTGATTACCGGCACCACGCCGATACGCAGGTCGGCGTGCCTGGCGACGTTGACCTCGTCGGTGACGATCGCGCCGTGCAGCCCCTCGTAGAACAGCATGTCGGTGTCCGGGGGAATCTCCTCCCACGGTGTGAAGGTGCCCGGCTGTTGTGCGTACGGTGCGGCTTCCTTCTCGTCGTGCAGATAGCGACGCACCTTGCCGGTTCCGGTCTCACCGTAGGTAGCAAAAAGATCCTGCAGTTCCTCGAAAAGGTTGGACTCTGGACCGAAGTGGCTGAAGGTGTGATTACCGCGGGCGTGTGCGTCGGCGATCGCCGCCTTCATCGCCACGCGGTCGTACCGGTGGAAGCTGTCGCCCTCGACGAACGCCACCGTGATTTCTTCCCGGCGGAAGATCTGGTCGAAGGTCCGCATGACGGAAGTGGTTCCGGCCCCGGAAGATCCGGTGACGGAGATGATCGGGTGCAGGCGTGACATGTGTTTACTCCCCAGGTTCGCTCAGCCGCCCACGACGCGGTACAGACCCCGCATGCCGTATAGCGGTGAGCTGGACGGTCGGACATAGTCTTTGCGGTGGTGCTCCTCGATCAGCTCCACCTCGTCGGCCGCACCGAAGATCAGCGGCACCCGCTGATGCAGGCCTGTCGGAACGACGTCCATCAGCCGGCCGCGGCCGGTGCTGGCCAGGCCGCCGGCCTGCTCGACCAGGAAGGCGACGGGGCTGGCCTCATAGAGCAGCCTCAGTCGGCCCGGCTTGGCCGGATCCTTCGCGTCACGCGGGTAGAGGAACACGCCGCCGCGGGTCAGGATTCGATGCGTCTCGGCGACCAGCGATGCGACCCACCGCATGTTGAAGTCCTTGCCCCGCGGCCCCGTCTTGCCCGCCAGGCATTCGTCGATATAGCGCTGGACCGCCGGCTCCCAGAAGCGCCGGTTCGATGCGTTGATCGCGAATTCGCTGGTGGCGCGCGGGATCTGGATGTTGGCGCGACTCAGCACGAATTCGCCGAGCGCTGGTTCCAGGGTGAACGCGTGCACACCGGTACCCACCGTAAGCACCAGCATGGTCGACGGGCCGTAAATGGCGTAACCCGCGCACACCTGCTGCGATCCGGGCTGCAGGAAGGCGTCCGGCGCTGGGTCCGCGCCCGGCTCGGGAGCACGCAGGATCGAAAAGATGCTTCCGACTGAGACATTCACGTCGATGTTCGAGGAACCGTCGAGCGGATCGAAGACCAGCAGGTATTTTCCGCGTGGGTACTGCTGGGGCAGCAGGTACGGCTCGGCCAGCTCTTCGGAGGCCATGCCCGCCACCTGCCCGCCCCATTCGGTGGCCCGCAGGAAGTACTCGTTGGCCAGCACGTCGAGTTTCTGCTGAACTTCGCCCTGCACGTTCACCACGTCGGCAGCGCCCAGCACGCCACCGATCTCACCCTGGGCCACCCGCATCGAGATGGCCTTGCAGGCCAGGGCGACGTCGAGGATCAGCGAGTTCAGCTCGCCGCTGGCGTCGGGGTGACGGCGCCTTTCCTCGATGAGGAACTTCACCAGTGTGGTGTGGCGGGTGAGCATGCGCGAGTACCTCCAGGTGGGCAGCAGAAGACCTACCCACATGGTCTGATGCGGGCGCCGACGGCCCATCCCCCGGTCGGGTGGTCCGGTGGGGGTATTGGCGCGTGTCTCCTGGTCAGCGCGCCGAGGCTGACCTAGTGTCACGGCATGACCGTGCGTGCCGTGGTGTACAGCGACGACAGCAGCCTGCGCCGCTATGTCGCCGGATCACTCGGTAGCACAGGCCATCTCATATTCGTGGAGTCCTACCCGGCGCTGTTGGCGCACGTGATCGTCGGCGGCGTCGATCTGGTGATCCTCGACGGTGACGCCACACCGGCCGGCGGTGTGGATGTCGCCCGGCAGCTCAAACAATTGGTCTCAGACTGTCCACCGATTCTGCTGGTGGTTGCCCGCGCGGCCGACGCCTGGTTGGCCCTGATGTCCCGGGCCGACGCGACCGTGGGACCGGGCCGTCAGCCGCTGGCGCTGGCCACGGCTGTCAATCGGCTGATGACTGGCTCAGGCGCTCGAACCGCAACGAGTCGCTGTCGGCGTTGATTCCGCTGAGGTCCGGCGCGACAAAGGTCGGCCGCTGTGCCGGTGGTGCGGCCAAGGCCTCGGCCGCCGTAGTCACGCCGCTGAGCACCAGCAGGCTGGGCAGTCCGGCGGAGTTGGCGCCAGCGATGTCGGTGTCCAGCCGATCACCGACCACCAAGGGCCGGTGAAAGTCACCGCGCGACAGGGCGTCCCGGTAAATCGGTGTAAACGGCTTGCCGACGACGCGCGGTGTGCAGCCGGTGGCTGCCCGTAATGCCGCCACCATCGAGCCGTTTCCGGGAACCAGCCCGCGCTGAGAGGGCAGGGTGAGGTCTGGGTTGGTTGCCACCCAGGGAATTCCGGCGCTGATGGCCAAAGTGGCCTCGGCGAGGTCGCTCCAGCAGATGTCGGGAGAGAACCCCTGCACCACGGCGACCGGATCGTCCGCCCACCGTCGCACCGGACGCAGGCCCGCGCCTCCCATTTCGGCGGCCAATGCGTCCGAGCCGATGACCAGGACGGGCGAGCCACAGGATAGTTCGGCACCGAGAACCTGTGCTGCACACTGCCCGCTGGTGACGACATCGGCGGGATCTGCATCGAATCCCAACTCGCGCAGGTGCTGTGCAACCTGCGTGGAGCTGCGGGACGCGTTGTTCGTCACGAATAGGTTGCGAACCGTGGTTTCGGCGAGGGCATCGACGGCGCCTGCTATCGGTTGCGGCCCCCGATAGAGCGTGCCGTCGAGGTCGAGCAGCAGGCAATCATGCAGCGATACCAGAGAAGCCATGAAAGTCGCCGTATCGCTCCGATGAGTCGGTGCGCCGAATTGTGCGCGCCGGATGATCCCGAAACCATATGGTCGTCCCGCCTCGATGCAAACCCCCGAATGGGGGATATCGCGGTCGATCCTCAGCGAAAGATATTCTCCGCCAGCATGCGTCGGCGCTACGCGCGGTAGCGTTCGACGTTCCAACCGTCGCGATGTGTGATGCGCAGATCTGTCTCGACGCCAACAATCACCAGGGTCGTGTCGACCAATTCATCGAAGGGCAGGTCGTCCCGCAGCCACCCGCGGTCGTGCGCAACGCCGAGTAGGCGCCGAAACTGTGCTGGTCGAACCCGCCTTCACCGGCGGAGCGATGCTCATCGGGCATAAACGACCGGCCCGACCGCCGCTCGTGGTGTGCGGAGTCGTGCCCCTGCCGATGTCCAGCGCCGACACCGCCCCCTTCGGTATGGGATTACCACCGGCGCAGTGGGCAAACCGGACATGTAATGCCGCACTCGCCGTGCTGCATCGCCGAATCCTAGCTAAGGCCAACAGCATTGGAGAAGAGATTTACCGTCCGGTGCGCGGAGCCGAGTTGCCCTACTCATTGATCGACTGGTGCTCCCAGGTCGGTGCCTTCGTCCAATGCAGCGTTCCGGCATTCGAGTACCCGCGATCGGATGCGCCCGAGGCGCTGCATTTCGCCGGGGCGTGTGCCCCGAAAGCACCAACGCCGATCTGCCGGACGGTAGCCGGCCCGTCGTACACGTCACCCAGGGCACCGTCGCCAATGTCGATTACCGGCAAGCCATCGCGCCGACGTTGCAAGCTCTGGCCGACGAGAACGTGCTGGTGGTGGTCTCGACCGGCCGCCGCCCACTCGACACGCTGCCCTCACTGCCGGGAAATGCCCGCGCGGCAACGTTCCTCCCGTACGACAAGCTGTTGCCCCGCACCGACGTCTATGTCACCAACGGTGGCTACGGGGGAGTGCAGTACGCGCTGCGTTGCGGCGTGCCGATCGCGGCGACCGGAGGCGAAGAGGACAAGCCCGGGGTGGGGGCGCGGGTGGCCTGGTCGGCCGCCGGCTGCCCACCGAGCGACCGTCGGTCACGGCGCTGCGGCGCGACATCCTCGCCGTGCTGCACCGACGGCAATACCGGGAAGCCAGCCGCCGCATCGCCGCCGACATGGCCGCCGCCCCGGGCTTCACCTGTCTGGCCGACGTCGTCGACAATCTCACCGGGACCCGGAACGTCGCCGGGCCTGCGCATCCGCTGCGACAGTGCGAGTAGGGACTGCAGAGTGACCTACCGGAGAGTCATGCTGTCAGGCGCGGAGGTGCTGAGGCTACGTTCCGGCGCACGCTGACCGACCCGCGTGCACCGTGTGGACGACGACCGAGTCTGACAATCCGGGTGGCATGTGATCAGGCAAGCCAGCGTTGTCGTGCCGCGAGGATGCAGAACCGATGCCGCGACCACCCCCGGGGCCCGGCGGCAATGGCGTCTCGCTTAAATTCGGACCCAGCATTGATGCCAAGTACGGTCTCAGGAAGGATTCTCATGAACGCGCAGGTCGAGCAGCTGGAATTCCAGGCAGAGGCCCGGCAACTGCTGGATTTGATGGTCCATTCGGTCTACTCCAACAAGGACTCGTTCCTCAGAGAGCTGATTTCCAACGCCTCTGACGCGTTGGACAAATTGCGGATTGAGGCGCTGCGCAACAAGGAACTCGACGTCGACACCTCCGACCTGCACATCCAGCTCGAGACGGACACAGGGGCCAGGACCCTCACCATCCGCGACAACGGTATCGGCATGACGCGCGCGGAGGTGGTGGATCTGATCGGCACGCTGGCCAAGTCGGGCACCGCAGAGCTGCGTCAACAACTGCGTGATGCCAAAAACGCCAGCGACTCTGAGGCCTCCGAGGAACTGATCGGTCAGTTCGGCATCGGCTTCTACTCGTCGTTCATGGTGGCCGACAAGGTCGAACTGCTGACCCGCAAGGCCGGCGAGAGCGAAGCCACCCGATGGGAATCCAGCGGCGAGGGCACCTACACCATCGAATCCGTCCAGGACGCCCCGCAGGGCACGTCCGTCACTCTGCATCTCAAACCCGAGGACGCCGAGGACGAACTGCACGACTACACCTCGCAGTGGAAGCTCAAGAGCCTGGTCAAGCAGTATTCGGACTTCATCGCCTGGCCGATCCGCATGGAGGTCGAACGGCGCACTCCGCCCTCAGAAGAGGGCGGCGAAGAGACCGTGACCCTCGAGACCGAGACCCTCAACTCGATGAAGGCCCTTTGGGCCAGGCCCAAGGAAGAGGTTTCCGCCGAGGAATACAAGGAGTTCTACAAGCACATCGCGCACGCGTGGGACGACCCGCTCGAGGTGATCGCGATGAAAGCCGAGGGCACCTTCGAGTACCAAGCCCTACTGTTCCTGCCGTCGCAGGCCCCCTTCGATCTGTTCAACCAGGACGCCAAAGTCGGCGTGCAGCTGTACGTCAAGCGCGTCTTCATCATGGCTGACTGCGAAGAGCTGATGCCGGTGTACCTGCGCTTCGTCAAAGGCGTTGTCGACGCGCAAGACCTGTCGCTCAACGTTTCTCGTGAGATTTTGCAGAAAGATCGGCAGATCAACGCGATCCGTCGCCGGCTGACCAAGAAGGTGCTGTCCACCATCAAGGACATCCACTCGCAGCGGCCGGATGACTACCGCGCCTTCTGGACCCAGTTCGGCAAGGTCCTCAAAGAAGGACTGATGTCGGACTTCGACAACCAGGAGATGCTGCTGTCCATCGCGTCGTTCGCCTCGACGCACAGCGAAGAAGAACCGACCACACTGGCCCAGTACGTCGAGCGGATGAAGGAAGGCCAGACGCAGATCTTCTACGCCACCGGTGCGTCGCGCCAGCTGCTGGAGAAGTCGCCGCACCTCGAGGCGTTCAAGGCCAAGGGGTATGAGGTGCTGCTGCTCACCGATCCCGTCGACGAGGTCTGGGTGGGCGCGGTCAACGAGTTCGACGGCAAGCAGTTGCAGTCAGTGGCCAAGGGCGAGGTCGACCTCGATTCCGATGAGGAGACATCCGCAGCCGAGCGCGAAGAACAGCAAAAAGACTTCGCCGACCTGCTGAGTTGGCTCAAGGAGACGTTGAGTGAACATGTCAAGGAAGTGCGGTTGTCCACTCGTCTGACCGACTCCCCGGCCTGCCTGATCACCGACGCCTTCGGCATGACCCCCACCCTCGCGCGCCTGTACCAGGCGTCCGGTCAGGATGTCCCGATCGGCAAACGGACCCTGGAACTCAACCCGAACCACCCGCTGGTCACCGGACTGCGCCAGGCTCATGCCGACCGCCCGGACGACACCTCGGTCGCCGAGACCGCCGAATTGCTCTACGGCACAGCTCTTCTCGCCGAGGGCGGGGTCCTCGAAGACCCGGCGCGGTTCGCCGAACTGCTGGCCGACCGGCTGACACGCACGGTGTAGGGCCGCGACCGGGGTCGGCGAGCTTGCAACCAGGCACACCCGCCCGGCAAGTCTTGTGCGCCGTTTCAGTGTCGCGGCTCAGGGGGTGGCGCCGGTCGGTGCGATTGAAAGCCGGCCGGAACGGATATCCGCATCTCATGACTGTGTTTCGGGCCATCGATCCGCAGGGCGTGATCGTCGCGAGCAGGGATTTCGACAACGCGGAGGATGCGCACCGTTGGTTCGCTGAGTCGGTTGCCGGCCGGTATCAGGTGGGCTGGCGCATGGAGGTGTGCGACGAGGGGCAATGGGCGGGCTTCGACGACACGGGGGGCTTCACCGCCCCGCTGAGTCGCCGTCGTGTCTCCGGCTGATCGGCTTAGAGTCCCACCTTCTCGCGAACCAGGCCGGTGAGGAAGCGACCCGTCGATACCGGCTTGAACGCGCGGGCCGCCGACGTGAGCGCGTCGCGCGCCTCGGTGCTCAGCTCGACCTCAGCAGCGGCCACATTGAATTCCAGCTGCTCCACGCTGGACGCGCCCGGAATGGCGACCACGCCCGGCAGGGAGATCAACCAGGCCAGCGCAACCTGCGCGGGCTTGGCGCTCACTTCGGTCGCGACATCGCGCAGCGTCTGCAGCAGCGGCTCGATCCGGCGCAAGTTCTCGGTGCCGAATAGCGGGTTAACCGAACGCACGCCGCCTGGACGGTTGTCGACGCCGTATCTACCGCCCAGCAACCCCTGCGCCAAGGGGCTGTAGGCGATCACGATGCGGTTCTCGCGTTCGGCGAAGGGAACCATGTGGTCCAAAGCTCGCGGATGGGCCAGCGAAAAGTGCACCTGATTGCTGATCACCGGCCGTCCGAGCGCCTCATCGGCCTGCTGCCAGCGGCTCAGTGAGTAGTTCGATACTCCGGCCGCGCCGATCTTGCCGTCCTCGAGCAGATCCCGCATGCCCGGCATGATTACCGAATCCGGGACGACGGGGTTGGGCTGATGGATCTGGTAGAGCGGGATGCGGTCCAGCTGCAGCCGCCGGGCGCTCGCGCGTTCGCGCTGTTTGATCACCGCTGGGAAGGGTGCGACCGGAAAGACCTTGCTGGCGACTGCCACCTCAGTGCGCTCGTCGCCGAGCGCCTCGCCCAGGATCCGCTCACTCTTGCCGAGGCCGTACACCTCGGCGGTGTCGAACAACGTCACACCGAGGGCGAGGGCGCGCTGCACGATGTCGCGTGCCGCACCGGAAGCGTAGCTGTCTCCGTAGCCCCACTCGCGCGAACCGAACTGCCAAGTGCCCAGTCCGATCCGACTGACCCGCCCCACACCCTCGACCTCAATGTATTTCATAGAACCCACCGTATACGGCTGTCGCAACGGCTCAGCTGCTCGGCGGAGGTGGGGGTCGGTCGGAATGCGCGTCATGCCACTGCAGCTCCGCGGCCCGAACTCTGGTGTGAGTGCGTCGCAGCCAGGCCAGCCCGGCGGCTGCAACGAGGACAGCGACGATGACACCGCCAGTGCCGGCCGGCGCATGGCCGGTGGCGAACGAGGCTAAGCCGAGGACCAGCGTTATCACTCCGAGTGCGACCGCCGCGATACCGGCTGAGTTGGCGCCGTTCTTCATCGCCTCGCCAGCGTGCTTGCGCGAGGTCCGGGCGTGGTAGACGGGGTCGGTCCTGGGGTGGTCCAACGTGTGCTCCTGATGAAAGATGGTTCCAGCCAGCTTCATTGGCGGTGCCGTTCTTCTCGCGGTGACGGCATACCCGACGCAGGCACCACTAAACGCCGCCCCCGGCGCCATTGGGGCAATGGCATGCTCCACAAGCGGTAACCCCGTTCTCATCGCTCAGGGGCGGTATGTCATGCTCGGCTGCGGAGGTCGGTATGGCGAGAACGGTCGTGATCGGCGCCTCGAGCGGGTTGGGGCGCTGTCTCGGTGTGGGCTTGGCAAGGCGCGGAGATCAGGTCGCATTGCTGGCCCGGCGGCGTGAGCGGCTTGAGGCAGCTGCACAGGAAGCCGGCGCGGGCGCGTTCGCCGTCGACTGCGACGTGACCGATCAGGCGTCGGCGCGCTCCGGCATAGAAGCTGCGGCCGAAGCCCTTGGCGGCATCGACAACCTGGTGTACCCACCCGCGATCTGTCCGCTGATCCCGCTGGCCGAGACCGACGCCGACACCTGGCGGCGCGTGTTCGACACCAACGTGATCGGCGCCTCGCTCACGACGGCCGCGGCCATTTCCCACCTGACGGCTTCCTCGGGCAAGGTCGTCTACCTGTCGTCCGACGCGGGCACTTTCGCACCGCCGTGGCCGGGCCTGGGCGCCTACGGCGTCAGCAAGGCCGCGCTGGAACGGTTGGTCGAGGCCTGGCGAGCCGAACACCCGGCTGTCGGTTTCACCACCCTCATCGTCGGTGAGTGCGCAGGTGGTGAGGGTGATGCGCAGACGGGCATGAACGCCGGGTGGGACCGCGACCTGGCCCTGCAGGCCTATCCGCTGTGGGTGTCTCGCGGCTGCATGCCGGGCAGGCTGATGCCTGTCGAGGACCTCGTCGCGGTGGTTCACACCATCCTGCGCACCAGTGCGTCGACGTCGATGCCGGTCGTTGTCGCCCGAGGCGCGCCCGCGACCGGGGCTGCGGCGCTCGAATACGGTAAGCGCCCCTAGATGAGTAATTCCCAACTTGGTCAGTGGTCGTAGGCGATCAGTGACCTCTTGACTGGGGTGTTGATCTTCCAGTTGTGCCGGATCACAGCGGCAAGAGCGAGGAGGCTTGGGCGACGCGGACGTAGACGCCTTGCGGTGTGCGCCCGCCATGTCTTTCGAGATTGAGCTGATCTTTGCAGGTGTCGTAGACGGCTTCGATCCATTGGCGCATGCCGGCGAGGTTGCCGTAGCGGCGCTCTTTGTCGTCCTTGCGGTCGGGGCGCACCAGCAGCAAGCTCAGCTGGTCGGCGCAGTAGCGTTCCATGGCAGTGCCGGACAGGCCCTTATCGGCCAGCACGACCACCTTCTCGGGCAGCGCGCCGAGGTCTCGGGCGTGCGCGAAAAGCTCTGCGGCGACCTCTCGTTCGCCGATCTTGGGGTCGGCAAGACACCACGCTACGGGCATCCCTTCGGCCGTGGTGATCAGATACAGTTTCAACCCCCGAACCAGCGGGAGTGCGCGGCGCAGTACCCGTAGTTGGCGAAACCGGCCAGTTCAGAGCGTTTCGCGGTCTCCCGCGACGCACCGCACGGCACCGGGGTGCCGTCGATCAGGCGTAGATCGTCGGCCCACGACGGGCACTGGGTGGCCAGGTACGGCATGGCCTTGCAGATCAGCGGTGTCGCAGCCTTGACCCGCTTGTGGTAACCGGGCTGTTTCGGCAGGTATGGAAACAGGTGTCCGAGTCGGCCGTAACACATTTGCAGCCAATGGTGTTCGCTGCGGGCGCCGAGCAGCGCCTGAGCCACGGCCAGGCACACCAGCTCGGCGTCGGTCAATTGCTTCGGCCGTCCGGCGCGCGGCCGCTCGGGTTGCACGACGTGGTCATCGATCGTCACATACAGGTCGGTCAGGAGGGCATCGAGGTCTGTGTTCACAACTGTCCGTCGGTGCCCTCCAGTCACATCCTTCACAAGCCGACACGCCGAGAGTGCAACCACAGTGGCGCCGCCGGCGTGTCGGCGCCGCCAGTGCACACTCGGCGCAGCCGGTGCACACTCGGCGAACGGTTGGGAATTACTCATGTAGGAGCGTCGGTCGCTAATCCGTCATTGGGGCTCGGCTGCGGCGCCGGCGCCGGCCAGGCGGCTTCGGAGCCGAGGAATCGGGTCCGACCCAATCCCGGGGATCTACCTCAAACAACCAACCATCACAGAGATCATCAGGCACACCACATGCGCCCACCAATAGAACACCCCGCCCGGCGTGTCACCGATCCACTCTCCTAACTGCCCGGGCCGATCACGAAACAGCGGCCGCTGCTGCTGTCGAACAGCACTTCGGCGACAGTGGACTTGTCGACAGCCGGAAATTCGAACCGGTGAACTTGTTGGCCGGCTTCGATAGCGGCCGTCTGGGATTCAGTGCTGCCGTCCTTCTTGCGGACCGATGCGGTCACTGTATCCGGCGTCGACATGCGTTGCGGCTCATGGAAATACCAGACCTCAATTCCTGCCCCGGATGAGGTCGCCTGCCAGCCGTCGGAGTAGAAGCACGCCGGGTTTCCGTCGGCATCCGGCGGTGGCGGCGGGCATATCGAGAGCCCGACACAGGCCGGGGTGCTGGTGGGGGTGGCGGCGACCGAAGGCTTGGTGGTCGACGCCACCGGCGTGGCCGGCTTGGCGGGGGTCCCCTGCGACGGTGACGGGGCCGCCTGGTGTGATCCGCATGCCGTCAGCCCGACGGTCACCAGGACGGCCAGCAGACCGGTCAACCTTTCCATCTGCGGTCCTTTCGATTTGCTGGTAGCAAGCCTAGGGCGGCTGTCGCTCTGAGGCGCCACATCCCGCTTGCCGGTGTCGCGGACAAGCGCGGCAGCTGGGATGGAAGCGGCCCTGGATGTCACCGGAGGAACCCGCGTTGCGGCGCAGGCCCGGGCTCACGGGTTCGGGTTCCGTGGTTGGCTGAATTGCTTTCCGCGCAGACCATGACGCCGGTGTTGCCGTTGATCTGGCCTACCGCGAATGTCTTGACGCCCGCCACCCCGTCCACCCACGCGCCGGCATGCAGCGGTTGCAGCAGCGGGGCCCGCTGGTGATGACGCAGCGTGAGTGTTCCGGTGTAGCGTGCCGGCCCGGATGGTGCGCCGCGGCTCCGAGCACATGGTCGAGAATCATCGCCGAGACACCGCCGTGCACGTGCCCGGGAGGATCGTGGCGACGTTGCGCAACCAATCGGCGGCGGCTTGACAGAGGAGAAATGCATGAGCGCTCGAGTTGCCGTGGTGACCGGGGCCAGTCGCGGGGCCGGACGCGGCATCGCGGCGGCACTTGCAGCCAAGGGTTGGCGGGTATACGCGACCGGTCGGACCATCTGCAACGCCCCGCCGGGCGGCGTCGCGGTCCGCGTCGACCACGGGGACGACGCTGCCGTGGCAGCGCTTTTCGAACGGGTACGGACCGATGACGGACGGCTGGATCTATTGGTGAACAACGCAGCCGCCGTCTCCGACGAGTTGGTCAGCCCAAAGCCGTTCTGGGAGAAGCCGCTTGCGCTTGCCGACGTACTCGACGTAGGACTGCGTTCGTCGTACGTCGCGTCGTGGCACGCGGCGCCGCTGCTGGTCGGCGGTGGGCGCGGCCTGATCGCGTTCACCTCCTCCCCAGGATCGGTGTGCTACATGCACGGGCCGGCGTATGGAGCACAAAAAGCCGGGGTCGACAAGATGGCCGCGGACATGGCGGTGGACTTTCGCGGCACTGGCGTTGCGACGGTGTCCATCTGGATGGGCATCCTGCTCACCGAGCGGTTGCGCATGGCGTTCGCCGGCAATCCGGATGCGCTGGCCAGAACCGTTGAGCACGCCGAAACACCGGAATTCACCGGGTACCTGATTGATGCGGTCTACAACGATCCCGAGTCCTATGCGTTGAGCGGACAGACGTTCATCGGCGCCGAACTCGCCGATCGTTACGGCATCACCGATGAGGAAGGACGGCGCCCGCCGTCGCACCGACACTTGGGTACGCCGCGCAAGCCGAGCACCATCGTCATCCGGTGATCAGGCCCCACAGCCCGCCGGCACTGGCGTACAGCGCCGAGTCGGTCACCTGCTCGTCCCAGTAGCGCAGGGAACCGAACTCTGAACGCCAGGCCAGCGCAGCCCGCGTGAACTCATGCAGTCGGTGCTCACGGGTGGTGCCGATCGCGCCGTGCACCTGGTGAGCGTTGCGCACCACCACCGACGTGGCGTGGCCCGCGCACGAACGCGCTGCGGCGACAAGGAATTGTAGGTTGTGGGCCGACCAGCCGCTGGTCACCGCGACGGTCAGCGCCATCTCCGTCGCCGCCCGGGCCAGCGCAGCCTCCGCGGCGACGTCGGAGACCAGGTTCTGCACCGCCTGGAATTTCGAGATTGGCCGGCCGAACTGGATCCGTGCAGTCACGTGCTCGATGCACAGCCGCAGAATTCGGTCCAACGCGGCGCATACCTGAATCGACCGCACGAGCGCGGACTTCAGTCGCAACTCGGTGATCAGAGCCAAGGTGACAGGCGCCCCGTCCAAAGCGGCGAGATCGGCGGTCACCGCATCTCTGGGCTCACCGATCAGATTGGCGCCCGGGTTGATCTCCAGCTGATCGGTGGCAACGTCGGCAGCGCGAAAGCCGCCGTCAGTACGCCAGACCACCACGACGCGGTCGGCCGTTGCGGCCCACGGGACGTCCGTCGCACGTCCCTGCTTGTCCAGCATGCATACCGTGCGCACCGCATCGTCCACCGGCAGACCACTGGCATCCAGCAGCCAACAGGCCAATAAATCGTGCTCAGCCAACGGAATTCGAATTCCGTGGCGTGCGGCGGCGGCAAGCAGTTCGGCGGCCTCGAACCACCCGGCGCCGCTGCCGCCGTGTTCTTCGGCGCCGGTCAGCCGGACCAAGCCGAGCTCGTTGAGCTGCTGCCAAAGATCGGGCGATCGCTTTTCCCGGTGGTCCGCGAAGACCGCGTCCAGCATGGCGACGAGGTCAGGGTCGACGCTCATCGCAGGCCCAGCCCGCGCGCGATGACCCCGCGCAATACCTCGTTGGTGCCGCCACGCAGGGTGAAGCCGGGCCGCTGATCCACAGCGGCGGCAACGAGATCCGCGAAGATGGGATCAGGAGAGTCCTGCATGTCGGCGACTTCGGCGATATCGCCTTCGGTGGTGGTGCCCAGGACCTTGACCACCGCGGCGGGAATGTCGGCGGGCTCGTGCCGTTCCAGCGCGCCCGCCACCGCGGTGGACATCTGGTGCAGACCCGCGACGCGTGCCACCAGCCGCCCCAGATTCGTGTCGCGGGGGATGGCGTTGCCTGCCATCCGGTCGGCGCAGGCGGCCAACAGGACGAAGGTGGACAGGAATCGTTCGGGGCCGCTGCGTTCGAAGGCCAGTTCCGAGGTCACTTGCCGCCACCCGTCACCGATGTCGCCGAACACCATGTCGTCGGGGATGAATGCGCAATCGAAGATCACTTCGTTGAAGTGGTGCGCACCGTTCATCGAGATGATCGGCCGGATGTCGATGCCGGGGCCGTGCAGATCGACGAGGAATTGGCTGAGCCCCGCGTGCCGGTGCTGCGGATCCACCGGAGCTGTGCGGGCCAGCGCGATAAACGCGTGGGCGAGGTGCGCTCCGGAGGTCCACACCTTCGTCCCGGACAGTGACCAGCCACCGTCGACCCGCTCGGCCCGGGTGCGCACGCTGGCCAGATCGGAGCCCGAATCCGGCTCGCTCATGCCGATGGCGAAGAAGCACTCGCCGCGCACGATCCGCGGGAGAAAGTGCCGCTTCTGCGCTTCGGTGCCGTACCTGAGCAGGGACGGCACGATCTGACGGTCGGCGATCCAGTGCGCCGCGACCGGCGCTCCCGCGGCGAGCAATTCCTCGGTGACGACGAAGCGCTCCAGAAAAGTGCGTCCAGGCCCGCCGTAGTCGACCGGCACCGTCATGCCCAGCCAGCCTCGCGCCGCCAGCGCCGCTGTGAACTTCTCGTCCCAACGCGACAGCCACGCGTCGACGGAGGGAGTGAACGCCCCGGCGGCCAGCTGGTCGGCAAGGAACGTTCGAACCTCGGCGCGCAGGGCGCCGGTCGTCTCGTCTTCGGTCCCGGCGGGCGGGACCAGTCTCTGCGCGACCATCAGCTGGTCCGCCACTTGGCGATCCGCTGCTCGTGTTCGGGATCGCGGTGGGCGAGCGGCTGCATGGCGGCGGCCATACCCAGCGTCGATTCGAGCGAACCGGTACGCGACTCCTGCAGCAACCGTTTCGCCATGCGCAACGCGTGCGCGGGATTCTTGGCGATGCGCTCGGCGAGCTCGCGAGCCTGGGGGAGCAGCTCGTCGTGTGGCACCACGCGGCTGACCAGGCCCCATTCCAGTGCGGTCGCCGCATCGATCCGGTCGCCGGTGAGGGTCATCTCCGCGGCGCGTTGGTATCCGATGATGCGCTGCAGGAACCAGGTGCCGCCGTCACCCGGGATGAGGCCGAGCTGGACAAAGCTTTCCGCGAAAGATGCTCGCTCGGAAGCGATTCGTATGTCGCACATCATCGCCAGGTCACAGCCCGCGCCGATGGCGGCGCCGTTGACGGCGGCGATGATCGGGACTTCGAGTCGGGATAGCGCGCGCGGGATCCGCTGGATCCCGTCGATGTAGGCGTAGCGCTGATCGAGGGCGCTCAGGCCGAACATTCCCGCCTGGTCCGCCATCTCCTTGACGTTGCCGCCGGCCGAAAAGATCTTGCCCTCGCCGGTCAGGATGATGGCCCGCACCGCGGTGTCGGTGTTGGCTCGGTGGACGGCGTCCTCGAACCCGATGATGACGTCCTTGCCGGTGATCGCGTTTCCGACGCTGGGCAGGTTTATCGTCCAGGTCCGGATCGGCCCGTCACCGCTGATCTGCAGAGGATTGCTCATGCAGGCCACTCTAGGCAGGGCGGCGCGGCCGGCGGACGCGCGGGGGAGCCGGGCGCGTGTCGATGACGTGCTCCATCACCAAACGCATTGCTCAGCAACGCCTTTATGCGTGATCGCGTCAGTCGGGTTCGTCGTTTCGGGCGCGCGGAGTTTTTCGGGGTGATGAAAGGTGTTGATTCGGGGTTGGCCGTGGTCGCGGGGGTACCGGTGGTGGGCGGCTGAGGCCGAGCGGATCACGTGCTGCGGCGGGATCGGATGCCGTAGCCGGTGCGGGCCCGGCCGCCGCCGGCCACGGATACTCCGGCGCCAACCGGTAGTCTACCGAAATCACCACGGCCGGAACCAGATTCGTGATACCCACCCGATCGGGACCAAACGATTCTGCACCGACAGCAACTACTTTCAGACCTTCAACAGACCCAACGTAACGCTGGTCGTGCGCGACGGTGACGGCTAGCGCGTCCGGCGGGCCACCGCGAACCATTTCGCGCTGCGGGGTAGGGACGGGCCGTGGCAGATCAGCGTCCGCACCAGTCGCTTGCGCGGCGGCCCGGCAGGAATCTAGCGATTCACGCACGCCAACACCGATGCCGACGCCGCCAGCCATCGCGTTGCCGATGATCTGAACCCGTTCCAACCCGCGGCAGTGGGCGTCCCGTCTATACGCCTACTACTGTTCAAATCGACCCGAGAACAAAGGATGCACCGGTGGAGGGCGCGACGGCATTGTCAGCTAAGGGTCTGAGCTCGCGGCTGGATCGGCTGATCGGACCTGTTTTGACGGTGTTCGCTGTTGGCGCCTTGGCCCTCGGCGGCGTCGCCTGGATGGCAGGTTGGCGGTCCGTCGCCGACTGGTGCTGGGTCGCCGGCACGGTCAGCGCCGTCGTGCCCGCTCTGGGTTGGGTGCTCCTAGCGTTGCGGCGGGGACGGGTCGGGGTGGACGTCATCGCGGTGCTGTCGCTACTCGGCACGCTGGCGGTCGGTGAGTATCTGGCCGGAGCCCTGATCGCGGTGATGTTCGCCGGTGGCCGGGCGCTGGACTCGGCGGCCGAGCGCAGAGCCTCGCGTGACCTGAGGGCGCTGCTGGACCGCGCGCCTCGTTTTGCCCGGCGGCGGGTCGGCACGCAGATTGCCGTCATCGACCTGGGTGACGTCGCGGTCGACGACGTTCTGGTGGTAGGGCCGGGTGAAGTGGTGCCGGTGGACGGGCGGGTCTCCGACGTGACAGCGGTCCTCGACGAGTCCGCCCTGACCGGGGAGCCCTTACTCGTCGAGCGGGGTGTCGGCGAAACGGTCCGCAGCGGTGTGGTGAACGCCGGCAACGCTTTTGAAATGCGTGCCCAGGCGACGGCCGCTGACAGCACCTACGCCGGCATCGTGCGGTTGGCGCAGCAGGCCGGAGCGCTCAACGCGCCGATCGTCAGGTTGGCCGACCGCTACGCCGCCTGGTTTCTGCCGCTGACCTTGCTGGTGGCCGGCGCCGCGTGGCTCGCCGGCGGCTCGGCGGTGCGCGCCGTTGCGGTGCTGGTGGTGGCGACCCCGTGTCCTTTACTGCTCGCTGCGCCGGTGGCGATCGTGTCCGGACTGTCCCGTGCCTCGCGGGCCGGAGTGGTCATCCGGGGTGGGGGAGCGCTGGAAAACCTGGGTCAGGCGAAAACCCTGGTGATGGACAAGACCGGCACCCTCACCATGGGACGGCCGACCGTGGTCGACGTGGTGGCAGCGCCGGGCCGCGAGCCGGTCGAAGTGCTGCGGCTGGGCGCGTCGGTGGACCAGTTCTCGCCGCACGTGCTCGCCGAAGCCATAGTCACCGAGGCGTTGAGCAGGAAGTTGAAACTGTCGCTGCCGACCGAAGTCGTCGAACAGCCGGGCAGCGGGGTGAGTGCGACGGTCGACGGGCATCGGGTGACGGTGGGCAAGATGACTGCGGGCAAACTGACCGACGCATGGCCCCGCGAAGTGCTCAGTCGCGCCCGGCTGGACGGGGCCGGCATCGCCTGGGTCACCATCGACGACGCCCCCGCCGGCGCGGTGTTGCTGCGGGATCCGTTGCGTCGGCACGCGCCGCGGACGGTGCGGCGGTTGCGCGAAGCCGGACTCGAGCGGCTGCTGATGCTCACGGGGGACCGGACCGAACCCACCCGCGAAGTGGCCAACATATTGGGACTCGACGAAGTCCGCGCGGAACAGACGCCCGAGGACAAATTCGCCGCGGTGCGCGAAGAGACCGAACATGCGGTGACGGTGATGGTGGGGGACGGCGTCAACGATGCTCCCGCGCTGGCCGCGGCGTCCGTCGGTGTCGCGATGGGCGCGCGTGGCGCCACGGCATCGTCTGAGGCCGCCGACATCGTGTTGACCACCGACCGCCTGGACCGCCTCGCGGACGCCATGGACATTGCCCGCTGGTCGCGGCGCATCGCCGTGCAGAGCGCCGTCGTCGGCATGGGCCTGTCGCTGGCTGCGATGGTGATTGCCGCGCTGGGTTGGTTGCCGCCCGCAGCGGGTGCGCTTCTGCAGGAAGGCATCGATGTCGCGGTGATTCTCAATGCGCTGCGGGCCCGGCGTGGGAACCCGGCGGTCGATGTCCAACTGGACGCCGACACCGAGCAGATGTTGTTGCGCTTCGCCGCCGAACACGATGCCTTGCGGGACACCATCGGGCTGCTGCGCGACACCGCCAATCGCGTGGCGACCCGCACGGATGACTCGGCACTGGAATCGTTGACCGAGGTGCACACATTGTTGGTCGACCGGATACTGCCACATGAGCAGGCCGAGGAGACGCAGCTGTACCCCGCGCTGGCGCGTCCGCTCGGCAGCAGTGAAGCCACCGCCACCATGAGCCGGACGCACGCCGAGATCAGGCGGCTCGCCGACCGCATCGGCACCCACCTCGCCCAGGCGAGGTCGGGTGGGGCGATAGAGCCCGATCAGGTCGACGATCTGCTGGCCTGCCTCTACGGCCTCTACACACTACTGCGGCTGCACTTCGTCCAAGAGGAGGAGAATTACTTCACCCTTGCCGAAGACGAAGCGCCGCAACACGACTGAGTGCGGGGTTACGCCGCCCGCGGCAGATCTCGGGGTGCCGCCCCGGTTTTCGGTGCCGGGGACGCCGGTGCGGGGCGCCAGCCCACGTAGGTGAGGTACAACCCGGCCGCTGCAAGCAGGACGCTCGCCGCCATCCACATGTTGCCCATACCGATCGTGGCGTTGGCCGCGGTCATGAACGCCTTGGGAAACGCCAGCAGCATCAGTCCGCGCAGCGTGATGGCCCAACCCATCACCGAAACCGTGATCGCCGCCGCACCCCGCCAGTAAGGGTGCAGCCCCACGATGGCCAGGCCAACGAGCAGCACCAGCGCACCCGTGACCCAGAACCACACCGGGCTGGACTCGAAACCGGAGAGTAAATCCCGCATCTCGGATCCGCGCAAGACGGTCGTGATGCCGATGATGGCGAAGTAAGGGCCAAGTACGCGGGCGAACTCACGCGTGCGTGGTTGCAATTGTGTAGTGCTCATTGCCATAACCTCCCAAGGGGAGACGTCTGCCTCCCATACCACCATCTGAGCACCGTGGCCGGCCCGACGGGAGGGGCCGAAGTCCCGAACCGGGCGGGACATTAGTTCCCGGACCATCGCTTTGGGGACTAAAGCCTCACGACCGGGACTGCCCGGGCGGATAGCGTTTTGACCGGTTGAGGGAGTTCGGCATGAAAGTCAGTCAGCGCGGCCGTCGTGCCACCGCCGCGCTCGCGTCCGAACGCATCATCCTGCGGACCGACCGCCGCGCGACCAGGCTGGCAAGTTCGCTTCTGCTGATGTGCGCTCTGGGTTGGCTCACGGTGTCGATTGCGCACGAACGCCCGGCCGCGGATTGGTATGCGGTGGGCCGGTTCGGGTGGTCGGTCGCCCTGTTGGCGGCCGTGATGCTCATCGCGCGCGGCGTGTTCTTGGGAAGGCCGGTCACCCCGAGGCACGCCGCCAGCGCCGCGGCGCTGTTGTCGGCCGGGCTTTTCGCCCATTTCCTGGACTTCGGCGGCTGGGGCAACCTGCTGGTCGCCGCCAGTGGGCTGGCGTTGATGTGGCCCACTTCGGCTGAGCCGCAACCGGAGTTGCTGCAGCGGGTGTGGGCGCTGGTCGATGCCACACCCGCCGACCCGCTGGCGCCCTTCGCAATGCATTCGCTCAAGAGCTACTACTTCAATTGCGCCGGCACCGCCGCGATCGCCTACCGCACCCGTCTCGGGTTCGCCGTCGTCAGCGGCGACCCGATCGGCGACAGCACCCAATTCGAGCGACTGGCAATCGATTTCGCCATCATGTGTCGATCGCGTGGCTGGCGGATCGTGGTATTGGCGGGTGCGCAGCGAAATCTCGGTCTATGGACCAAGGAGCTGATCGGGCAGGCCATGCTCGCGGTCCCGATCGGGCGCGACGTGGTGGTCGATGTCCCGCACTTCAGCCTGGCCGGGCGCCGGTTCCGCAATGTGCGTCAGGCTGTGCAGCGCACCCGCAATCACGGTGTCACCACCCAGATCATCGACGAGCGAGATCTGGACGCCGGTCTGGTCACCGAATTGACTGAGGTGCTCTACGCCTCGCACGGCGGGGTGCGCACCGAGCGTGGGTTCTGCATGAACCTCGACGGTGCGCTGCAGGGCCGTTGCCCCGGTGTGCGGTTGGCCATCGCCCGCGACAGCGGTGGGCGGGTGGTGGCTTTTCACCGTTACGCGAGCGCCGGCGGCGGGTCGGAAATCACCCTGGACGCGCCTTACCGCCGACCCGACGCGCCGAACGGGATCGACGAGCGACTCAGCGTCGACATGATCAACGGAGCGAAATGCATGCGCGCACAGCGCCTTTCGTTGGCGTTCGCGGCCTTTCCGGAAGTCTTCGACGCGACCGACCCCGGCCAGCTGCAGCGCCTTGCCTACCGGTTGATCCATTTGCTGGACCCGTTGATCCGGTTGGAATCGCTCTACCGTTACCTACGAAAGTTTCACGCGCTGAACGAGCGTCGGTACGTGGTGCTGTGCACGCACCATATTCCGAGTGCGCTGGTGGTGTTGTTGTCGTTGGAATTTCTGCCTCGGCGCCGCCGGCTACGGCCTGCGCATCACTGAGCGTCAGGCCGGCGCGTGAGCTTCGACGTAGCCGACCACATCTGACAGGGTGCGCAGAGACGCGTAGTCGGACTCCGGGATGTCGACGTTGAATCGCCTGTGGATGCCGAGCAGAAAGTTCAGCCAGTCCATCGAGTCCAAGTCGACCTGATCGCGCAGCAGGTCGTCATCGGTGATGTCGTCGGCATCCACTTCCGGGGCGATGGTCGTCAGTACGGACAGGACCACTCCGCGGGTGTCTTCTTTCGTAGGCATTCTTCACTTCTCCAGGACGTCGGGTTGCTGCAGTAGGTCGTTGATCGCGGCCAGGAACAGGGCGCCGCGGTGGCCGTCGCTGGCCCGGTGATCGGCGGCCAGGGTGCCCTGGATCGCGTTGACGACCCGGATTCCGCCGTCGATGACGCAGACCCGCTGGGTGGTCTTGCCGAAGCCGACCAGGGCAACCTGTGGCGGGTAGATGACGCCGAACACGGTGTCGACGCCCTGGTCTCCGAGGTTGGTGACGGTGATCGTGGGATCGGACATCTCCGAGCTGCGCAGGGAGCCGGCACGAGCCCGCGCCACCAGGTCGGTGAGGTCGGTCATCAGCTCGTCGAGCTTCTTCTCGGCCACGTCATGAATGGCGGGGGCCACCAGACCGCCGCCGCGCAACGAGATGGCGACACCGACATGCACGGCGGGAGCCGGTTCGTAGCCGGCATCGCGCCAGAAGCCGCTGAACTCTTTGAAGCGTTGCGCGGCCAGGGCAACCGCCTTGAGTTGCAGAACTGCCGGAAGCACGCGTTCGGTGATCGGTCGCTGTGCGTTTCGGGCGGTGAGCCAGGTCAACGCGGTGTCCATGAGGATCTCATCGGCCAGGTAGTAGTGCGGTATCTCGCGCTTGGACCGGCTCATGGCGGCCGCGATCGACTGGCGCATCGCGGCGCCCCGCTCGGCCATCGACATGCGTTCGCCCGTGGGTTTGGGGGCCGGCTTCTTGACCGGCTGCCGGGTGGCGGCGGCGTGCTCGACGTCGACGATCGTCACCGCACCCCCCGGCCCGGTGCCGCTGACCGCGTCGAGATCGACGCTGAGGTTCGCGGCCAGCCGCCGCGCGGCGGGGGAGACCCAACGGCGGTGTTGCGGCCCGGTCGGCCTCGCCGGTGCCGGCGCCGTGGCAGCCGGTTGGGGCGCTGTGCGCGGCGCTTTCGGGGCGCGTTTGGGCGAAGCCTTCTTCTGTGGTTTCTTGACGGGTGCTTCGGCCGTCTCACCCACCTCCCGCAGGGTGGCCAGCACGGCCCCCACTTCCACGGTGTCGCCGACCGGGACCACCAGCTGGTCGATGGTGCCCTCCTGCCAGCACTCGATCTCGACCGCGGCCTTGGTGGTTTCGATGACGGCGACGACTTGGCCGCGGGTCACCTTGTCACCGGGCTTGACCAGCCACTCGTTGAGCGTGCCTTCGTCCATATCGGAGCCCAGCGCGGGCATTCTGAACTCGATCACGATCGGTCCCCGAACAGTTCGTGCACGGCGGCGACGATTTTGTGCGGCTGCGGAAGTGCCGCTTCCTCAAGGTGTTTCGCGTACGGAATCGGCACCTCTTCGCTGCATACCCGGCCGACCGGGGCGTCCAGATCGTAGAAAGCGCCCTCCATGATCTGCGCCGAGATCTCGGCCGCCAAACTGCCGCTGCGCCAGGCCTCGTCGATTGCTACGGCGCGGTGGGTCTTTCGGACCGAATCCAGAATCGTTTCGGTGTCCAGGGGCCGCAGCACCCGCAGATCCACCACCTCGCAGTCGATTCCCGCCAGGGACAATTCGTTCGCCGCGTCCAGCGCCTTGGCTACGCAGCCGCCGTAGGCGATCAGGGTCACGTCGGTGCCTTCGCGCCGAATTGCCGCGCGGGTGATGTCGGTCTGCTGCAACACGTCGATATCGGTGGAGCTGTTGTACAGCTGCACATGTTCGAAGATGATCACCGGATCCGGATCGGCCAGTGCCGGTCCGAGCATGCCGTAGGCGTCCTCGACCGTGGCCGGCGCCAGCACCTTGATCCCCGGGATGTGGGCATACCACGGTTCCAGGCTGTGCGAATGCTGCGCGGCGAGTTGCCGTCCGGCCCCGGTCGCCATTCGCACGACGATCGGTACCGAGAACTGCCCGCCGGACATGTGACGAAGTGCGGCGGCGGTATTGACGATCTGGTCGAGCGCCAACAGGCTGAAGTTCACCGTCATGACTTCGACGATCGGGCGTAAACCGTTGAGGGCGGCCCCGATACCGATGCCGACGAAGCCGAGCTCCGAGAGCGGCGTGTCACGCACCCGGTCCGGTCCGAACTCCTCCAGCAGCCCTTTGGACGCCGCGTAGGTTCCGCCGTAGCGCCCGACGTCCTCGCCCATCAGCACCACGCGCGAGTCGTCGCGCAATGCGTCGCGGATCGCGTCGTGCACGGCAGTGCGATAGGTCGTTTTCATCGCGCCGCCTCCAGCGGGGTGAGCACGTCACGGGCCAGGTCGGCCACGTCTTCCCGGGTTCCGGCTTCGGCGTAGGCCACCGCGTCGGCGATTTCCGCGGCGGCCGCGGCTTCGATGTCACGCACGTCGGCGTCGGTGATCAGGCCGTCACGTTGCCGGCGCTGGATGAACAGGTCGATGGGGTCTTTCTCGCGCCATCGTTCGACTTCGGCCTTGTCCCGGTACAACTCCGGGTCGAACATCGAATGAGCGCGGAACCGGTAGGTGCGGAACTCGATGAAGAACGGCCCGCCGGTGCTGCGCACGTGGTCCACGCCTTTGCGGGTGACCTCGTAGCATGCCTCGACGTCCATCCCGTCGACGGCCAGCGCGTCGACGCGGTAGGCGGCTGCCTTTGCGGTGAGGTCGGTCTGTGACTGCGCCCGATCCAATGCGGTGCCCATCGCGTAAAGGTTGTTCTCGCACAGGAACAGCACCGGCAGGTTCCACAACACTGCCATGTTCAACGACTCGTGGAAAGCGCCTTCGGCCACCGCCCCGTCGCCGAAGTAACACGCGGTCACGCGGTTCCGCTTCAGCATGCCGTCGGCGAGCGCGATGCCGACCGCCAGCGGCAGCCCGCCGGCAACGATCGCGTTGCCGCCGTAGAAGTGCCGGGATGCGTCGAACAGGTGCATGGACCCGCCACGACCGCGGGAGCAGCCTTCCTGCTTGCCGAACATCTCGGCCATGATCCTGGTCATCGGGATGCCGCGCAGCAGCGCGTGCGCATGCTCGCGGTAGGTCGCCACCACCGCGTCCTCGTCGGTCAACGCGCGCAGCGACCCCGCCGCCACGGCCTCCTCACCGACGTAGAGGTGCAGAAAGCCGCGAATCTTGGCCGCGCTGTACAGTTCCGCGCATTTCTCTTCCATGCGGCGTACCCGAATCATGTCCGACAACAGTTCGTGCGTCAGGTCCTTCTCGGTCACAGCGACGCTCCTTGAGGTTGATGGTCGTGCGATTGTTCGACCGGGTGGGGTCGTTCGATGGTGGAGGTGTCCCCTTCGGGCAACCCGAGTTCGCGGGCCTTCAGCAGGCGTCGCATGATCTTGCCGCTGCTGGTGTGCGGCAGCGAGTCGGCGAACTCGATCTCTTTGGGTGCCACGGCAGGACCGAGACGTTTGCGGGCGTGGCCGAGCAGCTGCAACCGGAGCTCTTCGGTGGCCGCAAAGCCGTCCTTGAGGGTGACGAAGGCTTTGATGACAGAACCGACGGTGGGGTCCGGTTTACCGATGACGGCCGCCTCGGCCACCGCCGGGTGGTCGGTCAGGGCGCTTTCCACCTCAAACGGTCCGATCAGGTGCCCGGCGGACTTGATCACGTCGTCTTTGCGGCCGACGAACCAGAAGTAGCCGTCGGCATCGCGCTTGGCCAGGTCGCCGGAGAGGTAAAGCCCGTCGCTGAAGCACTTTCGGTACCTCTCGTCGGCGTGCAGATAGCCGCGGAACATCGACGGCCAGCCCGGTTTGAGGGCAAGCTCGCCCTCGACGTCGGGTTCCTGGACGACGGTGTTGGTGCCGTCGTCGTTGTTGTGCACGATGCAGGCCTCGACGCCAGGCAGCGGCCGGCCCATCGAACCCGGCTTGATGTCGAACGCCGGCGTGTTGGCGATCATGATGCCGCCCGTCTCGGTCTGCCACCAGTTGTCGTGAATCGGCAGACCCAGAACCTTTTTCCCCCACCACACCGCTTCCGGGTTTAACGGTTCACCCACGCTGGCGATGAACCGCAGGTGCGGAAAACTGAAGCGGGCCGGCAATTCTGGACCGGCCTTGATCAGCATCCTGATGCCGGTGGGTGCGGTATACCAGACCGATACGTGTTCATCCTGCAGAATCCGGTACCAGCGCTCGGCGTCGAATTCGGCCTGGTCGATGATGGACGTCACGCCGTGCAGCAGCGGACTGATGATCCCGTAGGACGTTCCGGTGACCCAGCCCGGATCCGCAGTGCACCAATAGATGTCGTCGGCGTGAAGGTCGAGCGCGTACAAGCCCGTGACGTAGTGCATGGCGACGGCACCATGAACGTGGATGGCGCCTTTGGGTGTGCCGGTGGTCCCGCTGGTGAAGTGCAGCAGCGCGGGGTCGTCGGCAGTCGTCGGCTCGACCGGCGCGTGCTCGTCGGCTGCGTTCATGCACTGCCAGAAATCGACTGTCCCTTCGGGCGGCTCGCCGTGGGCGCCGTCG
The DNA here is from genome assembly GCF_054515735.1 of Mycobacterium sp. ML4. Lineage (NCBI taxonomy): Bacteria > Bacillati > Actinomycetota > Actinomycetes > Mycobacteriales > Mycobacteriaceae > Mycobacterium > Mycobacterium sp. ML4. The sequence continues at coordinate 122,701 of NZ_JBTNSY010000015.1, forward strand.
TCCACCACGATCACGTGCCGCACCGAAGTCAGCCGCTCGCGGATCTTGGCGATCTTGCGCAGATAGAGCGCCCTGGTGGTGACCAGCACGTCGGCCTGTCCGATATCAACCCGGGTGGCGATCGGCTCCGGACCGAAGGCGGAGAACAGGGGTGAGACGACGCTGCCGTTCCGCAGGGCACCCAGCATCGTGATGTACAGCTCGGGAATACGGCCCATGATGGCGAAGACCCGGTCGCCTTTGCCGATGCCCAGGGCGCGCAGCACGCCGGTGAATCGGGTCACCCGGTTACTCAACTCGGCATAGGTCAGTTCGTGCGCCCCGTCCTCGGTGAGGAAACGAAGTGCGGTGTGGGTACTCTCCGGCCCGCTCGCGTGCCGGTCGACGGCGGCATAGGCGATGTTGCATTTCCCTTCGCCCATGCCCTCGCACAGCTTCGGCACATCGGACCAGTGAAACTGCGCCAGGGCCTGGTCGTAGTCGGCGAGATTGGGCTGCACGCGGCAGTCGCGGGGGGTCTTGTGAATCACATCCATGTGCGGGTCCTCGTCCCCAGAGTTCCGGCGGCTGGCGCCGGAATTGACGGCTTATCCAGCGTGTGCCCGGTAAACCGTGCGCAATAGGGAAAAAAGTCATCGATCACCCGGCCGGACGTCGTTCACCGGCCGGATGCTGCGGCGAGGTCCTACGACGCGACGATGGTGACCAAGGACTCTGGCATCCGGTGTTCCGCTGACGGAGCGTCGTACTTATCCCGAGAGAGGTGAGTGCGATGACCCGAACGTTGGTCGAGCCTGCGGTGATCACAAGCGCGGTGGAGCTGGCGTGTCACGCTCCTTCGCTGCACAACACCCAGCCATGGCGCTGGGTGGTCAAAGGCGCGACCATTGACCTGTTCGTCGACCCGTCCCGGATCGTGACCGCGACCGACAGCTCGGGCCGTGAGGCGATCCTGAGCTGCGGCGCCGCACTCGACCACCTGCGTGTCGCGATGGCCGCCGCCGGTTGGGACAGCCACGTCGACCGATTCCCCAACCCGAACAACCTCGACCATCTTGCCGCGGTGGACTTCACCCCGATGGCATACGTCGGCAGGGCGCGGCGCGATCGTGCCAACGCGATCAAGGTCCGGCGCACCGACCGACGCCCGTTCCGCGCACCCAACGACTGGCCGTCACTGCAGCCGCTGCTACGCAACTGCGTCGACCAGGAGCTGGTCGGTCTCGAAGTCCTGGATGACGAGGCGCGGCCACGGCTGGCGGATGCCACTCGGCTCAGCGAGGCCCTGCGCCGTTACGACGACAGTTACCATCACGAATTAAGTTGGTGGACAGCATTTTCCCGGGAACACGAAGGGATTCCCCAGGATGCAATCGTGTCCGAGGCGGAGGCCCGGGCTGTCGGCATCGATCGCGAGTTCCCCACCGCCGCAGAAACGGAGCACGGCGGCGGAAGCAGACACGATCAGGCGAAGATCGTTTTGTTGTCGACGGCCGAGGACACCCGAGCAGATGCGTTGAACTGCGGGGAGGCGCTCTCGGCCGTGCTGCTGGAGTGCACGGCGGCCGGACTGGCCACCTGCCCGATCACGCACGCAACGGAACTGGAGCCAGGTCGTGACATCCTGCGGGAGCTCACCGAGGGTCGCGCGGCCGTTCCGCAGGTTCTGATCCGGGTCGGCATCTCACCGTCGGGTCCGATACCGGCGGCGACGCCGCGGCGGCCGCTGGGTGAGGTGCTCGAGGTCGTCGGCTGAGCCGGACAAATGCGCCTCTTTACACCTCAGCTGGGACTTCGGTCCCTACCGCCGGTGCCGGGGGATTGGTCGAATGAAGCATTGCCGCAGCGGAATGTAAGTCGCCGGGGCGATATGAGGATGAGGAGTAAGTCATGACCAGTGCAGCCGAGGCCGCCGGGCCCGCACCACGGCGGGTATTCCGCGACCGCCGCGAAGCCGGCCAGGTGCTGGCAAACCTGTTGGGCGCCTACCGCGACAACCCGAACGTCATCGTGCTCGGTCTGGCACGCGGCGGCTTGCCCGTGGCGTGGGAGGTGGCGGCCGCGCTGCACGCCCCGCTGGACGCGTTCATCGTGCGCAAGTTGGGTGCCCCGGGTCATGAGGAATTCGCCGTCGGCGCACTGGCCAGCGGTGGTCGTGTCGTGGTGAACGACGACGTGCTGCGCGGTCTGCGGATCACGTCCGCGCAACTTCGCGACATCGTCGAACGGGAGGGCCGCGAACTGGTCCGGCGCGAGGCCGCCTATCGGGGGGGTCGCCCGCCGGTGGAGGTGGCCGGCCGGACGGTGATCCTCGTCGACGATGGATTGGCCACCGGCGCAAGCATGTTCGCGGCCGTACAGGCGTTGCGCGACGCCGAGCCGGAGCACATCGTGATCGCTGTGCCCGCCGCTCCGGAATCGACCTGCCGGGAATTCGCCGGCCTGGTCGACGAGGTGGTCTGCGCGTCGATGCCCACACCGTTTCTCGCTGTGGGAGAGTCATTCTGGGACTTCCGTCAGGTCAGTGACGAAGAGGTGCGCGAACTGCTGGCCAAGCCCACCACGGGGCTCACCCTGATCAAAACCGCGGTACCGACGGCGGCCGAGATGATCGCCGACGTGGCCATCGATGCGCCACAAGGGATTCCGCCGCGCGAAGCTCTCGAAGAGATCATCGGCGACGCACGGATCGTCCTGATCGGAGAGAGCTCCCACGGCACTCACGAGTTCTACGAGGCGCGTTCGGCCATCACGAAGTGGCTGATCGAGGAGAAGGGCTTCTGCGCCGTTGCGGCGGAGGCGGATTGGCCCGACGCCTACCGGGTCAACCGCTATGTTCGCGGCCTGGGCAAGGACACCACGGCCGAGCAGGCGCTCAGCGGTTTCGAGCGCTTCCCGGCGTGGATGTGGCGCAACACCGTCCTTCGCGACTTTACCGACTGGCTGCGCGAGCACAACCAGCGCGGGAAGCGGCAGGCCGGGTTCTACGGGCTCGATCTCTACAGCCTGCACAGGTCGATGCACGAGGTGATCGCCTACCTCGAGACAGTGGATCCCGCGGCGGCGGTTCGGGCCCGGATCCGGTACGCATGCTTCGACCACCCCGCGGGCGACGACGGGCAGGCATACGGTTACAAGGCGGCGTTCGGCGCCGGACCGAAGTGCGAACGCCAGGCGATCGAGCAGTTGGTCGAGTTGCAGCGCAACGCGCTCGACTATCTGCGCGCCGACGGCATGCTCGCCGAAGACGAGTTGTTCTATGCCCAGCAGAACGCGCAAACCGTCCGCGACGCCGAGGTCTACTACCGTTCGATGTTCAGCGGCCGGGTCTCCTCGTGGAATCTGCGGGACAAGCATATGGCGCAGTCCCTCGAAGCACTGTTGAAGCACCTGGATCGCCGCGGTGGCGGCCCGCCTGCACGAATTGTGGTGTGGGCCCACAATTCCCATGTCGGCGACGCCACCGCGACCGAGGTGTGGGCCGACGGCCAGCTCACGCTCGGGCAACTCGCCCGGCAGCGCTACCACGGCGACGCGCGCCTGATCGGCCTGAGCACCTACTCGGGTACGGTGACGGCGGCCAGCGAATGGGGCGGCATCGCCGAACGCAAAGTGGTCAGGCCGGCGCTTCCCGGCAGCGTCGAAGACCTGTTCCATCAGACCGGCAAGGACGCGTTCCTGGTGTCGTCGCGGATCAACGAAAAGGCGGCCGAGCCGTTGTCGGCCGTTCGGTTGGGCCGCGCCATCGGAGTGATCTATCAGCCCACGACCGAGCGGCAGAGTCACTACTTCCACGTCCGGCCCGGCGATCAGTTCGACGCGATGATCCATATCGACACGACCCGTGCGCTGGAGCCCCTCGAGACGACGAGCGTGTGGATCGCGGGCGAGACGCCCGAGACCTATCCCAGCGGTCTCTAGTGCCCACCCAGAGTCCACACTGACGAGCGGAGTTCACCATGCACGCCGGTTTCGCACCGGGGCTACCGCGGATCGTCACGTTGACGATGAATCCCGCGCTCGATATCACCACCAGCGTGGACGTGGTGCAACCCACCAGTAAGATACGTTGCAGCGCAACGCGTTACGACCCGGGCGGCGGGGGGGTGAATGTCGCACGGATAGCCCACGTACTCGGCGGGTCGGCGTTCGCGGTGTTGCCGGCGGGAGGGTCACACGGCGGACTGCTGACCAAACTGCTCAGCGATGCGGGCGTGCCGTTCGGCGAAATCCCGATCGTCGGCTGCACCCGGGAGAGCTTCACCGTCAACGAGACCAGCACCGGCCGCCAGTACCGGTTCGTGCTGCCCGGACCGGTGCTGAGCCGCGCCGAACAGGACCGGTGCCTGCAGGAGCTGCGGATGGCGGCACGCTCGGCTGAATTCGTGGTGGCCAGTGGTAGCCTGCCGCCCGGGGTCCCTGCTGACTTCTACCAGCGCGTGGCCGACGTCGCGCGCGATGTTGGCGCCCACCTCATCCTGGACACCTCCGGTGGCGGCCTGCACGGCGTCTCGTCGGGGGTCTTCCTGCTCAAGGCGAGCGCGCGAGAACTGCGCGAATGCGTGGGACGCGAATTGGCAACCGAGGCAGACCAAGTCGCGGCCGCGCGAGAACTCGTGGACAGCGGTCGCGCCGAGATCGTGGTGGTGTCGTTGGGTTCGGCGGGTGCACTGCTGGCCACCGCGCACACCTGCCAGCGATTTGCAGCGGTTCCGATGGAGCGTGGCAGTGGCGTGGGCGCCGGTGACGCGATGGTGGCCGCCATCGCCGTCGGCTTGACCCGCGGATGGCCGATCGCCAAATCCGTGCGGTTGGGAATCGCGGCGGGCGCGGCGATGTTGCTGACGCCCGGCACCGCGGTGTGCCAGCGGGCCGACGCGGAACGTCTTTTCGAGCTGACCGGCGAGCCCGTGGACGTTGGCGGGCCTGCCGGGGGGACGAAGGGCATTGCAAACTCAGGCCGAACGGCCCCTGCGTAAATGACCGGGTGCGCAATAGATTGATAGTGAACGACGAAGTCAGGAGCCCGGCATGAGCGAGCTGGACGCGAAGTCGGTGGTAGTGGGTGTCAACGGCTCGCAAGCCGCCGTCAACGCCGCCAAATGGGCGATCGATGAGGCTTTGAGCAGGCAGATGCCGCTTCGGCTCGTCTATGTCATCACACGCAAGAACGAGCATGCGGGGTCGGCGGAGGCGTCCGAGTGGGAACTCGAGCGCGCCGAGATGGTGCTGGCACAGGCCGAGAGCGCTGTCCTCAGCGAGGCCAAGGCGCAGGACAAGCCGGTGGAAATCGAAACCGCGGTGCTCTCCGGAGACCCGGGACAAGCCTTGATCAACGCATCGCAGGACGCGGCCCTGGTGTGCGTGGGCACCTCGCGGCGGGGCTGGGCCACTGACGGCTTGCTGGGCCCCACGGCCGCCGCGCTGGTCACGCACGCGCACTGCCCGGTTGCGGTGATCCGCACCAATCCTGACGGCTCACCCACCCAGGTCGGGGTGATCGCCGTCGTCCTCAACGACGAACCCGGCAACGACGAAGTGGTGCGACTGGCCATGGAGGAGGGGCGACGCCGGCACGCGATCGTGCGTCAGATCGACCGCCGCCTGGACAGCTGGGTGCGCCGCTACCCTGACGTGCCCGTGCAGATCGTTGCCTCAGGCACCGGCACCCGAGCCGGTGAGAAACACGGCAGCGCGATCGATCTCGCCATCGTCGGCGAGTCCGAGGCCTCGGCGCTGCCCGGATTGGCCACCCCGAACTGCCACCCGATCCTGGGGTATCCGGACTGCTCAGTGCTGCTGGTCCGGCACTGAGCGAAGGTATCCAGGCACCGAGCGAAGCTATCCGACTTCGATCGTGCTGCCCGGCCGCAATTGATGGACGCGGCCCCGGCATTCGACCTCGATGGGACCGGTGCCGCCGGATTCGGCGGTCAGGGCCGCACTTCGCCCGCTGATCTGCAGATGCAGCCGGTGGCCCCGGTACATGAACGGAAACTCAATCGGGCCAAGGCTTTCTGGCCACTGCGGGCTCAGGATCAGCCGGTCGTCGCGAGTCTCCAGGCCGGTGAAACACCGCTGCAGCAGATCGATGCTGCCCGCCATGGCCGCGAGGTGGATTCCTTCCGAGGTGGTACCGCCCTGAATATCGGTGACGTCGGAATCGAGCACCTTCTGGAAGTACTCGAGCGCGTTGGCGCGGTTGGCGCGCGCCAACACCCAGGAGTGTACGACCGCGCTCAACGTCGACCCGTCGGAGGTCCGCGCCAGGTAATAGTCGACGGTCCTGGGAATCTGCTCGGGAGCGAAGTGGTAGCCGAGTCGGCCGAACAGACCGAGCAACTCCTCCGACGAAAGCAGGTAGAACAACATCAGCGCGTCCGCCTGCTTGGAGGCCTTGTAGTTGTTGATGGTGTCGTTCTCGGCTTCCAGGATCCGGTCGAGTCGCTGGATGTTGTCGTACCGCTGCCGGTAACCCTCCCAATCCAGCTCGGCCAGTTCGGAATACCCTTCGAACTGACTGATCACACCATCGTGGAACGGCACGAACATGCGACGGCTCACGTGATCCCAGCGTTCTCGCTCCTGGGTGGTCAGGCCAAGCTTCGCGACGAGTTCGAGGCGGTCCCGCAGCGGCAACAGATCCAGCGCTTCCATCGCGCGCAGGATGACCCAGACCGCCATGACGTTGGTGTAGGCGTTGTTGTCGATCCCGTCGTACTCCCGGCCCGGATAACCGGAGTGGAACTCGTCCGGACCGATGATGCCACGGATGGTGTACCGGCCGAGGCCGGCGTCAAAGTGGGCCAGCCCCACCCAGAATCGCGCGATCTCGACCAACATCTCGGCCCCGTAGTCCACCAGGAACTGGCGGTCCCCGCTCACCTGGTAGTTCTGCCAGGTGTTGTAGGCGACCGCGAGACCCACGTGGTGGGCGCGCGCGCTGGCGTCGGGAACCCAGCGGCCGGACTGCGGGTTGAGGTGGACTTCCTGGCTCACCTCACGCCCATCGCTGCCCGACTGCCACGGGAACATGGCGCCGAGATGGCCCGCCCGGTGGGCCGCCCGGCGAGCTTGCGGCAGGCGCCGATAGCGGTAGAGCAACAGGGAACGCGACACATTCGGCATTCGCAGGCTCAGCACTGGTGAGATGAACAACGCATCCCAGAACACATGCCCGCGGTAGGCCTCGCCGTGCAATCCCCGAGCCGGGACTCCGGCGTCGAGCTCGGCGCTGTGGGGCGAGATTGTCTGCAGCACGTGCACCAGATGCAGCCGCAGGATTCGCAGTTCATCCTCGCCGTCACTGAGGCCGACGTTGCACTGCTCCCAAAGTCTGGCCCACGCCCTGGCATGCGGACGGTGCAGGTCGGCGTAGCGGCCGGCTGACTCGAGGGTCTGCCGCGAGGCGCTTGCGGGTTCGGCGATCGCGGCGTCGCGGCCGGTGAAGATGGTCACGACCTTTTCCAGGGTGACCGGCTGACCGGCGGACAATGGGACTTCGATGTCATGACCCCCGCGGCCGTGGTCGTGAATCGCCGTATAGTTCGCCTCGGCCGGCGTGTCGCCGCGCCAGACGGTGTTGCGTGCCGCGACCGCGATCGCGATGCGGGACTGCGACGTCTCGGTGCATAACACCACCGCATTGGACGCGACCTCCTCGATTACCGCAGCGGTGAGGTGTGTGCCGGACAGCGATTGATAGCGGTCCACCATGGTGTTGCGCACGGTGCCGTCCAGCAGTGACCTGAACTCGACCGTGCCCGACCAGTTTTCGGCATGCACGGTGGTCCGCATCGCCAGGATGTGCGGATCGTGCATCGACGCGAACCGCTGCTGATCGAGGGTCGTTATGCGGCCGGCGCCGTCGGTAAAACAAAGCCGTCGCGTCAGCGTCGCGTGACGCAGGTCGAAAGTCTGCCGGTAGAACAGCAACTCGGCATTGTCCACGTCGAACCACGGCCCGCCATTGATGCGCAGGGTCAACGGCAGCCAGTTGGGCAGATTGACCAGACTCTCGTTCTCGATGGTCCGGCCGGCGATCTGGTCGGCCAGGATGTTGTAGACGCCGGTGGCGTAGGTACCGGGGTAGTGGTGCCGGCCTGCCGGGGCCTCGGCGGCACAGCCGCGGGTGGCGACATAGCCGTTGCCGACGGTGCACAGCGTTTCACGCAGACGCTCGGTGTCCGGGTCGTAATGGTCGTAGACCAGTTCCCAGGCGTCTGGGGGAGCCGCAGCCTCCTCCTTCAGGTCCCCGGCCAGTCTTTGCAGGAATTCGGTGACGGCACAGGGATTTTCCAGGCTGAAGGTGGCAGCCGAAAGGCGGTCACCGCCTTCGGTTTGACGGACCGCGATCCCGACGCCGTCGAAGCGGATCGCATCGAACGCGTCCTCGTCGGTGATGTCATCGCCGATGAAGATCGGAAGGGTGGTGGCTGACCGTGAATCCGGGTCGCCGGCGAGGTGTCGCAGAATCCAGTGCAGCGTATTGCCTTTGTCCCAGGGGATGTTCGGACGCAGTTCGACAAGTTTGCGCCCAGTCGAGACATGCAAGCCTTTCGAACGCCCGAGCCGGCGCACCGCTGCGATCACGGTGTCGACCTCCTGGGGGTCGGCGTTGCGGTAGTGCACGGCTACCGCGAACCGCTTGCGCTCTACTATCGTGCCGCGGACGTTTGTCAGCTCGTCCGCCAGACGCGTTGCGGCACTGACCAATGTGCGGATCGACGCGGCGGCGTCAGCGGTCTGGTGCAGTGTGCCGTCGGGCGCTACGAGCTCAAAACCGTGGCTTCCCGCGAACCACAGGCCCTCGACATCGATCTTGGCGCGGATGTCGGCCAGGTCGCGGCCGCTGATCACCGCCACAGGGCATTGCCGGGTCAGCGCCCGCAACGCTTCGGCGGCCCCGGGCGCCAGCGTCGCCGATTCCGGCTGTCCGACGATCTCGGACAGGGTGCCGTCGAAGTCGAGAAAAATTACGGGTTGCCGGGCCGTGACCAGCTCTTTGAGCTGGCTGTAGACGGTCAGGGCGTCGGTGATGGTCGATACCGGCGCGTCCCCGTTGCGCACTGAGATCTCGGCGAGGTCGGCGATCACCGCGTCGGCTCCGTGTGACGTGAGTTCTTCACTCCCGTGGTCGAGGCCGATGACCAGGCTGAAACCGGCCGCGCAGGCGTCGTGGACTCCGGCTGGATCGTGCTCGATGACGGCGCATCGGTCGGGTCGGACCTTCAGTCGTGCCGCCGTGCGGGTCAGTACCTCCGAGTCGTGTTCATCGGGGAACTCGGCCGCGTCGACGAGTTCGTCGATGGGTCCGCACGACAACTGAGCGCCGGCGGGGCTTGCCGAGTAGGCGGCTGTGGCGATGCCCGCGTCGCGCAGGCGGCGCAGCAGCGGGCCGGTGGAATCTGAGGCGCGGAAGCCGCCCGACGCCGCGGCGGAAACTACTCCGTCGAGATTCAGGATCACCGCGTCGTGGTAGCGCCGGTCGATGGTGGCGGGCCATTCGGTCACGTGTGTGACGATGCCACAGGCTGAGTGCGATGAAGCCGTCGCATACCCGATCAAGGTCCCACGTCCCTGCACTTGGTGACAAAAGCCCCACGACCCAGGTCGGTTCGCGCAGTAGCGTTTTCGCTAGCGGAGGGAGAACGCAATGGATGCGCTGGAAAACCGTCGCGGCATCGTTGCCGGGGTCGACGGATCGGATCCGTCCAACGCCGCCGTCGTCTGGGCGGCGCGCGAGGCCGCGATGCGCCATGTTTCCCTGACTCTGGCCTATATGGTCAACGCGAATGTTCCTATGTATCCGGAAATGCCATTGTCGATGAGCATGGGTACCTCTCGCGATGAAGAAGGCCGCCGGGTGTTGCAGCACGCGGTCAAAGTCGCCGAAGACGTCGTCGGTACCGGCCGGCCCATCACCATCGCGAGTGAACTGAAATGGTCACCCCCCGCCCCAGCCCTGATACAGCTGTCCGAGGACGCCGAAATGGTGGTGGTGGGAAGTCACGGACGCTCGGCCCTGGGCCGGGGACTGCTCGGCTCGGTAAGTTCGGGCGTGGTGCGCCGGGCCAGATGTCCGGTCGCCGTCATCCGTGACGACCATCCCGCCGTCCAGTCGTCCGGAGGCGCTCCGGTCGTCGTGGGAATCGACGGATCGCCGGCGTCGGAGCTCGCGACGGCCATCGCCTTCGACGAAGCATCCCGTCGTGGGGCCGCGCTGAAGGCCGTTCACGCGTGGAGCGACATCGAAGCGGTCGAATTGCCAGGCCTGGACTGGACGCTGTTCAAACAAGACGCGGACCGTATTCTGGCCGAACGCCTGGCCGGCTGGCAGGAGCAGTACCCCGATGTTTCGGTACACCGCGTGGTCGAGTGTGACCGACCGGCGCGTCAGCTCATCAAGCAGGCGCAAACCGCTCAGCTCGTGGTGGTCGGAAGCCACGGTCGGGGTGCGGTCGGCGCCCTGCTGCTGGGGTCGGTCAGCAACGCGGTGGTCCATGCCGTCAGCACGCCGGTGATCGTGGCGCGACCGGTGCAGGCCGGCTAGCGCGATCGACGGCCTGTAGTCATGGAGTTCGCCACCACCGCCGAACGGTCTTCTGAGTCGGACGATTGCAGCTCGCAAGCCGCTCCGTTTGTGGAGATGCGGGAGACGCATACCGGTGTGGTGGTGTTGGCCGGCGAGCGGGTGTACAAGGCCAAAAAGCCTGTGCTGACCGACTTCCTCGACTTTCGTACCGTCGAGCAGCGGGAGCATGCGTGCCGGCGCGAAGTCGAGCTCAACCGCCGCCTGTCACCCGAGTCGTACCTCGGGGTGGCGCATCTTTCCGACCCCGCCGGAGAGGCCGCCGAACCGATCGTTGTCATGCGCCGGTACCGCAACAGCGACCGGCTGGCGTACCGGGTGCGCCACGAGGCGTCACCGGGGCTGCTGGCGGCCGCCTTGGATGCCGTCGCCGGCGTGCTGGCCGAATTCCACGGCCGGGCTGAACGCAGTGCGGTGATCAGTGCACAGGGGACGGCGGTCGCCGTCGACCGACGCTGGAGCGCGAATCTTGCCGAACTGCACAAGTTCAGCACTATCCCCGGCATGACCGAGAACTCCATCGCTCGAGTCGAGCACCTTGTCGCCGAATATCTCGCGGGGCGTGGGCGGCTGTTCGCACGCCGCATCGAGGAGGGCAGCATCGTCGATGGCCATGGCGACCTGCTCGCCGACGACATCTTCCTGGTCGACGGCAAACCCGCCCTGCTGGACTGCCTGGAGTTCGACGACGAACTACGCTACCTCGACCGCATCGACGACGCCGCGTTCCTGGCCATGGATCTGGAGTTCCTGGGCCGCAAAGACCTCGGCGAGTCTTTCCTCGCGCGCTACACCGCACTGACTGGTGACTCCGCGCCACCGTCACTGCGGCACTTCTACCTCGCCTACCGCGCGGTGGTGCGGGCCAAGGTGGATTGCGTCCGCTTCGGGCAGGGTAAGCCGGAGTGTGCCGACGATGCCGCGCGGCACCTCGCGATCGCGGTCGAGCATCTGTCCTGCGGGGCAGTCCGGCTGGCACTCATCGGAGGCAATCCGGGCAGCGGAAAGTCGACCGTAGCCCGCACCCTCGCTGAAGAGGTCGGGGCGCAGGTGATCTCGACAGACGACGTGCGCCGGGAGCTGCGCGAGTCTGGTGCCATCTGCGGGGGGCCGGGCGTGCTGGACTCCGGTCTGTACAGCCGGGACAATGTGGTTGCCGTCTACCAGACGGTGCTGCGCCGGGCCCGCCGCCTCCTGGATGACGGGCAGTCGGTGATTCTCGACGGAACCTGGCAGGACCCGGGCCTGCGTGCGCAGGCGCACCGATTGGCCGGCGCAAGCCATTCGAGCATCGTGGAAATACTGTGCGCCGTAACGGTGCAAACCACCGCCGACCGGATCGAACACCGTGCGGCCGGAAACTCCGATGCGACTCCGGAGATCGCCGCGGCGCTGGCTGCGCGCCGCGACGCGTGGAGCTCGGCGTATCGGATGGACACCTCGCAGCCTCTGAAAGCCTCTGTGGCACAGGCACTTGACGCCTGGCGCGATGCAGTGCGGAACACGAGCTCAAAGGGAACGGCATGACAATAGAGAACCCTTGCCTCGCCGAGCTTTCGGCGTCGTGCTTGACCGATGCCGAAGAGGCCGTTGGCAAGGGCGACAACAGCGCCCGCCTGTCCGAGTTGTGTCAGCGGATGCAGAAGCTGGTGGGCAAGGCTGGGATCGTTGACCAGCTGGGTGCCCGAATCCGCGCGCGGGTCCTGACAGCCCGGCACCTAAAGGAGGTATCACCATGACACGGCACTGGCTAGTGATGGAAACCGACGGACAAGGCGCACGCACCCCCTATGTCGCCCGCCTGGCCGGCGCCGGTCGGCACCTGCCCGAGACACGGCTGACCACCGACGATCTGATGGCCACCACGCGGCACCGCACTCACATCGATCTGGAGAAGTTGACCGGCATCCGGGAACGCCGGGTCTCCACCGGCGAGGAGGATTCGTTGTCCCTTGCCACCTCGGCGGCACTCAACTGCCTTACCATCGCGCAACAGGATCCCGCGGACATCGATGTGGTGATCAGCTGCAGCATCACGAAATTCCGCGGCGGCCTCACCCAGTGGCTGGAGCCGACGATGAGTGGTGCGCTGGCCCGCAACGTCGGGGCACACCAGGCGATGACCTTCGATGTGTCCAATGCCTGCGCCGGGATGCTCACCGGGGTCACGATCCTGAACAACTGGATCCGTCAGGGCATCGTGCGGCGCGGACTGGTGGTCAGCGGTGAATACATCTCGCAGCTCAGCCAGAACGCGGCCAAGCACATCCGCAACATCATGAGCAAGGAATTGGCGTCTCTGACGCTCGGTGACGCCGGCGCGGCGCTCTTGCTGGAACGGGCCCCAGCCGGCTCGGCGGGTATCGAACTCGCCGGATTCACCACCGTCGCCGACTACAGCCGGCTTTGCCTGGCGTATCCACAGGGGCATGACCCGGGCGCGCGGATGTTCACCAACTCGCGCGCCATCCAGAAGGCCGCGATAGCCGACACGCCGCTGCTGCTGCACGAAGTGCTGGACGCTGTAGGCATTTCCATCCATGACATCGACCACGTCATCACCCATCAGACCTCCGCACGCGCCATCCGCAAAGGCATGACGCGCATGAAGGAATCCTTCGGGGACAGCCCTCAGCACGATGCCGTGATCACCGTCGACCGGTACGGAAACACCGCGTCGACCACCCACACGGTGGCACTCGTCGAGGAACTGGAAGCCGGCCGGATCGCGGCCGGCGAACGGGTGGCGTTGCTGGCGTTGGCGTCCGGCCTGGAGATCGGCGTGGTCTTGTTGACCCTTGATGAGGATGTGGTGAGCCGTTATGGGCACAGTGATTGATCGAGTCGACGTTGCGCACCCCCGGTTGCGCGGACGCCACAGCGCGCTGCACCTGGCCGTCACCGCGGCCAAAGACTGTCTGCGGCAGGCCGGATGTGAACCGGCCGAGCTGGATCTGGTGGTCAACGCCGGCATCTACCGCGACCGCAACCTGGGCGAGCCGGCGCTGGCCGCGTTGATCCAGGACGACATCGGGGCCAACCCGGAGGACCCCCACGCCGACGCACACGGCACCTTTTCGTTCGACGTCGCCAACGGCGCCTGCGGTGTGTTGACCGCGCTGCAAATCGTCGACGGGTTCTTGCGCACGCGCAGTGTGCAGCGCGCACTGGTGGTGACAAGTGACGCCGGCCCCGGCCACGGGATGAGCGAGCACTTCCCTTATTCGGCGACCGGAGCGGCGTTGCTGTGCGGATGGACCGACGAAAACTACGGTCTGAGCGGCGTGTCGTGGGCCAACGCCGGCGATGCCCTGCATGACCTCGAGACATCCTCGGCCACAGTAGGATTCGCAGACGGCCGAAACGTCCTGCGGTTCCGGCAGTCGGCCGACGCGGACGACAAGTTCGCGGCGGTGGCCGCCGAGGCGGTACGTGCGTGTCTGACGCTGAACGGGGTCTCCTTGTCCGACGTCGACGTCATCGTTGCCGCCCCTGCCCGCCGGGACTATCGGGAGGCACTGAGCGGTCTGCTCGGCGTTCCCGCGGAAAAGGTCTGTGTCGCAGACGATCACCGGATGCACACGGCGGCGCTGGCGGCGGCATACCAGCAGTATGCCGCCGGCCTGAAGCCGGGAGAGCGGATATTGTTCGTCGCCGCCGGGGCGGGCGTCGTGGCAGGTGCGGCTCTGTACCGCAAGCCGCCCGCCCACTAATCGTTCACCCTGAGCAGACCCGATGTTCATGTAGTTGAGGACCTACGGCCCATGACGGAGCAGCACTCGCGCAATAGCGTTTTCGTGTATCCGACTTAAGGAGAAACGTAATGACGTCATCGAAGCGGGGGCTGGTCGCCGGAGTCGACGGGTCGTCGGCGTCGAATGCCGCGGTGGCCTGGGCGGCTCGGGATGCGGCCCTGCGCAATGTCCCGCTGACATTGGTCCACATGCTGAGCGCATACGTGCCGACCTTTCCGCAGATTCCGTTGCCAGGCGGGGTCGCGGTATGGCAGGAGGACGACGGCCGACAGGTTCTCCAGCAGGCGGTCAAGCTCGCCCGTGACTCGGCCGGGCGCGCCATCGAGATCACCAGCGAGCTGAAGTCCTCGCCACCGATACCGACACTGATCGAGTTGTCCGAGGACGCGCAGATGGTGGTGGTGGGTAGCCACGGGCGCGGCGCCGTCGGGCGGGTATTGCTGGGTTCGGTCAGCTCGGGCGTGCTGCGGGGCGCAGCGTGCCCGGTCGCCATCGTCCCGGGGGAACCGGCCGCCGACAGCGCTGAAGATGCGCCTGTGCTGGTGGGCGTCGACGGGTCCTCCGCCTCTGAGCTCGCCACAGGCATCGCTTTCGACGAAGCCTCGCGCCGCGGCGTCGACCTGGTCGCGTTACACGCGTGGAGTGACGTCGAGATGCTCGACGTCGGCGGCCTGGACTGGCCCGCGCTGGAGGTGCAGTCCGAGCAGATTCTGGCCGAGCGCCTGGCCGGCTGGCAGGAACGGTATCCCGATGTAGCCGTGCAGCGGCTCGTGGTTCGTGACCGGCCGGCCAAGGAGCTGATCGATCGTTCGAGATCAGCCCAGCTGGTGGTCGTCGGCAGCCGGGGGCGCGGTGGGATCGCGAGAATGCTGCTGGGGTCGGTGAGCAACGCTGTGGTGCATTCGGTGCACACGCCGATCATCGTGGCCCGCGCGGCCACCTAAGACGCCAGAGCTTCGCGGTCCCGTCGCCCGACCGCTCGGGTGGTAAACAAGGTGCCCCAAGCGCGAGCGGCGTTGCGCCGCATCGCATCCGGGTCGCCCATAGTCAGGAAAACCTTGTCGGCGGGGCCTGTGGCCCGCGCCGCTTTCGGATAGCGGTAGGCGATCGCCGTGGCCAGGTGGTCGGCCGGATCGATGAGCAGCGCGTTCGGCAGGGCGGCCGCGAACCATCGACTCGCCGCCGGGTAGTGCGTGCAGGCCAGTACCAGGGCGCCTACCCGCCGCAGCGGCGCGACGATGCCGGCCAGGTCGGCGTGGAACTGTGCGGAGCCGGTACGGCCCGCCTCGATGTGAGCCGACAACGGTTGCGCAACCCGGGGCAACACCACGCGTCCCGGCCTGGCCAGTCCGCGCTGATAGGGCCCGGCGTCGATGGTGAGCTGCCCCCCCACTACACCGACCGAGGTGACGTCTTCCGGGACGGAAGCCAGACCGTGGGCGATGATGCCCTCGACGACCACCGGTGCCCCGCGCAACTCGGCCACCACCGTGCTGGCCGCGTTGCAGGCCAACACCACCTCCGTCGCGCCGCGCTGGGCGAGGGCGGTGACCACTCGCATCAGGCGGTGGCTCAGTTTGTCGGCACCCATCCGGCCGTACGGGGTTGCCCCGGCGTCGGACCAGTAGACCACCGGCAGCCCGGGAACCAATCTGTCCAGTGCGTTGACCAGACCCACGCCGCCGATGCCCCAGTCGATGATGCCCAGGCAGGCATCGGTGTTGGCGGCCATCAGGGGTAGGAGAGCGGGGTGATCTGCCCCTTTGCCAATGGACCGGAATCGAATGCCACCACGCGGGCTTTCGTTGTCGCCGTCAACATCTGCAGCCGGCTGCCGGGAAAGCGGCTGCCGAAATACCAGCGGTACTCGTGCTCGGCGCGGATAGGGTTGTGTCGCAGCATATTCCGCCATTCGGCGTGATGGGTCAGGGTGGCGAGGTCGAGGGCGAACTGGGGACGCTCTCGCCGGGTACGCAGGTGTGCGGCCGCCGATCGGGCCAGCACGGGCAGGTCCCGTATCCGCGCCGGTCGCTCGACCATGTCGACAACCCACAACCGGCCGCCGGGAGCCAGGACGCGTCGGATCTCGGCCATCACCGGGTCCCAGTCGAGGTAACGGAACGACAGAAATGAGATCACCACATCGACGTGGTTGTCCGGTACGTCGAGTGCCGGACCGTTCACCTTGCCGAAGCGCAGGCGCGCCCGGTCGCGGTTGCGCTCGCGCGCCCGGGCCAGCATCCCGGCCGAACTGTCCACCCCGACGGCGAAGTCGACATCGCCGTTGTCGTCCAGTGCGCGCAGCAAAGCCCCATTGCCGCAACCGATTTCCAGCACCCGCACCCGGCGGCCCAGACCGGCGTGGGTCTCGGCAAGGCGCCCGGCCACCCAACGCCACTCGGCCTGCCTGACGCGGATGTCGGCGTAGGCCCGGTCGTAGAGTTCGGCCACGCGATCATAGGAGCGCTCCTGTTGCATTGCGGCGGGCCGGCTTTCGACCATGGGCTCGGCGCTGCACCCCAGATACTTGCGTACGCTGCCGGCCCAGCCGTGTGACTTCTTGCCCGGAGCGGCAATCAGATAAAGATTCGGGCGAGCCGCCGGTCGACGGCCCGCCCACGCAAACCGGTCCTTACGCGCGGACACGGTGGTGTAGTTGTGGTTGCCGAACGTGGCGACGCCGAACACCTCGGCGAAGAACGGCGTGAGCCAGCGCGCCGTCCGGCATGCGTGAAAATGGGCCTGCCCGTCTGCGGCAAACGGGATCGTCATGCCCCGCCACTCGTGCGGCGAGAACTGTTCGGGCCAGTCCGTCGAACCGAACATCGGGCCGTACATGCCCGAGTGGCTGATCAGGTGCAACTGGCTGATCACCCGGCCGGACGACGCGAACCGGGCGAGTTCGGCTTCGAAATCCGCCTTGCGGTGCAGACCGGAGACAACGACCTGCGCGTCGGGATGTGTGGCGGCCAGTTCACGGCCCATCGTGGCTGCGGCGACCGCGAACTCGGCCGAACCGCCCCGGTAGTGGGTGGTGTGGGCCACCCAGATCACCGGCTTGCCCGGTGCGGCAGCGGCGAACGGGAGGCGCGGGTGCTCGCCTGCCGGGATCCACGCGCCGTAATTGCCGACAAGTTCGAGTACCTCGGCCCGCTCCAGGTCGAACACCCGCATGCCGGCCGGCGGCGGACTGTAGAGATGCAGGGACAGCCCGCCGCCCGGGGCGGACATGTCGTGAATCACCTCCGGCGAGATCTCAATAGCCGTACCTTGTTGGCGCACAAGCTGTTCGGTGACGGTCAACCGCGTTTGCTCCCAGCCGAACCGGCGTTCGTCGAACGTGCTCTCGATTGCGATGACGAAGCCGCCCGCGCCGCCGTGGTCGTGTGGGGCGCAGCCGTGTCCCGGACGCCAGCGGGCCAGCATGATCTCCACCTGGTCGTCGACCCGCAGGATGGAACGCGAATACGGCTCACCGTCCCGGGGATCACCCGCCAGGGCCGACAGCGCCGGCCGGGCCGCGGTGGCGCGGGCTGTCAACTCCGCGTCCGGAAGTTCACCGCGTACCGCGACGGCTGCCAGTGTGTCCAGCAGGGGAGCCAGCTCGGCGAGGTGTTCGCGTGTGGTAGCCGGCAGTCGTTGCGCGGTGTCGGTCATGTCCTTCCCCCTTTGACGAGCCTGGCCGGGGTAGCCGCCTGGTTTCGGTTTGATAACCACACGCTCTCGCCGGGCGCTTGGAGGATTCTTGGAGGATTCTTGGAGCCGCGCGCAGTCACTCCCTGACCGAGTGCAAGTCCAGCGGGTTGCGCCGGTTGACGATCAGCGGGTCGGCCCTGGTGAACGGGAAGTCTGGTAGGTCCTCGATGTGGGTGTTGAAGGTGGCTGCGAGCACTTCGCGCGAGTAGGCGCTCACCGAGCTGCGGTAGCCGATGTCACACGGAGTGGGCTGGTCGAAGAAGATGCAGAAGTGCATGTCGGGTGCGTCGACGACCTCGATGTGGTGCGGGTACGCGCGGGGGATGAAGTACACGTCGCCCTGGCGCAGGTACCAGGTGTCCAACTGGCCGTCCGGTCCCATGATGGTCATGCGCGCCGAGCCGCGGTTGACGTAACCCATCTCCGCGGTGATCGGGTGCCAGTGCGGTTCGCGCATCCCGTCCTCGCGAATGCGCAACGAGTACATGGACAGGTCTTTGAGTGCGGGCCAGAACTGCATCCGCGCGGTCCTGGCCGAGCCGACCGCAATGCTGACGGGCGGCGTCATCGCCTCGACCGCGAATTTGTGCGGGTCGTTGAAGAACGCCGTGGCGGGCACATCAGGCGCGCCGACGCGGGCTGCCAGCACGCGGTCAGTGGTGCTGCGGCGCATCGCCGCGAAGTCCGACGCCGGCAGGTCATAGGTGTTGCCCAGTACCGCGTTGGTCATCGCGCCGAACGCCGCCCCCAGGCCGAAGTCCTCGGGTCGTTCGCTGCGGAACGCGATGATGAATTCGGCGACGTCGCTGCCGATGTTCTCGATGTGGTGCAGCGAACCGGAGTCGATGTGGAACATCTCACCCGCGCGCACCACGAAGGAGGCGAACTGGCTGCCGGTGTCGAGCACCGAGACCAGCGCGGTACCCGACACGCAGTAGGTGAGTTCATTGGCGTTGGCGTGCCAGTGCGGCGTCCGCATCGCCCCGGCGTTGATCACCAACCGCTTGATCGAGAGTCCCCGAAGGATAGGAAAGTTGTCGGCCGTCAGGCGGCGGATCGAACCGAGGTCGGACTCTTCGACGATGTCAGCGTCAGTCAGGGATGCGACGTGTGTGCTTGTCTGCGTAAGCATTTTATTCTCCTCAAGGGACTCGACGATCGCTGCGGGTTACTGCCACAACGATCCCGCTGCGGGCGATGCCGCGTCCAACACCGGTCTTCGATGTGCTGATCGGCGGCGGTTATCAAACCGTCGCCGGCATCACGTGACAGACTCCCGTTATGTCTGACGTCGCATTCACCTCGGTGGCACCGATCGTGCCGGTGCGGAACCTCGAAGCTGCCCTCGACCGCTATCGGCGGCTCGGATTCGACGCTCGCGGCTACGCAGGTCCCGAACGCTACGGCTTCGTCGACCGTGGTTCTGTTCAGATGCACCTCACCGAATGGGCCGAGCACGACCCGCTGAGCACCTCGTCGAGTGTCTATTTTTACGTCAGCGACGCCGATAGCCTGTATGCGGAGTGGAAGGCACTGCCCGATCTGGGCGGGCGACTGCATCCGCCGCATGACACGCCCTACGGGCTAAGGGAATTCGCCTACGTCGACCCGGACGGCACGCTGCACCGCATCGGATCCCCGCTTTAGCCGATCTTTCCGGGGTGTTCGTCGATCCAGATCCGTACCAGTGCGATTGCGAGGATGCCCGCCGGTATGAAGACGCAGTGGTGCCCCCAGGTATTGGTGGCCGCCGCGCCGATGCAGGCACCCACCGAAAACGCGCCGACCACCGAGGCGTAGACGGCAAACGCCCGACGTGCGGCGCGGTCGCCGTCGACGAAGCCCATGTGGGCGGCTTCGACAAGCCGCATCAGATTGCCTGTGCTGGCCACGGGCAGGTAGGTGACGTCATCGACGTTGCGGAACCAGCTCATTTGTGAACCTGCCAGAAACGCGAATGCGACTATGACGACGTTCGCGACCATCCGCACGGGGAGGAATCCGACGAAGACAAAGAATGCGACCTGAATTCCCATCGTCCACCTCAGCGGATACGAGACAGCCTTTTCCAGGCGTCCAGATTTTATGTGTGCAGCCACCGCTACGGCTGTCATGAAAGCGCAGATCGGCCAGAGCTTGCCGAGCGCCAGGACCCATTGCTGCTGAACAAGGTCGATCGCTAGCAAAATGATGTTCGCGGTTTGCACATTGACGAACACCCCGCCGAGTTCCAGGTAGGTGTGGGCGTCCATGAATCCGTTCGCGAGTGTGAGCAGGACCGCGGGCGCCAGCGTGATTTTCGGGTGTCTCATGCGTCATCCCTTGGCTCTGCGTCTCATGCGCAGACCGCTCGCGCATGTATGAGCTACGAAATCACAGGCGTTGCGTCCAGCCATTCGCAAAAGATACTGCGCATTCGCAGTTAATCGATTTTGTCACCGGCCTGACGTGATGAATGAGCCGGACATCGAGCCGCAGAAAGTCGTTGTCTCAGCTGTTGCGGTAGACCTTGATCGCCGCGGTGATCATCGGAAACTGCAGCGGTAGCCGCGCGAGCGCAATAATGCGCATCGGCCACGGCTTGTCCCACCACAGCCGAACCATGTTGAGGTTTCCGGGGTAGACGCCGATGAACAGTGCCGCTGCCGCGGCCGCCGCGGCCCGACGGGTACCGCGTGGCAGCAGCAGCGCCCCGATGACGAGCTCGGCCACTCCCGATGCGTAGGTGTAGAACCTTGCGCTGAAAGGCAATTCGGCCGGGATGATGTCGTCGAACGGCTTCGGGGCGACAAAGTGCAGGGAGCCTACGCCGAGCAACATCGCCGCGAGCCGGTACGCCGTCGTCTGGGCAGGGTCGCGCTGGACGAGCGGTTCGGTGGTCATAGCGCTCATCATGCACCGCGACCGGCTACCGTCGGTTACCTGCCCGACGGTACGAGGTTGACGCCGAGCGCGGCCGGTTGCGCGCCCGGCGGGTTGTTTAGCATGAGATCTCATGGTCGAGATTCACGTGCAGCGAACGATCGCGGCTCCCGTGGAGCAAGTCTTCGACTGGCTGGCCGATCCGGTCAATCTGGGCACGGCGCCGCTGGTCTTGAAGTCCGGGTGGGCACAGGACACTCGCGGTCCCGGTGTCGGAGCCGTTCGCGAGGTGGTCGGCACAGGCATGTGGTTTCGTGAGGACATCACCGCCTACGACCGTCCGCACAGTTACACGTATCTGATCGTGCGCTCGGTCCCGGCGTTCAACCACGAGGGCGGCACCCTGACCTTCACGCCGTCCGGCGACGGCACCCATGTCGACTGGCTGACCAACTACACCCATCCGGTTTATGCGGGAGGAAAGCTGATGGAGTCGGTCACCCGGCCCCTGCTGCGGTGGAATTTTCTCGCAATCCTGGGAGCTTGCGAAAAGGCGCTTGTGAGTCCGCTGTGAGCCTGCATTTCAGCTTTCCAAGACGCTTTTCCCGACGCCGTCGCGGTGTAGGACTAGCCATACCTGTCCGACACGGTTGCCGAGGGGTCTGCCGTGTGGGCAGGTCAACCGAGGGGCGTCGGTGACCGCTGACCGTGCCGATGGGCGCACCTTTGTGGTCACTGGCGCTGCATCGGGCATCGGGCTGGCTACAGCCCGCCGGCTGCTGGACGAGGGCGGCAGCGTCGTCGGCGCCGACCTGGTGTCGCCTCCCGATCTGGGTCCGCGATTCCACGGCGTGATCGCCGACATCAGCGACGAAATCGCGGTGGCCGCGGTCTTTGCGGCGGTGCCCCACAGGTTGGACGGGGTGGTCCATTCCGCGGGGGTGGCCGGAGGCGGACCGGTGCACCTGCTTCCCCAGTACGAATGGGACCGGGTCATCAGGATCAATCTCACCGCAACGTTTCTGGTCGCGAAGGCGGCGCTGGCCAAGATGATCGCTCAGCCACGAGTGGACGGCGAGCGCGGGTCAATCGTGACTCTGGCCAGCGTCGAAGGGTTGGAGGGAACCGCGGGCGGAAGTTCATACAATGCGGCCAAGGGCGGGGTCGTGCTGCTGACGAAGAACATTGCGCTGGACTACGGCCCGAGCGGCATCCGGGCGAATGCGATCTGTCCCGGTTTCATCGAAACACCACTTGCCGAAAGCGTTTTCGGCATACCGGGGATGGAGGGCCCACGCGCCGCGATCACCAGAGAACATGCCTTGCAACGGCTCGGACGACCGGAGGAGGTTGCGGCGATGGCGGCGTTCCTGCTGTCCAGCGACGCTTCGTTCGTCTCCGGTCAGGCGATCGCGGTCGACGGTGGTTATCTGGCTGGCCGTGATCATGAAGTAGTCGCGTTGTTCGGACTGCCGGACTGATCAGTCGCCGGGGCCGCCTTTGGGTTTCTTGCCGTGGCCCCTCGGTGGTGGCGCCGGCGGTGGTACCGGGGCGCTGCCGGGGAAGGTGGCCGCCGTCGGTGCCAGGGTCGTCTCAGGCGCCGGCGACGGCGCGCCGGTCGGCGACGGCGGCGGCGCTGAGGGCGCGGAATTCAACGCCGTCATCATGATGGCCAACAGCAGCACCGCAGCGATCGCCGCAGCCCACAATTTGCATCGTGGCGTTGCATCGGACGTGCCGGCATCCGGCGGCGCCGGCATGACCAGGGTGGCAGGGCGAACGGGGTTGGGTCCAGGGCTGTTCAGCGCCTGGCGCATGGCGCCGGCGCTGTGAAACCGCTGTTCTGGGTGGCGCGACATCGCTCGCTCGAACACTGCGGCCAGCACCGGTCGTACATCCGGGCGCAGGGTGGCGATCGGCGGCGGCGACTCATGCAGGATGGCGTTCGCGAGCGCACCGAATGCTTGCTGGGGAAACGGCCTGCGGCCGGTCAGGGCCTCGTAACCCACCACACCGACGGCATACAGATCGTCTGCCGGCGTGGCCGGTTTGCCGGCCAGCCGGTCCGGGCTCAGGTAAGCCATGGTGCCGACGACCTGGCCGGTCATGGTGTGCGCGCCGCCGGCCGTCTTGGCGATGCCGAAATCGGCGAGCTTGGCCTCACCGGTGGCGGTGAACAGGATGTTGCCTGGCTTGACGTCGCGGTGCAGAATGCCGGCGTCATGAGCCGCGGTGAGCGCGGCGAGAACGGCATCGAGAACCGTCTGGACCAAGGGTTGTGGCAGCGGTCCTCGTGCGATGTGGTCGGCCAGTGACACGCCGGGCAGACGCTCCATCACGATGAAGGGCAGCCCCCGGTGCTCACCGACATCGTGGACCACAACGATGTTCTGGCTGCTGAGCGCGGCCGTGGCGCGCGCCTCGGTCTCGAAGCGCAGCCGGCTCTGCGGACCTTCACCATCGCCCGGGCCCGACTGCAGCAGCTTGATCGCCACTGGGCGGCCCAGCTTCCGATCCCAGCCCTCACGGACCTCCGACATGCCGCCGCGCCCCAGCACTCGGCCGAGTTCGTAGCGGCCGTCGAGTACGCACTGCGGCTCCACCAGCGCTTTGCGAGATTCCGTCGTCATTTCCCCTGGGACATAGCCAAAGATGTCGGGTCCGAAACTTGTGGCGTACCGTCAACGTGTCGTTGTTCGGGGCAGTGTCATGGTCAGCAAACGCGATAGGAACGCCAATGACGTCGACAACCGAAGTGAGCGGCCGGACAGTTTCGCTGGCCCGGGGGATGCGGGACCTGGTGCGTGCCGAGGCGGCCGAATGCGAGCGGATAAGAACCCTGACCGACGCCGTCGTCGACGAAATGTGGGGCAGTGGGTTGATGACCGCGCTGAGCCCGGCCCAAGCCGGCGGCGTCGAGCCCACACTGGCCGAGATGATCGATACCTGGATCGAAATGGCATGGCAGGACGGCTCTTTCGGATGGATCGGGATCGCCAACCTGCCGTCACGGTTCGCCGCCGCCACCTACCTGAACGACGAGGGTTTCGCCGAGGTGTTCACCGCTCACGACAACCACGTCACGATGGGCGGACAGTTCTTTCCCAACGGCCAGGGCGCGGTGGTCGACGGCGGCTACCGGTTGAGCGGATCGTGGAGCTTCGGCTCGGGCACCGGTCATTCGCAGTACGTTGCCGCGGGTTTCTTCCCGATGGACAACGGCGAGATGCGCTGGATCAGTGAAGGCATTCCCGACATGCAGGTGGCGCTGGTGCCCCGGGACGAGATCCAATTCAACGACGGCTGGTATGTGCAAGGCCTCAAGGGCACCGGCTCATACGACTACAGCGCCCAGGACGTGTTCGTACCGGGCAGCAGGACCTTCGGGTTGTTCGATCGCCGGCCCTACCGGGGGACGTCCCCGGCAGCGCACATGGGGCTCATGCCGGTGACCGCCGCCGGTCACGCGTCGTGGGCTCTGGGGGTCGCCAAGAGCATGCTCGATGACGTGGCCGAACTGGCCGCGACGAAATTCCGCATGAGCGACATGGCGTCGCTGGCCAGCCGCCCGACCTTCCAGAAGGGACTGGCCCATCACGTGTCGGCGTGGCGGGCTGCGCGGCTGTTGGTCGTGGACGCATTCAGCACCGCTGAGGCCGCAGTTGCCGCGGGGGATGAGTTGACCCCGATGTTGCGGGCGGACATGCGTGCGGCAGCAGTCTTTGCCACCGACATCGCGCGCGAATGTGCGGAATGGGCGCACCTGGTGGCGGGAACCAGTTCGATCCGCGAAGGCACTCGTCTGGAACGGGCGTTCCGCGACATCTACACGGGCACCCAGCACGCGTTCATCAGTGAGAAGGTGGCCATCGACTCAGCGCAGATCTGGCTCGGTGTGATCGAGGACCAGTTCGGGCTCTGATCGCCCGCGGCGCCGGTACGCTCGCCGCACCGAACGTGAAACCTCGGTTGAATGTCCGCCGATTTTTCGCCCTGGGCTCACGTTCGGCAAGCACCAACCGCGGGTGTCCACCGTGGTCATATCGTCCGTGCGTAGCCGGGTAAAGTCGGTTTACATAGCCAACATTTACCGGGAATCGTTGAGGAATCCGCTTGCCATGAATGACCATGCACTGGCCGCCCAGTTGGCCTCCGAAGCCGGCCGGTTACTGCTCGGGGTACGTTCGGAATTCGCCCACGCCGCTGCCGGTGAGCGGAAAGCAGCGGGAGACAAGCGATCTCATGACTTTCTGATGGCGGCCCTGAGTCAAGCCCGGCGGCATGACGCGGTGTTGTCCGAGGAGGGTGCCGACGACCCCGTGCGGTTGCGCAGCGAGCGGGTGTGGATCGTCGACCCCCTGGACGGTACCCGGGAATTCTCCGAACTCGACCGCGAAGACTGGGCGGTGCACGTCGCGCTCTGGCAGTCCGGTGAACTCGTCGCCGGCGCGGTGGCGCTGCCGGCGCAGGGGATAACGCTGGCGACACCGGAGGTTTTGCCGCCGCCGGAAGCTTCCGGCAAGCCTCGCATCGTGGTGTCGCGCACCCGCCCGCCGGCGATCGCGTTGGCCGTCCGCGACGCCCTGGACGGCGTCCTGGTCGAAATGGGCTCCGCCGGGGCCAAAGTGGCCTCGATCGTGCAGGGGGTGTCCGACGTCTACGTGCACGCCGGCGGTCAGTACGAATGGGACTCGGCGGCGCCGGTGGCGGTCGCGCGGTCCGCCGGTCTGTACACCTCGCGCATCGACGGGTCGGCGCTGGCCTACAACCAGGCCGACCCCGAGCTGCCCGATCTTGTGGTTTGCCGTCCCGAACTGGCCGACCAGGTTTTGGCCGTCACCCGGCAATAAGGTTGCCGCCCGTCGGTCGGGGGAACGCTGTTCCGCCAACAGGGGGACAGTGGATTCATCCCGTTCGGTATCCGCTCAGGTGACAGACACCCGGAGGCACTCAGGGCAATGTAATCCCTGGCAAGTTCTTAACTTTTCATAAGCCAGGGGAGACTCGATGCGGGGCGAACTGATCCTCGGGTCAGCGGTAACGGGTGCCAAATTCACTCCGCGTAATCACGCCACGACGGGCAATCCCTTCATTGACCTCGTGTCGCGAGGCCAAACCATCAAATCCGACGTCGCCCAACTCGTTGCCGAGGCCGCTGCCCTCTTCGACATCGGAGTCAGGTACTACCACTACCACGCGCGTAACCCGCTGACCCAGGAGCAGAGCACCTGCAACTCGCTCTACTCGTCGGTGAGCCACGAGATTCAGGACCGGCTACCCGGAATGTTGATCAGCTTCGGAGCCAGCCGCAATGGAGTCGAAGTCAAGGAAGCCATCCGGCGTCATGGCGAATGGGAGCGCATCAGTCAGGCGGCGCTACCGTTGCACCTCGGCGGCGCACACTTCGTCACCAGTCAGGCCGCGGTGGAGCTGCAGGTCATTCTCGACATGGAGCGCCAGGGCCAAGACATCGGTATCGAGGCGGCCTCCAGCCCTGAGTTCGCCCGGGTGGTGCGCCACTACGTCGCATCGAAGCGCGACGGCGAGACCGCCCTGGACGTGCACTCCACCAGCGGCGGCAGCAGCTACGGCAGCACATCCCCGCATACCCAGTTCGAGGTGTACTGCAAGGCCGTGGACGCGCGCCGGCGGCTGCACCTGCTGCACGAAGTGGAGTGGGTTCAATTGGATCGCAGCTACGCGATGACGCGGTTCGCCACCGAACATCCCCTGATCGGTCTCGGATCGGAAGGCCAGCTCAACATCACGCTGCTGTTCGGGTTCTCGCCGCGTTTCCCGTTCCCGCGTAGTTATCAGGAGTTCCGGCACGCGGTGTCGCTGGCCAAGTCGCTCGAATACGACTTGTCCGGCCGGCGGGTCCGCAGTGTGACCATCTCCGCCGGTGCGGCGGTGCTGCCCCAGCATGCGCAGAACCATGTCAAGGAACTCGAATTCGGTGCGCGCAAGGGACAACGTGCCGGACCCATGGAACGGCTGGCTTGCTATGCTGCCCAGCCGGACAGCGGCGTCGATGTGATCCGCTCGGGTATGGAAGACACCCCCTACATCGTCACACCTGACGGCGAGGTGACGCTGACCGACAACTTGGGTTTGGCCCACCAGGTCAAGAGCATGGTTGAGGGGTGCGGATCGGAGCTGCTCACCGACCCCCGCGCAGTGCGGCAGCGGATGGGCTTCGATGCGTTGACACGGGTGATCGAGGTCGAGCCCGCCACAGTCGCCGCCCGATGATCACGCCCCGTCACCGGGGTGTGGCGGTAGCCGTCTGCACTCTGTCGACGTTCATCGTCAACATCGACAACACCGCGTATCAAGTGGCGCTGACCCAGATTCGCGACACGCTGCCCGCCACGTTCGCCCAGGGACAGTGGATTCTCGACGGTTACATCCTGACGCTGGCCGCCCTCGAGATCGTTGCCGGAGCCTTCGGCGACCGGTTCAACAAACGCAGCCTGCTGGTGACCGGACTGCTCGTCTACATCGCCGGTTCGATCCTCACGGCGTTGGCGCCCAACGCCGTTGCGCTCATTGCCGGCCGGGTGGTTTCGGGTGCCGGCGCGTCGATTCTGGTGCCGATCGGATTGGCGATGGTCCGGGTGATAGCCCGTTCGCCCAGGGAACTGCACGGCTTTACCGGTGCCTGGGGGGCGGTGGTGGGCCTGGGCATGGCCACCGGACCGCTGGCCGGTGGTGTGATCTCCGGAACCTGGGGCTGGCGCATGCTGCCGGTTGCCACTGCTGTGTTGGCGGGGATGTTCGCGTTGCTTTCGGTCGCGTTCCTACCGTCGACGCCGGTGCGCAATTCCCCGCGACACGACTGGAGCGGCATCGTTGCGCTGGGCATGGTGATGTTCGGCCTGATCGGATTGTTCATCGCCGTGGGCCAACGCGGTCTGATCGTTGCGACGAGTCTGCTGGTCGTAGTGACGCTGGTGGTGGCGTGGCTGATGACCCGGTGGCGGCGGGTCGGCGCGTTCCCTATTCCGCAACAGGCTTGTCAGTCCGGCACCTTCCGGGCGGCAATGTGGGTTGCGGTCGGCAACTACACCTGTGTGGGCGGAGCAATCTTCTTGCTGGCGACCGGTTACTTTCAAGCGAGCCAACATCTTTCGGTGATTGTCGCCGGCGCCCTCCTCGTTCCTCTTGCGCTGGGATACACGGTAGGCGCCCGCACTTCGCCGACGATCATGGGTCGGTTCGGACCATTTCACGCCGTCGTCGCGGCCGGACTGCTGATGCTGGCATCGAGTGTGGCCATCCCGGTGCTTGTCGGCCTCAATGCCGGCGTGGCGTCGGTAAGTGTCGTCGCGGCCTTCCTTGGCGCGGGTATGGGGATGGCCAATCCACCGACCACGGCGCTGACCATGTTGGAACTACCCATGGAGTACGCGGGTATCAGCGGTGCCTTTGCCTCTACCGCGAGGCAGGTCGGTCAGGCGATGGGAATCGCCGCCTGCGGCGCCGGCTACGCTTTGACAGTGCTGGGCGATCTGCCCCCGTTGTTCCCGTGGGTAGTCGTCATCCTTGCTGCGGCGGCCGTTACGCTGATCGGAACCCGTTGTCTGTCTTCGCAGTTAGGAGGTGGCCATCATGAGGTCGTTGTCAGCGCGATCGGCCGGCGACCCGTCGCCAACGCTGGCGCTCAATGAGACCGTCGCCCAACTGCGGAGGTCGGGGGCCGACATCATTTCCTTCGGCGCCGGAGCGCCCACTGTGCCGCCTCCGCAGGTGACGTTCGGGGCGCTCGCCGACTTCGACGTGGCGACGTCTTCGGGCTACGGTGGCAGCCGCGGTGAGCGTGCCCTGCTCGCAGCGTTATGCGGTTGGTACCGAACGGCATTCGCAGCTTCGACGACACCGGAGCATCATCTGGTGACCAATGGTGCCAAGCAGGCGATCATGATCGCGTTGCTGGCGTTGTGCGATGCCGGTGACCAGATCGCGATTTCCGATCCCTATTGGCCGAGCTACCCGGACATGGCCAAACTCGCAGGCGTGACCGTCGAACTTCTTCCGTATGAATCGGGCGCGCCCGACGTCAACGCGTGGATCGACCGGGTGAGCGATCGCACCAAGGTAGTCATGTACTCCAGTCCCGCCAACCCGACCGGTTCGGTTCTCACACTGGACGACATCCGGACGCTGACGGCCTGGGCCAGGGACACGGGCCGGTGGATCATCGCCGACGAGATCTACCAGTTTCAGTATTTCCGCGCCGGTGGCGCCGCGCCGTCGGTGCTGCAGTTGCCGGTCGAGCAGACCGAGCAGGTACTGCACATCTCCAGCGCGTCAAAGACATTCGCCTTGATGGGTCACCGGGTCGGTTGGATCACTGCCCACCCCGACGTGATCCGCCGCTGTGCCGGCATCGCCTCGAACATGGCCGGCAATGTGAACACGCCCGCGCAGGCGTTGGTGGCTCGCGCGTTGTCGACTCCTCGGGCCGAATTGTCGGACCGCTGTGCGCAACTCGAGCGTCAGCGCGACGTCCTGTGTTCGGGGCTGGAGTCCGTGCCGTGGCTGCGCTGGCGCAAGCCCGATGGCGGATTGTTCGTCTGGTGTGAACTGGCGAGTGCCTACGTGGGCGATTGGGACGGCGACGCTATAGCGGCCGCACTGCTGGCCGACCAGCACGTGGCCGTGGTGCCGGGCTCCGCCTTCGGTCACCGTGACGCGGTGCGACTGTCGTTCACCGAGCCTGCGGACCAGATCCGTGCGGGCGTCGAGCGAATCAAGACGTGGGGTCGGGAGCGTTTGTGAGCTTCGCCAGCATCCGGGACACGATACTGCCGCCGGCGATTAGCGCAAGGGCCACAACGAAATCGACGGATCCGGTAATCAGCCCCACCACCCCGGTGACGGTGACGAAGGTGGGCAGCCAGTCAACGACCTGCAGGGCCGACGGCACCTGCGCCTCATCACCGTTGTCCAGGTCGAACATGGCGGTGGCGTAGTCCGGGTAGTACTCGGTGAATGCGACGGCGAAGAAGATGGCCGCCAGCTGCAGGATCCAGCCGGTCCAGAAGTTCTCCGGGTCGTGCAGGATCAGATTGCCCACCAAACCGCTGACCGCCGCGAAGGTGAACGCGCCCGCCCACACGCCGGTGATCACGTCGTTGATACGCTTGAACAGCGGGCTGTTCCAATGTTCCTGCGGTGTAGTGTCTTTGGCGTAGGCCATGGTGAACGGCCTGCGGATCGACAGGGTCAGCCACGCGAATACCGCCAGGGCGAGATTAGTCAGCTCGCCGGACCAGGCCTCGAGAAAGCGGACCAGGTTGCCGTTGGCGAACAGGCCGACCACGGCGAGTGCGGCGAAGAACATCGCACCGAAGACCTCCAGCGCGTGAATCTTGATGCCGCGGGCCAACCCGATCACCATGACCGCGACCGAGAACGCCAGCGCCGAACCGACAGCGATCTCGAAGCGGCCTTGTGTTGCGAGGACGGATAGCAGCGCCCACGGCGCGATCCCGGAGAACGGTGACTTGAGGAACCCGTCCAGCGCCTTCGTGACGCTGCGACGTGGCGTGTTCGTCGGGTCTGTCGATGGCTGCCTGTTGCCCTCGGTGGGTACTGGGTGGGTCATGTGAACTCCCGATCGTCCTGACACTCCAATATAGACATGTCAATAGTGAAGCATAATGGACTGACATGTCAACTATGGAAGGTTATGATGGGCCGGTGAGTTTGCGACATGCTGCGTTAGGCCTACTCTCCCAGGAACCCGGAAGCGGTTATGACCTGCTGAAACGGTTCAAGGAATCGATGGACAACGTGTGGCCGGCCACCCAGAGTCAGCTGTATGGCGAGCTCAACAAACTCGCCGACGCGGGGTTGATCAAGGTGTCCGACATGGGCCCGCGCGGCCGCAAGGAGTACGCGATTACCGACGCGGGTCGTGCGGAGTTGCACCGGTGGATGCGGTCTCCGCACGAGGATCCGCCGATCCGCAATGCCACGTTGTTGCGCGTTTTCCTGCTCGGGCAGCTGACCCGGGATCAGGCACGCGAATACTTGCAGTCGTTGCTGTCGATGTCCGAGCAAGAGCACGCTCACTACGCTCAGATCCTCGCGTCGCACGACTGGACGGTCGACGACGACGCCTTCTTCGCCCGAGCCGCCCTCGAGCAGGGGCTACGCTGGACTGAACACGAAATCGACTGGGCCAATTGGGTTATCGACGGCCTGAACAAGCGAAAGGGTTGAGTGCCTCAGGCATCCGTCCTCGCTCGGACGCCCGGGTGTCCGGCACGCAGGGCATCGCCCAGCGTAAAGACGGCCACACCGAGCAGCACAATATCTTTGAGCAGAAACTGACCCGGCTGGGCTGTCAGGACGGGAACGCCGGCGGCGTGTGCGGTGACCAGCCCGGGCGTGGTGAACAAGAAGCTCAACGTGCCCAGGAACAACCCAATGGCCAGAGCACTACCCACCGCCGAGGCCTTCGGCCAGCATGGACGGACCGCAATGAGCAGTGCGGCAATGATTCCCAGCGATCCCAGCGTTCGCGCGACGGTCGTCACACTGGCGTAGTCGTAGATCCAGCTCATCAAAGGGCTGTGCTCGATCAGCACGCGGGCTTCCATCTTCACGTACTTGCCGAATCCGATCTAGGCCAGCACCAGGACCAATTCGTAACGGCTTAACTGTATGCCGGCGAATTCCAGCGCGGAGTCGCGGTAGGTGGGAGGCACGCTCTCGTATACGGATTGCGGATCCTGCCGGTTCATCGGGCGGCCACGCGTCAGGTGAGTTCGCGGACCGCTCGGCCCATGCGCGTAATCGCCTCGGTCAGAATCGCTTGCGAAGTAGCGAAGTTCAGGCGTACATGTCCGGTGCCCCCGGTGCCGAAGACGTGGCCCGAGCTGAGAGCTACCCGGGCATGGTTGACGAACCAGCGCGCCGGGCCGGACAGGTCCGATACCGCCTTGATGCCCTCGGTGTGCTCCTCATGAAACCCGAGTTCGCGGCAGTCCAGCCATGCCAGATAGGTGCCCTCGGGACGCAACAGCCGTACCCCGGGCAGGTGCTCAGCGACTAGATCTGTTAGCAGAGTCCGGTTTTGGTGCAGGCCGTGCAACAGTGCGTCGAGCCAGCCGCCGCCACTGCTGAAGGCGGCAGTGTGGGCGATGAGGCCGAGATGACTGGCGCCATGGCCGACTTCCTCGGGCATGCGCCGCAAGTCGGCCGCCGATTCCGGTCCGGCGATGGCCAGCGCTGCCTTGAGTCCGGCAAGATTCCACGCCTTGGATGCCGACGTCAAGGCGAGCGAGTTCTCAGCTCCGGGGACGCTGAGGTAAGGGGTGAAGCGGGCGCCGGGCAAAACGAGCGGCGCGTGAATCTCGTCGGAGACCACTCTGATGTCGTACTGTCTGGCCAGTTCGGCTGTGGCTCGAAGTTCTTCGGCGGTGTGCACCGCGCCCGTCGGGTTGTGCGGATTGCACAGTAGATAAGCGATCTTGCCGCTGGGTCCGGCCGCCCTGCGGGCGGTTGTGAACGCATCTTCCAACGCGTCCAGGTCAATTCGTCCGCCGTTGCCCAGCGGTGCTTCGGCGACGGTACGGCCGTCGTGCGAGACGAAGGCGTAAAATGGGGCGTACACAGGCGAATTCACGATGACGGTGTCGCCGCGATCGGTGACCAGGCGCAGCATCTCGACAACGCCCAGCATGACATCCGGCACCACCCGGGTGCGAGCCACCGACAGGCCGTCCCACAGCCAACGCCGGCCGGCGAATTCGCTGATCGCGTGAGCGTAGCCCTTGCCGTGCGGGTATCCGGTGTCGCCGGTGTCGACGGCGTGGTGGATGGCCCGGGCCACTTCAGGGGCGAGGTGGACGTCCATCTCGGCGACCCACAACGGCAGCACGTCGGCCGGGTATGCGCGCCATTTCATGCTGGTGCGGTGGCGCAACTGCTCGAGCGTCAAGTCCTCGAGCGGGTTGGCGTTCACGCGCGCGTTCTCGCGCGCGTTCGCTCGCGCGTTCGCTCGCGCTTTCACGCGCGAGTTCTCGCGCGAGCAGTCGCAAACTCGCACTATTTCCTCGTCCACCATGCGATTTTGCGACTGCTCGGCAGCGGTGTCCACAGGGGTGACTGGTCGACCCGAGATGCCGCGAACATGCTCGCACTATGCTGGCCGAAGCAATAGCGCTCATGGAGCAAGGCGGCGGACTCGCCACAACAGCTCAGTTGCTGACGAAAATGACTCGCCAGCAACTCGACGTTCAGGTGAAAGCAGGCCGCATCCAACGGGTGTGGCAGGGGGTCTATGCAGCACGGGACTTGAATTTGTTGGAGCGCTTGACCGCACTGGACTTGTTCGCGGGTCGGCATGTGGTCGCGTGTATGGGCACCGCTGCTCGCTTGTACGGGTTCGACACCGAGAACACCGCCGTCATTCACGTGCTGGATCCCGGCGTGCGCATGCGCCCGACTGTTGGCCTGATGGTTCATCAGCGTGTTGGAGCGAGGTTGCAGCGGATCTCCGATCGTCTCGCCACGGCGCCGGCGTGGACGGCGATCGAGGTTGCCCGACAGCTCCGCCGGCCGCGCGCATTGGCAACGCTGGACGCTGCCCTGCGTTCGATGCAGTGCAGCCGCAACGATCTGGAGTGCGCGCTTGCCGAACAAAAGGGCCGTCGCGGCATCGTCTCGGTCCGCGGCCTGCTGCCGTTTGCTGACGGACGTGCCGAGTCGGCGATGGAAACCGAAGCCCGCCTGGTCATGATCGACTTCGGGCTACCGCTGCCCGAACTTCAATACGAGATTCTTGGAGTCGACGGTGGCTTGTTCAGGGTCGACTTCGCCTGGCCCGAACTGCGACTGGCCGCCGAGTACGACAGCATCGACTGGCATTCCGGACGCACGGCAATGCTCCGCGACAAAGCGAAGTGGGGCCAGATCCAGGAAGTCGGTTGGACGATCATCCCCGTAGTGGTCGATGACGTCAGGGTATATCCGGCACGCCTCGCCGAGCGGATTCGCAGCCACCTCAACCGCCGGAGGTTGGCCGGCTGATCTCGGCCGCCGCCCCGCCCGCCCCGCCAGCCCGCGGCCCCGCCCCGCCCCGGCCCGCGAGCAGACGCAAAATCGCGCTGGAACATATGTTCCAGTGCGACTTTGCGTCTGCTGGCGCCAAGAAAGCTAGGCCAGCTGGACGCGGCCGGTGATCAGATCCATGATCGCCTTGCCCGGGGCGAAGGATCCGGTGATCGACGCCATCGCGTGTCCCTGGTCGACGTTCAATGTGATCCCGTTGACCGACGCGGCCGCGTCGCTGTTGAGCATGATCATCGCCTTGCCGATGTCATCGGGGGTCAGCGTGGCGCTGCCGGTGTCGTCGCGGTAGTCCTGCGCGAAGGTCAGCCACAGATCGGCGTTGGCGCGGGCCAGGGGAGTGTCGGTGGGCCCCGGGCACACCGCGTTGATCCGCACGCCCTTCTTCTGCAAGGGGTAACCCTGCCACGCGACGTAGCCGTTGATCGCCTTCTTGCTGAACCCGTAGTGGATGATGCCCTGCGGCTCGCGCTCCTGACACCAATCGTGAGCGGACTTGTAGTCCGGCGCGGACAGGAAGTCCAGAACGAGTTCGAGGTCGTTCTCCCAGCCCATTCCCGCGACCGACGAGATGAAGCAGATGGCAGCACCCCGGGGGAGCAGGTCCTTGTCGAACAGCCGCTCGATCAGGTGGCGGTGCCCGATGAAGTTCACCCGCATCAGCTTTGGCCCGTCGGCTACACCGGCGGCGGAGAACAACTTGTGCACCGGACCGTCGAGCTCGTCGACCGCCCGGTCAATCGAATCCTGGTCGCTGAGGTCCAGCGAGATCACGCGATCAACGTCGAAGTCCACCGGCGCGAAGTCCATCACGGTCACATGTGCTCCGAGGGACTTCGCAATTTTCGCCGCCGCGGCGCCCATCCCGGTCGCGCCACCGACCACCAGGACCCGCTTGCCCTCGTAACCCAATAAGTCTGACGCCGTCGTCATCTTCTGCCCCTTATTCCCTGGTGGTTCGTGCAACGACGTTACAGTATCCGGACAAGATGTAAGTTTCAATCGCGACGGTTGACCACCTGTCGCGGGCCCGCGTAGCCTACGTGGGACAAAAATTAGGTCGGCTGGGAGTCGCCGTGTTCACGCTGCGCTTCGACATGCGGGCTCCGGCGTTCGGAGCCGATCCGGCGGCTCTCTACGCCACTGCGCCGGAGATGTGCGCATGGGCCGAGAACCACGGCTGCCTGGCAGCGGTCATGTGCGAGCACCACGGGTCCGAGGACGGTTACCTGCCGTCCCCGCTGCTCCTGGCCTCGGCGGTGGCCGCAAGGACGCAGCGGCTGGCGCTGACCCTGATCTTGATTTTGCCGTTCTACGACCCGGTGCGACTGGCCGAGGACATGGCGGTCCTGGACATCCTGAGCGCCGGCCGGGCCGCCTACGTTCTGGCGCTGGGCTACCGGCCGGAGGAATACGAGATATTCGGACTGGACCTCGGCGACCGCGGCCGGCTCGCCGACGAGAAACTGGGGTTGCTTCGTCGATTGCTGGCCGGGAAAACGGTGGTGCAGGACGGGCGACAGATCTTCGTAACGCCACGGCCGCTGACCGACGCAGGGCCCGCATTGATGTGGGGTGGTGGCAGTCTGGCCGCAGCCCGGCGGGCGGGCCGTTACGGGCTGGGCATGCTGGCCAATGCGAATGTACCCGGTATGCGGCAGGCCTACGAGGATTCCTGCCGCAGACACGGGTTCGAGCCGGGGCCCACTTTCTTTCCCGACCGCAATACTCCGTCGGTGTGCTTCGTCGCCGACGACGTCGACCGGGCCTGGGCCGAGTTGGGCGAGTATCTGTTGCACGACGCGCGCACCTACGCCGCCTGGAACCCCGGCAACGAGGTCTCCGCGGGATTCACCCACGTCGATACCGTGGACGAGCTGCGCGATGCTGCCGCGTCACACGTGATCTATTCAGTGCCGGAAGCGATTTCACGAGTGCGTGCCGGCAAGATGCTTGCCCTGTCGCCGTTGTGTGGCGGCCTGCCGCCGGAAATCGCGTGGCCGTATCTCAGACGAGTGGGTGAGGTCGTGCTGCCCGAGGCGTCGGGTCCGGCCGACAGCACCCTCAACGAGTTGTTGTCCAACAAGAACGGGTGAATGATGACCGGGGCCAGCACCGCCGAAATCTACTACGACCCGTTTGATTTCGAGATCGACGACAATCCGTACCCGATTTGGAAGCGGATGCGCGACGAAGCCCCCCTGTACTACAACGAGAAATACAACTTCTACGCCCTGAGCCGGTACGAAGACGTCGCTCCCGAACTGACGAACTGGCAGACCTACCGATCGGGCCGCGGCACCACCATGGACATCATCATGAGCGGCATCCAGGTGCCGCCCGGGGTGATTCTCTTCGAAGACCCGCCGTTGCACGATCTGCATCGAAGGTTGCTGTCCAGGGTTTTCACGCCTCGGCGGATGGAAGCGATCGAACCGCTGACCCGGGATTTCTGCATCCGCGCTCTCGACCCGCTGGTCGGATCGGGACGGTTCGACTTCATCGAGAACCTCGGGTCGATGATCCCGATGCGCACCATCGGCTACCTGCTGGGCATCCCGGAGGAAAACCAGGCGCACATCCGCGATCGCGGCGGTCGTGCCATCAACCTGACCGAAGGCACGTTCCGGGCGGTCGACCACGACCTGTTCGAGAAGAGCTACGAGGTGTTTTCTGACTATATCGACTGGCGGACCGAACATCCTTCTGACGACTTGATGACGCAACTACTCAACGCCGAGATCGTCGACGACGGCGTGACCCGGCGCCTCGATCGCACCGAGGTGCTGATGTACACCAGCATGATTGCTGGCGCCGGCAACGAGACGACGACGCGGCTGATCGGCTTCATCGGCCAGCTGTTGGCCGAGCATCCCGACCAGCGCCGTGAGATCGTGGAGAATCCCTCGCTGATCCCGCTGGCCATCGAAGAGGTGTTGCGTTTCGAGGCGCCTTCGCCGGTGCAGGCGCGCCACGTCGCCCACGACGTCGAGTGCCGCGGCACCGTCATCCCTGAGGGCTCGATCATGTTGTTGCTCAACGGATCAGCCAACCGCGACGAGCGCAGGTTCGTCGACGGTGAGCGCTTCGACATCCATCGCGGCGGCGCGCATCTGAGTTTCGGGCACGGCCTGCACTTCTGCCTGGGCTCGGCACTGGCTCGCATGCAGGCCCGCGTCGCGCTCGAGGAGGTCATCAAGCGTTGGCCGGAGTGGGAACTCGACTACGCCAACGCCGTCAAGGCGCACACCAGCAGTGTGCGCGGCTGGGCGAAACTGCCGGTCATCACCGGATAGGTCCACGGGCCGATGTCATTGCCGGAGTGCGGGCAGGCGCTCGGGTAATGTCTCGCCGGTGTCCGCCCATCGGTTGCCTACCGCCGTGGTGGCGCTCGCTGTCGCGGCCGTCGGTTGCAGTCATGGGGGCAAGGCGCCTCCCAGGACCAGCAACGCCGTCAAGGTGACGATGACCAACGACGGTGGCAGCAATCGGTGCGTGCTGGACACCACGAGCGTCCCGGCCGGCCCGGTCACCTTCACGGTGTCCAATGTGGGTGCGCTCGGCATCGCGCACATGGAGTTACTCAAAGACCAGCGCGTCATCGGCGAGAAGGAAAGCCTGGACCCCGGCGAGGACCCGGTGTCGTTCACCGTCACGCTGGACGGCGGCGCCTACCAGGTCTATTGCCCGGGAGCAGGTATCGAATACCAGACCCTGACGGTGACCGGACGCGCACCGGCGCCGCCCACCGGACCGCTGGCAACGATGTTCGAACAGGGCTGCAAGACCCACGCGACCTACGTCGTCGACCAGATGAGTCAGCTCACCGACGCGGTGAACGCACTCGACGCCGCCGTGCAGGCCGGCGATGTCGAAGGGGCAAAAGCTGCCTATGCCAAGGCGCGGCCGTTCTACGAGCGTATCGAGTCCAGCGTGGACGGCTTCATGCTGCCGGGATTCACCGTCGGTGACAACGCGGGAAACCTCGACTATCTGATCGACATGCAGGAGGCCACACCCGTCGACCCAAAGGTCGGCTGGAAAGGATTTCACGCCGTCGAGCGCGACCTGTGGCAGGCTGGCGCGATCACCCCCGGTACCAAGGCGCTCAGTGCCGAATTGGTCAGTAACGTCGGCAAACTGAATACCACCGTGACCAACCTGCAATACCGTCCGGAGGATCTGGCCAACGACGCCGCCGACCTGATCGAGGATGTCCAGAACACCAAGATCACCGGCGAGGCGGAAGCCTTCAGCAACCTCGACTTCGCCGACTTCGCCGCCGAAGTGGAAGGCGCGCAACAGATATACGCAACGTTGCGGCCGGGGCTGGACAAGATCGACGGCAATCTGGTTAGACAGATCGATCAGCAATTCCAGGATGTGGTCGCCACCTTGAACACCTATCGTGATGCGGCGATGCCGGGAGGCTATCGCAGGTATACATCGGAGTTGAGGGAGCGTGACACTCCCAAGCTGACCGCGGTCGTCCAGGCGCTGCACCAGAGCCTGTCCGCTGTCGCCCAGAAAATTGTGACGGCGAACTGATCGACGGACTGTTCAAACCCGTGTAAACGGGTACGGCAACCCGATGGAGATCACCATCACCTTCA
The DNA here is from genome assembly GCF_054515735.1 of Mycobacterium sp. ML4. Taxonomy (NCBI): domain Bacteria; kingdom Bacillati; phylum Actinomycetota; class Actinomycetes; order Mycobacteriales; family Mycobacteriaceae; genus Mycobacterium; species Mycobacterium sp. ML4. The sequence continues at coordinate 161,301 of NZ_JBTNSY010000015.1, forward strand.
TCGGGAACGCCACCACGCTGATCCGCAGCGGGGACATCACGGTGGCCGGGCTGGTCGAACCGACCACTACACCTTCTTCGCGTCACCGCTGTCTGACTTCCTGCGCGAGATGCAACGCCGTGGCCTTTCTGACCGCGTCATCGAAATCGAACGGAGCGGGTGCGCCTCGCTCCAATGGCTTTTCAAGACTGATCCACCAGAACTGCGCCCTCGGGCCGATCGCCCAGAGTCTGCAGCTGCAACGCAAGGCCGTCGCCCTGGGCCGTCAGGCGCACGATCTGAGCCAGCTCCGCCGGTGCGTCACACTGCAGATAGTGGTCGGCGCCCGGGACCACCCAGTATCGGCTGCGCCCCGGCATGTGGCGCAGATACGTCTGCCAGACATGGTTTGCCACCCGCAGCGGGGCGACGGTGTCGTGCAGGCCCCAGACCAGTGTGGTGTCGAGCTTCAGTTTGGAAATCCCTTCCAGCCAACTCTTTTCATCAGCCGCGCGCTCGTGCAGATACTGAATCGTGTCCGGCAGTACCCGAATTCCGTCATTGAATGCGAAACACTGTGCCAGAGCTGCGATCTCAGGATTATCGAGGGTGCGGCGCGGCATGAAAGTGGTGAACCCGAGGCCAACGGCCAGCAGTTCCGGTGTCGTCTCCGCGGCGGTGGCCCGCCCGGTCTCGTCATTGAGCAGCGCGGTCTGGAATGCGGTGAGGTTGGACAACGGAAGATAGATGTTTCCGTTGGTGATGATGAGATCGGCAGGTAACGAAGACTTTTCGGCAAGCAGACCGATTGCGATCATGCCGACGCTGCAGCCACGGTCGTGAGTGATCATCCGGTAGTCAGTCAGTCTCCACACCTGCGTGATCGCGTGCACGAGCAGACGAGCGTCGTCGTACAACGAGTAGACGTAGGGCTCCGGCGGTTTGTCCGACACGCCGTAGCCGGGGAAGTCCAGTGCGAAGATCTCGAACTCGTCTTTGAGTTCTCGCGCCAAGGGATAGTAGTCGATGCTGGACGTCGGGAACCCGTGGACGCAGACCAGAGCGGGCTTTCCGGGTGTGCCGTACCTCCGCAAGAACACCGAGACCGGCTGCCCGCCGTTGGCTTCGGTGGTTGAACGCCAACTCAATTCGGTACCACCGTTGTTCCACTCGGCGAAGATGTCCACGGCATCGGCCTTTCGGTTAGGTTTGCGGAAAAGTCACGACGGCCAGCAGGAGCGGCAACCGACTGCTCTTGAGTTGAGGGGCCGGGAGCATGTCCGGGCCGAAGTATGAGCCGCTGAGATAGTTGTCGGCGTTCCACACCCGGGCGGCATTGACCTGGCCCTGGTAGCTGAAACCTTCCAGCACATACGGCAGGCCGTCGGCCTCGAACAGCGACGGCCCCCGCATCAGCTGGAAGTGCAGGTGTGGTGCGTTGGAGTTGCCGGTGTTGCCCAGCTTGGCTATCTGCTGGCCCTTCTTGACCCGGTCGCCGGGTTTGACCAGCAGCGAGCCTTGAATCAGGTGCGCATACATGGCGTATGCGCCGTCGCCGATGTCCATGATGATGTGGTTGCCGTCGACGTTGTCCACGGTCAGCTTGGCGGCCAGGACGGGGTCGGAGGCCGGCAGGACACCCGGCACGTTGGCTTCGACGTTGTCGAGGGTGGAGACGATGGTGCCGTCGGCCACTGCGTAGATCGCAGATCCGTAGTCGATGAAGCTCTCGTTCTTGGTCTGGTCGCCGGCGTAGAAGTTGCCCTGGTCGTTCATGCGCATCCAGTCGATCGCGAAGCGCTGGCTGTTGTTGAGCTTCATGTTCAGCGGAAGGATCGCATCACGGTGCGCCCACCCGGGGTCGCAGCAGCCGTTAAAGGCCACCCAGTTGTTGCCGCGCAGCGGCGCCGCGATGACGCGCGGCGTGCCGGCCGAGATGTTGAACGGCGCGCCCAGGGTGTCGAAGGGACCCGGCTCTTTCGACGCCGGGTTGGCCACACCGTTGCCGTGGAAACGGAGCATGACCGCTTTAGGGAGGTCGGAAAGGCTGTCTTGGCGGAAGTCGATGAGCAACGAGCGCGAGGTCGCCGGGGCGATGGTGAAGTCCGGCGCAGGCGCGGCGGGAAGCACCCGCAGCCGATTGCAGTTGCCGTAGTTGCACGCGGGATCGACGAGCTGATTGCCGGAGAACGAGGCCAGCACCTTCTTGGGGTCCTGTCCGTCGACCACGTCGACAACAGTCAGCGTGGCGGGCTCTGTGCTGGAGTTGGTGACCTGCATGTCGAACGCCAGGTGATATTTGTCGTCGTCGCCAGGGAAGGGGAAGGTCGGCCGGCTGATCGCGGCGACCGTCAACGGCGTGAACGCGTCGGGGACGGTGATGCCCGCGAGCGGATCTGCTGGGGCGGGGGTGCTGGTCGCGGCCGGTTGCTTGGGCGCCGCGTTGCACGCCGCAAGGACGAGTACGAATCCGAGGACCGCCGCCCTGCGTCGCTTCGCCATCGGGTGAGCATAGTATTCCCGCCCGGCACAACGGCTGCTTACCATGCTGGGCATGTTCAACACGCGGGTCATCGGGCTTGCCGAGTATCGGATCAGGGCCGACGAACCCGGCGTGATCACCGCCCGCTACCTGACGGCGGGTTCCCGATCGATCGGCTCCGGACGGGCCGGCGGTAAGCCGTCCGGTGGCTCCGACGCCTTCATCGGCCATTACCGCGTTCAATACTTCGACGCCGCAGGGAGATTGACCGGCGACCTGGATCTGCAGATCCAGCGCGCAGGAGAGCCGTATCGACTCACGTGGCGGCACCGCCGGGAGAATCCGCGCCTTCCGGTGGCAGTCGGCGAGGTGGTCTACGAAGGCATCGGTTTTCTGACCAGTGAGACCGCGATGGCCATCGCGTACTGGATGGCGGAGAAACCGACGTCCGCGATCGAGCTTCGGCCGCTGTTGTAGATCAGGAGGTGCAGGTGAAACGCGTACTGCCATTCGTCGCTCTTCTCTTGGTGCTGACCGGTTGCGGCAATGCCTCGTCGCCGCGATTGTGGGGCGCATTCACCGAACGGGGATTGAGCAACATCCCGATGAAACCCGGGCCGAACGTGCGGATGTTCACCGACGTGAATCTGGACGCGCACGGGTACATCAAGTACGACAAGGCAACCGGTCACTTCACTCTCGAACCGGGCACCTACCGCGTCGACGGTTGGTCCTTGACAACGTTCGGGTTCAGCCCGGCGCCGCAGCCGGCCGGGTACTCGGCGCCCGGCAACGCATTCGTGTTCAACGTCGACAAGAACGCGGTGGAGATCCTGGCTTCCGTGCAGGATCCGCTGTATTCCTCGCCGAGCATCATCGACGGTGTCCTCAAGGTGGAGCGGACGACGCGGTACTACTTCGGGCACCAGAACGGCGACAGGGTCGATGGGATCAGCCTCGAAACGGCTTCCGCGGATAAACCTTTCGCGCAACTGGTGATCGAGCGGCTGTGACGAGTGAAGTCGCAATCGCGTCACGGCCTGAAATCGGTACTCAAAAAGAACGGTAACGAATCTCCAACTCTCGGCCGCGTCGCGCGAAAATCATTCGTTGATCGCTTTCGTCGCGCCCGCGAGATAGGGGGATGGTGGTCAAACGGTTCCGCGCTGCTCTGGTCGTGGCGGTTGCCTTCTGTGTGGGAGGCGGTCTGGCGACGGCAGACCCCGGCGGGTTTGCGAGCGTGGTGACCCCTGGTTGTGAGCAACGGACGCTGGTGTTGTCCGCGTTTCCGGCCGAGTCCGACGCGGTGCTGGCCCACACTTTGCTAGAGCCCAACCCCGTGGGGGTATATGACAGGCAGTACTACTACCGAGGTTCGATCGCCGGCAAGAAGGTGTTGGTGGCGATGACCCGTATCGGCTTGGTAAACGCGACTGCGGTCACCGAGGCTGCGTTGAATCGCTTCAGCTGCGCCTCAGGCACTTCGATTGGCGCAGTGCTATTTTCAGGTGTCGCCGGCGGAGCCGGCCGGACCAGCATCGGCGACGTAGCGGTGCCGGCCCAGTGGACGCTTGACAACGGGGCCACCTTCCAGCCGGTCGATTCCGGCATGCTGGCGGTGGCACAGACGCTGAGCGTCCAGCTCAGCAGCGTCAACAATCTGGGCAACCCGATCTGCCTGTGCCGCCACGTCCCTACCGTCAAGCTGAACGATCTGGGGCGCCAGCCGCAACTGTTCGTCGGCGGCAACGGGTACAGTCACGACTCCAACAACGGCCAGGCTTTCCCGTGTGTCCCCAACTCCGGCGACGTGTTCGGCTGCCAACCTTGCAGCCCACCCGGGCGGTCGTTGTTGTACACCGGCAACTTTTTTCAGGCGATCGGGCCGTTTATCGCCAAGGGACTGCTCAGCAACCTCAACATCCAGACGGGCGAGAACCCGGGCTACGACGCGGTGGACCAGGAGACGGCCGCATCGCTGGCCGTCGCGACCGCGCACGGGGTGCCGTTCCTGGGTATCCGTGGGATCTCAGACGGTCCGGGCGACCCGTTGGGCCTGCCCGGCTTTCCGTTTCAGTTCTTCTTCTACAAGCAGATTGCGGCGGAGAACGCGGCGCGTGTGGTGGAGGCGTTCATGGCGAGTTGGGCGGGTCCGTGAGACCGCCGACTACTCCTGGCCGCGGGCGACCGGTCGCGACGGATCCGAACACCACTCCGACCACGAGCCCGGGTACAACGCCGCCGGCCGACCCGCGGCCGCGAACGCAGCGACCACCACGGCGGCGGTCACACCCGATCCGCAATAGGTGCCGACGTCGCCCTGGGGCAACCGGTGATCATCCACCAGGAACGTCCCGTCGCCGTTCAACAGTGTCCCGAACGGCAGGTTCTTGGCGCCCGGAATGTGCCCGGCGACCGGGTCGAGGGGCTCGACCTCACCGCGGTAGCGCTCGGGTGCACGGGCATCGAACAACGTCAGGCTGCCGGTCTGCTCTGCGGTCAGCGTCGGTTGTGCGCCCGCATACAAATCGTCATGCCGCACGGTCACATTCCCGGGCTGCGGATCCACCGCGCCGGCCTGCAGCTCACCGCCCGAGGCGCGCCACGCCGCCAGCCCGCCGTCCAGAATGCGCACGTTAGGCAACCCTGCGGCGGTCAACACCCACCATGCCCGCGCCGAACCGGCCCGATTCCAGTCGTCGTACACCACGACCTGGTCGTCGCGGCGAACTCCCCAGCGCTGCAACGCTTCCCGCAGGCTGCCTCCCGTGGGCAGCGGATGGCGGCCCCGCCCGGTCACCGTGTGATCGCTGAGGTCGTCCTCCAGCGACACATACACCGCGCCGGGGATGTGGCCGTCCAGGTAGGCCCTGCGGCCGTCGGGAGTGTCGAGTTGCCAGCGCACGTCGAGGATGGCCACCGGGTCGCCGAAACCGAGGAGGTCGGCGAGCTGGGCGGCGGTGATCAGAACGTGGTCGCGCGCAGTCACCGCTTCACCCTATCCTCGACAGATGGCGCGAAGGTTGCTCCCGTACTGCCCCGCGGGTGCGCTGGTCGTCGCCCTGGTGACAGCACCGTGTGCTGCGGCGGTGCCCAACACGAGGTGCGCGCTTGCCACGCCGGTTCAGGAAGTGCAGCACTTCTCCCAGCTGCCGCCCGAGTTACGCAACCTGTTGCCGCCCGTCGCCGACGCCGGTGCACCCTTCAACAGCACTGATTCGGTCAACGACCCCACACTGCCGTTCCGGCGACTGATCCGTGCCGGCAATCGTGGCAGCGACTGGTTCGTGTGGTATGAGCACGGCGGCATCGGCTATTTCTGGCAGGCCGTGGTCGCCCGCGTGGTCTCCGGTAGCCGGCCCACCGTATTGGCGGATGCGGGAACGATTTCCGACACACTGTGTACGTTCACCGACGGCGTCTACGCGGGCAGGGTGCCGCCCTACCCGCAAGGTACCTGGGAGGCCGCTGACCTCTAGTCCGGCCAGGCCTCCCAGCCGATCATGCTTCGCAGCGGCCCGGCGAACACCGGACGCACGTCTCCCGACCGCCACCGTTCCTCGACCACGGGCGCCAACGCCGCGCTCACGGCCAGTGGCTCGTCGTCCAGATAGACCACGGTGACGTAGTGCGGCTCGGTGCGCCACCCACGCGGCGCCGGCGTGGCAACTGAGCCGAACGTCCACGCCCCGGCCGTGCCGGGACGGGCGAGCAGCGCCGGATAGTGCTCGGCCCGCTGCCACTGCAGCCAGCGGTCGGGCCGCTCGCCGGTGGGCTCCTCGACGATCAGCAGCACCCCGCGGTGTGGGCGGAACGGCACCACGTCGGCCGACACCAGCACCTGAGGCGCCGAATCCCATTGCAGCAGGAACAGTCCGGAGATCTGTAGCAGCGGCCGCATGGCCGGCATGCGTCCGTTCTCCCGCAGCACGCGGCCGAGTTCGACGAAGTCGTGCAGCGTGTCCGCGACCGGTTCGCCGACGAGATAGTGTACGACGTTGCAGATGTCGCCCAGCGGCCCGTGTGCCGCGAGGCGGTGCGCGGGGTAGTCGCCGTCGGCGATCCAGCGCAGCCCGTGCACGATGCCCGGCAGCTGGTACTGCTCGGGCATGTGGTCCAGCAGATGCCAGCGCAGGTATCCGTCGTCGGCCGGCGCCGCGGCGGTGAAGCTGAAAACCCCTGCCCGCACGCGGTTCATCCGTTGCTCAGCTCCGCGAGGGCCTGCAGGTTCTCCAGGTAGTGCTGCAATGAGCGGTGCCGGAAGCCGGCGCTGACGATGGTGGCGCCGTGCGCGACGGTCTCGGCGATCAGTTCCCGCGTCTGATCGGGTTCCCCGAGCGGATCCAGCCGGTGTGCCGGCCCCAGCACCACCTCGAATCCGGGGGCGATATCGAAGCGGCCCAGCCATTCTCGCGCCTGCGGGAGGCTCACGTTGAACGGCGCCCAGCCGTCGGCCAGGGTGACCGCCCGTCGCAACGACCGCAGCGAGCGCCCCCCGATCCACAGTGGTACGCGCGGCTGCACCGCGCACGGGTCCACGACCATACCGCCGAACGTGTAGAACTCACCGTGGTAGGCGGGCTCGGCGACCGACAATGCCGCGCGCAGCGCGCGCAACGCATCGTCGCCGCGCGCCCCGCGATCCTCGAATGGAGCACCGATCAGCTCGAACTCCTCTTTGAGAGAACCGACTCCCACGCCCAGGATGAGCCGGCCGTTGCTGACCTTGTCCAGCGTGCCGTAGCGCTTGGCGATCTCCAATGGGTGGTGATAGCCGAGCACCAAGACGTTGGTGGCCAACCGGATTCGCTGGGTGCGGGCCGCCAGATAGCCGAAAGTGGCCAGCGGATCCCAGTACCGCGTGCCGCGTCGGGCCCGCTCCTTGGCGGACACCGCGATGTGTTCGCTGCAGGTCAGATGGTGGTAACCGAGGCGATCCGCCGTTTCGGCGACCTGCGCGAGGTCCTCGATCGACGCGTCGATCTCCCACTCGGCACTCATCCCGGGAAGCATCGTGACCACGGGTGTGGCTATTGACAACTTCGGAGACAACTTCGGAGACAACTTTGCGGCCGCGGCACTCATCGCGCTAGATTCTAACAGTGCTCGAATCGATTCGAACATGACTCGAATGACCGCGCGACGCGCCTACGGCGGGCTCGACCGGGAGCAGGTGGTGACGTCCCTGCACACGCTGGCGCGCCGTGTCGGGGTGCAACAGGTGACGATGCGCGAACTCGCCGCCGAGCTAGGCGCCGCGGTGCCGTCGGTCTATTACCACGTACCCGGGAAACAGGCCGCGCTGGATCTGCTCGCGGAGTCGGTGCTGGCCGACATCCCGGTCCCGCAGACCGGTCCGTGGGACGTGCGGCTTGCCGAGTTGTACTGTGGCGCCCGTGAGGTGATGCTCGGGGTACCCGGAGTGGCCGGCATCCTGCAGACTCGCGGCGGCGGCGAGCGGGCCCGCCGGCTGGACCGGCTCAGCCGAGCGCTGCTGGCCGAGTCTGGCGTGCCCAAAGCCGTTGTCGCCGCGGCGCACAGCGTGCTGTACACCTACCTACTAGGGTCGGTCAGTCTGGACGAGGTCCGGGGCAAGCCTCAGTCCATCAAGCGATTCCGTGCCGGCCTCGACGTGATCATCGCCGGTGTCAAGACTTCCGGAGGGCAGTCATGACCGTTCCGAAGCTGGGGTCGCTGGTGGTCGAAAACCAGGACACACAAGCCGACCGCGATGCCGCGGCAGTGCTGAACCCCGACACCTTCGTCGCCGGTGCCCCGTTCGGCGCGATGGCCCGCTTGCGCGCGGACGCGCCGGTTCATCCGGTGCAGATGTCCGGACTGCCCCAAGCGTGGCTGCTGACCAGGCACGCGGACATCCGTCTGGTCAGCCGCGACACCAACACGTTCACCAGCAGCAGGGGCAACACCCTGGTCGAGGTGGAGGCCGCGCCGACCTCGGCGATGCTGCCGGGCATCGACCCGCCGCGGCACGTGCACTACCGCAAGCTGATCAACCAGGGCTTCACAGCCCGCAACGTGCTGCGCTTGGAGCCGCACATGCGGCAGGTCGCCCGCAACATCGTCGACGACATCAAAGCCAAGGGCGAGTTCGATGCGGTGCCCGACATCTCCGCGGAGATGTCGCTGCAGGTGATCGCTGACGTGCTCGGGGTGCCCGCCGAGGACCGCATGGAGGTGTTCCGGTGGAGCAACGCGATCGGCACGCTCGGCATCGAAGACCCCGACTACGCCCCCACCCCGGAGGCGCTCGGGCAGGCAGCCGCGGAGATGTTCCGCTACTGTGGCCAACTCGTCAAACACCGGCGCACGCAAGGCCTCACCGACGACATCCTCTCGGCTCTTCTGGCCGCCGAGGTCGACGGCGAAAAGCTCAACCGCGACCAGCTCAACGAATTTTTCCTGCTGCTGGCCATCGCGGGAAACGAGACCACCCGAAACACTCTGAGCCACGGCATCTTGGCGCTGTCCCAGCACCCCGAACAGCAGGCGCTGCTGGCGCGCAACCCCGACGCGGTCAAACCGGCGGTGGAGGAACTGCTGCGCTGGGCCACACCGGTCATGCACTTCCGGCGTACCGTCACCCGGGACGTCGAGATCCGCGGACAGCGCATTCCCGCCGGTGACTGGGTGCTGATGCATTACCTGTCGGCCAACCGGGACGAGGACGTGTTCGACCGGCCCGGTGAATTCGACGTCACCCGCGTCGTCTCCGGTTCAGGGGCCGGGCACGCGGCGTTCGGTGGCGGCGGCGTGCATTTCTGCCTCGGCGCGCAACTCGCCCGCCTGGAGTTGCGGGTGATGCTCGAAGAGCTTTACCCGAACGTGCCCGGCTTGACGGTCACCGGCGAACCGGACCGGTTGCGGTCGTCGTTTTTCCATGGGATCAAGCGACTTCCGTGTAGTACGGACTAGTCTCCCTCGGTCTTCGCGATCTGTTCACCCATATCATCGGCGGACAACCGCGCCTGCAGGAATGCCCCCGAAGTGGGCAGGCTCAGGTGTAGTTGCGAGGCCCCGCTGACGGCGGCGTCGCCGCGCCGCAGGGTGAAGTCCAGGACGTGACCGCCGGCGGCGCGCTCGTCGTCGAGGAAGTGCAGGTGATAACCCGCGACGGAAATGCCTTGTTCGAAGTCGGGTGTGCGGAACCCGACCAAGGTGCCCGACACGTCGCTGAACCGGGTCTCGGCCTGTCCTTCGGTCGCCCGGGTCAACGGGGGATAGGGCTGTTCCTGCTCCATTACGGTGCGGGTGTGTAGCTCCGCGAAGTCACCGGTGACCCGGATGGCGTAGATGAGATTGCTGCTGACGATCCGCTGGTCGATGGCAGCGATTACCCCGGCGCGGTCGGTACGTTCCACGATCGCGATCTGAAAGTCGCGGCGGAAATGGGTGACCGCTGCGAAGGGGGTGCGGTCGGTCGGTGCTGCTCGCGTTGCGGTGCCGTCGGAGCGCAGGCGGTAGCAGACGCCGTCAAGGATCACCATCTCGCCGTCGAGGTGATTGAAGGTGCCCAGGCCGAAGTCGCCGTGCTCGAGGATGTCGGCGACGGTGGCGTCACCGTCGTACACGCCGTCCAGCAGTGCGCTGATGGTGGAGAACTGGTACACCTCGGCGTCGCGTTGGTGTGTGAGAAGCGCTGTCGCCCAACGCCGGAATTGTTCTCGCGCGCCGGTCATTCGAAGCTGTCGTCGTGGAGGTGCGCGGCGAGGTCGACGTTGTGGCTGTAGTCCACCGGCACGTCTATCAATGACGGTCCGGGCTCGCTCAACGCCTGGCGCAGGACGGAGCTGAATTCGTCGAGAGTGCTGGCCCGATAGCCGCGCGCGCCGAATGCCCTGGCGTAGCAGACGACGTCGTACTCCCCCAGCTGTACACCGGATCTGCGGCCGTATTTGAGCTCCTCTTGGAAGCCGACCATGTCGTAGCTGTTGTCGCGGAAGATGATGTGGGTAAAGGTCAAACCCAACCTGGTGGCGGTCTCCAGCTCCTGGGCGGAGAACAGGAACCCGCCGTCGCCCGATATCGACACCACCGGAGTGCCCGGGCGCGCCAGGCAGGCGGCCATCGCCCAGGGCAGGGCGACGCCGAGTGTCTGTTGACCGTTCGAGAAGAGCAGCCGACGCGGCTCGTATACCCGGAAGTGCCGCGCCATGTAGATGTACACCGACCCGATGTCGCAGGCGATGGTGGCGGTGTCGTCGAGTTCCTCGCGCAACCGCAACACCACAGCGACCGGGTTGAGACCGGGGCCAGGTGGAGCCTGAGCGCTTGCGTGAGAGTCGATCTCTGCCAGAGCTTTTCGCTGCGCATTAATCTCGTCTTGGTACCCGGTCGTCAGCGTAATACCGGTCAGGGCGTCGGTCAGCTCGGTGAGTGTCGCCGCGCTGTCGCCGCGCAGTTCCACGGTCGGCTGGTAGTGGTTGTCCACGTCGGCGGGGACGGAGTCGATATGGATGACGGTGCGCCGGACGTTGTCGTTCCACAGCACCGGGTCGTATTCCACTGCGTCATAACCGATCGCGACAATGACGTCGGCGTGCGCCACGATAACGTCGCCGGGCTGGTTGCGGAACAATCCCACCCGGCCCAGAAAGGAGTCTTCCAGTTCGCGGGAGATCACACCGGCGGCTTGAAAGGTCTCGACGACGGGCAAACCGGTTGCGGCCACGAGGTTTCGCAGCGCCGTGCAGGTCTGTGGGTCGGCACCGCGGATACCGACCAGTAAGGCGGGGCGGTGCGCGTGGCGAATCAACTCGGCCGCGTGCGCGATCAGGCGCGCGGGTGCGGCCGCCAGCGGCGGAATCGGCAGCGCGGCGGTGATGCCCGCGGTGGTCGGGGCGGCCAATACGTCTGCGGGCAGCACGACCGCTGCGGCGCCGCACGGCTCGGTTCTTGCCGCGCGGAACGCCGCCACAGTGGCTTCGGCGGCATTGTCGGGATGGTCGATCTCGCCGGTGAACTTGGTGACGGTCCGCAGCATCGCCGCGGCGTCCATCGACTGGTGGGTGCGCTTGAGCCGGTCCTCACGCTGCACCGCACCGCACAGCGCGACCACTGGATCCTGCTCGGTATTGGCGGTGAGCAGGCCGGTGGCCAGATTCGTGGTGCCCGGCCCGGAGGTCACCACGACCACACCGGGGACACCGGTGAGGCGGCCGACCGCGGCGGCCATGAACGCGGCGTTCTGTTCGTGCCGGCAGACCACCACCTCGGGCCCGCCGTCGAGTAGGGCGTCGTAGACGGCGTCGATCTTGGCGCCCGGCACACCGAATACGTACTGCACGCCTTGCGCGGAAAGCACGTCGACGATTTTCTGCGCGCTGCGCACGGCGGTCACGTCAAGGACGGTACCCGAACCAGCGACGCAGCGCCGCGTGCAGCGCGTCACTGGATCCGAATTCGTCCGTGGCCCAAGCGATGTAACCGTCCGGCCGGATTAGCATCGCAGCGGCGGGCGGGTCGGTCAGTTTGCGTGCACCATGTCGACACGGTGGTGCCATTACGCGGGCCGCCTGCGCAGCCCGAACCCGCCGACGTCGAGCAATACCGGACGTGCCTCGTGCAGCAGTTCGGCGACGCGCCGCCCGTCGTCCAGCGTCAGGTCGGGGACCAGCCGGCCCGACAGCGGATGTTCACCCCCGACGTGATAGTGCACGTCGGACCCGGCCAACAGGGCGGCTCGCCGGCCAGCATCAGGCCGTGGGCCCGGCGCCGGAGATCACCACGCGGGTGTGTTCGTCAGCCATGTCGGATACCTCTATTCCACGTCCGCGGGGCCGAGCAGCCGCACCTCTTCCAGGTCCATGGTCTGCTGGATCTCCCGCAGCACGATGTCGTCAATGCGCCGCTGATCCCGGAGCTCGGTGATCGCCTGTCGCTTGCGTTCGAGGACCCGAAGGTGCACCTCGCGGATCTTGTCCCGGGCCTCGGCGAGGTGGTTGCTGCCGTCGGAGTCGTCACCGTCGGCTTCCGCCAGGCGGGCCTTCTCCTCGTATTCCTTCTGCAGTCGAGCCATCAGCTTGGGGCCGACCCCGACTTCGGCGGCGACCTCGGGCAGTGCCTGCAGCGCGACTTCGGCGCCGCGGGTGCGGGCCAGTTGCACCTCCTCGGCGTGGGCGACGTCTTCGGGCAGTCGTGCCCATCGGACGACGATGGGCAGCGTGCTGCCCTGGACCAGGACGGTCACCAGAATCACCACGGACACCACGAAGATGATCATGCTGCGGTCCGGGAAGGGGGCGCCGCTGTGCGTCTCCAGTGGGACCGCCAACGCCGCGGCCAGCGAGACCGCGCCGCGGAACCCGGCCCAGCAGGTCACGCTGCGTTGGCGGAAGGGGACGTGGCGGGTGGGCCGGTGGGTGGTTCGGTCGATGGCCAGACCCAGCACGGTGGTGAGTTCCACCCACGCGAATCGGGTCGCGACCACTACGCCCGTCACGGCCAGAGCCAGGTAGGTGGCATGCCGAATTCCGCCCGCTACGTTGGCGATTCCGTGCATCGCGTTGGGTATCTGGACGCCGACGAACACCCACAGCGAGCCATTGAGCAGGAATGTCGTGATGTCCCAGAACGCGAAGGACTGCAATCGCGAGCGGGCCCGGATGACGCGGGGGCCGACATAGGTGAGCATCAGGGCGGACACCAGCACCGCGACCACGCCGCTGCAATGGGTTGACTCGGCGAGCAGGAACGCCGCGAACGGCGTCAGCAGGCTGAGCGCACCTTCTTCCAGCGGCGCGTCGATACGGCGGCGCAACAGGGTCACCAAGCCACCGACGATCAGCCCGGCGAGGATGCCGCCCAGGTAGGAATAGACGAACCGCAGGGTGAGGGCCAGTGGTCCGACTTCGCTGCCGCCGACCGCGACCGACACGGTGACGCCGAACAGCACCAGCGCGGTGCCGTCATTGATGAGGCTCTCGCCGCGCAGCACGGTCAGTGACCGTCGGGGCAACTTTTTCGCCAGGCCGGCGACCGCGGCGGCGTCAGTGGGTGAGAGGACTGCACCCAGCACCGCGGCCGCGTGGGATTCCATGCCCATTGCCCGGGCCGTCCAGGACACCGCGAAGGCCGTCGCGATGACCAGGCCGATGCTGGTCATCACGATGACCCCTATGTTGGCTTTGATCTCGCGGAAGCTGGTATTCAGGCTCTCCCAGTACAGGATCGCCGGCAGAAACAGCAGTAGTACCAGCTCGCCTTCGATGTGGACGTGGGCGAACCGCGGGATGAGGCCGAGCAGGGTGCCGAGGAAGATGAGCAGCACCGGGGGACCGACGCGGAAGCGGCGCCCCAGGAGCGTGCCCAGGACCACGGTGGTAACGAGCGCAACGATGAGGACAAGCGCGAACACCTGTCCCATCCTTGCGTAGGGTCAAGCGTTCGGCGCGGCGGCTGGTGTCTCAGTTGCAGTCGCAGCAGTCCCCGCAGTCGCAGCAGCAGCCGTCGCCCTCGCAGCAGGTGTCGCAACAGCAGTCGCATTCACACTCGCAGCAGCAGGCGTCGGTGCAGGTGTCCCAGCAGGTCTGTTTACGCTGCGGCTCCGGCGGTAGCTGACCGGGCGGGATCTCGCCGGGCACCCCGGGGTAGCCGCCGAAATTGATGCCGTCCTGCTGTCCGTGCGGCGTGCCGGAGGGTTGATTGGGGTAGTTGTTGAAGGTGCGCGAGACGGAGCGCCTCAGCTCTTTGGTCAACAGCCTTGTGGGCAGCCGCCCGTCGGTGAAGTCGACGTCGGCGAGCGCCAGCTGGATACCGAGCACCGCATCGTCGCACCGGGTGCGCACTTGGCTGACGGGTGTTCCGGTGGCGGCCAACGGATTCCACTTCCCGTGCGCGACATCGTCGCGGTAGTCTTCGACAGCGTCGAGCAGGTGCGCGACCCGGCCGAACAGCTGGCCGATCTCACGCAGCGGCGCCTGATTGGCGGGGCGCCCGGCAAGTACGGCGGTGTGCGCGAACGCGGCGGCGACGGCGGTCTCGGTGGGTTCGGTGACGGCGAGCAGCGAGTCGCCCGGGCCCGCTGATGCTTCCACCTCGGTCTGGCGGTCCATCGCGGCAACCAGCACGCCGGCGTCGAAACCCAGTGCGTGTCCGGTGTCGGTGCCGCGGCGCACCCAGCGTTCGGCGAGGCGTCGCGCGGTGGGACGCACGGCCGCTACCCCGACGAGGCCGTCGCGATCGTCGACATGGTCGCGGACCTTGGCGGCGGCCAGCGCCAACGACACCACCGCGGCCAGTCGTACGCATTCGCCGATCGCCACATCGGCGCGCTTCATGCCGCGCAGCGGGCACGGGCCGGCGGTGCGGCGCGTCGGCTGTGCGTCCGTTTGCGCTTCGACCAACAGCGACACGATCAGGCCGTCATAGTTGGTCGCGATTCGCGCTGCTTGGCCGTAATCGTCGCGCAACGTCAGACACAGGCCGCACAACTGGGCGCGCCACGCCGCGGTGAGTTCGCTGCCGAGCCGGTGACGGCAGGGCCGAATGATGCCAAACACGCCAGTAAGTTACAGGACAGTTTGCTGGCGCGGGTGTATATGGGCCGGATTCCGCGGGTGCGCACAGGGCGGGATATAGAAGGTAATTCTGCTGTCAGCGCGCACGCAAGCCGTCAGCGCACACTGGCTTGGCGCGGGCTATTGTGCACTGATGAAGGTCAAGACGCTGGCCGTCCTTGCTGCGTTCGTCATGCTTGTGGGGTGTTCGAGCCCGAGCAAGGCGGCGACTAAAACCATCGAAGTTTCCATGGACGAGGTGCTGAGTCAGAGCACAATCACCCGCGACGTCACCCTCGCGGTCGGCGACACGCTGCAGTTGTCGCTGGGCTCCAATCACAGCACCCCGTTCCGATGGACCGCCGATCCGAAGGTGGCTGATCCCACGCTGCTCAAACAAACCAGCCATGAGTACGTGCGGGCGAACACCGACCGGATGGGAGCGCCCGGTACCGAGGTCTGGCGATTCACGGCGCTGAAGGCCGGGAAAACCACAATCGTCGCCGGTTACGGCAGCGTGGTGGGCGATGCCGCGCCAACGTGCACATTCACCGCGAATGTCACGGTGCAGTAGCGCCGCGCCGGCCGGGATCGTTCATTGTTCCCAGAGAGGAGTCCCGCGATGACGACGGTGGACTTTCATTTCGATCCGATGTGTCCTTTCGCCTACCAGACGTCGGTGTGGATCCGCGACGTCCGCGAACAGGTCGGCATCGCGATCAACTGGCGGTTCTTCAGTCTGGAGGAGATCAACCGCGTCGAAGGCAAGAAGCACCCGTGGGAACGCGACTGGTCCTACGGCTGGTCGCTGATGCGGATCGGGGCTCTGTTGCGACGCACCGATATGGCGCTGCTCGACCGCTGGTACGCCGCCATCGGCCACGAACTGCACGACCTGGGCGGCAAGCCGCACGACCCCGTTGTCGCCCGGCGTCTTCTTGTCGAGATCGGTTGTGCTGCTGACGTGCTCGACGCCGCGCTGGCGGATCCCACGACCCATGACGAGGTTCGCGCCGAACACCAGCGCGTCGTCGACGCCAGCGGATACGGTGTTCCCACACTGTTTTTCGCCGGCGGGCAGTGTCTGTTCGGGCCGGTGTTGGTGGATCCGCCGGCGGGACCGGACGCGTTGAAGCTGTGGAACGTTGTCACGGGGATGGCCGAGCTGCCGCATGTCTACGAGTTGCAGCGCCCCAAGACGCCGGCAGACGCTGAGCTCATCGGCCGCAGTCTGCGGCCGTACTTGGACGGGCGCGACTGGGTGAGCATCAACCGGGGTGAGGTGGTCGACGTCGACCGGCTAGCGGGACGGAG